>JALTMP010000177.1:0-12206 GCA_027001645.1 Candidatus Heimdallarchaeota archaeon
GTTGGGGGGATTAATTGGGGGGAGGCCCCCACCCGGTAATGATGGGAAAGAGGATATGGGGGGAATGCTTACGCTGGGAAATGAGATGTCTCCTCCACCAGGCGTGAATAATCCTGATCCGAGCTGTTGGCTGGGCTCTCCTGAAAACTCAACGCTCTCTTGGTTTTGAGGAGGAGCTTCATTTACTGATTTCATTGAGCTTCCTCCAAGGCTGTTTGACAGAAGTAGCATTGCTACAATAAGTACAATTGTTGCACCAATGCCTAGGAGAGGCCGTTGTTTACGCTTTGTTGTGGTTGTGCTCATGATTCTTCACCTACTGCTTGGGTCACCCACAAGCCGACTCTGTACCCCATGCTGGTAGGGACAAATATAAAGAGCAATACAAACAGAACGCTTACAAATATCCAAATGAACATAAAAAAGGCTACTAGTAGGATGGGCAGCAATTGTTCTGATAAGAATGTTTCGAAGCTGATGCGAGAATGTCCATTAATAAAATTATTAGTAAACTCGTCACCAGAAATGAAATCATTTCCAAACACGACAATTGAGACCATGAACCCGATGGGAATTGAGATTCTAAACCAGAGATCAATTCCATAGGACATAAAGCCCGATCCTTTCGACTCATACCAGCTACCCATAAAGATCCCGAAGACGAACGGATATCCCATAGCTACGACTAAAAGAATGAGGTTTTCTATGAGTGCAATAAATAAGCCTTCGGCGAGTAGAGTCAACAAAATAAAAGGCTCGTCAGAATACACTCCTGGTAAACCTATAAATAGACTAACAAATAAATCGCCTCCCTTGAAACTGACAATTCGTGTATATAACGCATTTTCTGATCTCGCTATTTGTCCCAAAACTGCTGGAACGGAAAAGATCCATATTAACCCGGTTACTAAGGACAAAACTGCAACTATCTGTTTTTGCCTCGGTTCTGCCGGTGATGAGAATGTAAAGAGCGGGGGAGGTTTTATGACTGATGGCTGGGCTTCTGAGCCAATAGGCTTTTTGTTTTCATGTTCTACTGTCATGATTTCACCGCCTTGATCGAATCTCGGGTTTGTAGTGTCGTTTGTGTCTGTTGTTTCTCTTTCTGTTTTTTCTCAACATGCAAGAAGGAAATACTTACTTGGTAATTCTCTAGGCGAAGTAATGCCCGTTTTCCTCGAATGTATGCAACTAAGACAATTGGAATGAGGATGATTATCAATGGAATGATTTGGAGTGAGCTGATCATGAGTATTTCCCAGGCCATGAACACAGAAATGATGGGCAAGAAGAGAGACGCGAGAAGGTTAATGCTGAAGATTCTCAGCCATTCTGTGTACCGTGACTTTTCAGCCAGGATTGCAATAATCGCTACGGTACTGCTGACTAGCAACACTGTTGTAATGATTGCACTCTTGACCATTATGGTTCGTGCTTTTTCAATTCTTGACGACGGAAACAACAGTCCACCATACGACCCATCTACTAGGATTTGCGAGGGTTGCGAAAAGAAGACAATGTTAAAAGGATTGAATTTGATAGTTACAAATGAGAAGAGAATTAGAACATAAGTTGGAATAAGTAATAACAACGGACCAAGCAAAGCTATGAGTGTTTTATTAGCGAAGGGTTTTTCTCTGGGTGAAAGAGCTATTTTGGGGATTGGGGTTATTCGGCTCCCGCAGTGAATACACTGGTTCCAGATGGGTGAAATAACCCACTGGCATACGGGACAACGCGTTACTATTAGACCATTGCAACTCTTGCAGGATCTGCTAACTGTTTCTTTTGGCTCCCCGCAAATAGGACATGTAAGTAAAGATAATGAATTACTAGTGATGTAATATTGAGCGAGGCGAGTGTCCTTCACACAATATGGGCAGTTTTTTTCCGACAATCTCCGTTTCCTGCCACAAGTGTGTCGTCTTGGTTTCTTATCCCGTAGAGATTTTGAAAACATTGTTAGCCCAATGATTATCCCGAAGATAATGATTAGACCGATCACAACTAATGGAGCGTTAATGTGGAGAGCGAGGAAGCCTGAGATTCCCACGATGAAAAGCATAATTATGAGAGGAATGCCGTAGAACCCATTCTTGGACATGAGCAAGCTCAGGTTCTTTTTTTCATAGTCCTCAAACTTGTAGGCAATAACGAGCATTGCCGAAACGGCTGTTAAGAGGAGAAACACTCCTGCTCTAAACGTCGGAAATACGAACCAATATCTTCCATCATTAATTTGTACTACTAATTGCAATGGTACGGCTATCTTTGTTAAGATGTATCCTCTAGAGTTTAATGGAATGAGCCACCAAGCAAACACCACGAGTGATGTTGCTGTTATGTAAATGAGGATTAATGCCTGGAGAATAACTCGGTAGGCATCAATGGGATCTGTTAGGACGTACTCCCATTCTTCCTCATTTCTTGATTTGACGGCAAGATGAAGGAAGTTTTCTGCTAAGTAAATGCCAATGAGATAGTAACCCAGAGTTAGAATGAGAATTAGGATAATGTTGAACAGAAGTGCTATGATGCCTCCAACCGTGTAGAAAATGAAATAAGCTTGGTAAATGGAAGTAACGCTTCCAATTACGAGTAGCATCCAAGAGTAAAGAATAACCCCTAATGCGAAGAACAAACCATAAATTCGGTTGGTCGAAGACTTGTATTTTGATTGCCTTGTTTTGTCTTGATTTTGATAGACAATTATCAGCATCACGACTAGGGCTGCCGACAGCAGTATTGCGTCGGCGAAGAATTCTATTACTTCGATCGTCAGCACTAACGTTATGAGCACCAATAACGCCATTACTTCTAAGGTTCCGTTCGGGAGACTAAGCGACGTTTCGAGGCCTTCATTTTGTATTTCAGTTGCTGACGATCTCTCCATCAGTTATGCAAGGCACTCGGCTGTTTATGAACCTATCTAGTGCTTGTTTTCACATGTCGGGAGCGAGTCTTTCTTTGCTTTCTAAAATCTTCTTCGGTCTTTCTCTTTATCAGAATTCATTGGTTCAGCATGTTTTACCTCTGCAAAACTCTTTCATGGTAAAAAACTAACGGGGTTTATAACAACTCTCTAATTTTATCGCATGTGATTGAAAAACTTGCCATTGCCAATCGCGGTGAGATTGCTATCCGGATCATTCGAGCTGCGCGAATTTTAGGTATCAAAACACTTGCTCTTTATTCGGAAAGTGATGCTGATTCGTTACACGTTCGCCTCGCTGATGAAGCGGTAAGTCTAGGCTCTGGGGGAGTCAATGAAACCTACCTCGACATTGACAAAATCATTGAAATCATGAAATCAATGGGTGCCGATGCTGTCCACCCCGGTTATGGATTCCTTAGTGAAAACGCTGAATTTGCTGAAGAAGTAGTCAATAATCACTTTGTATTTGTTGGCCCTTCACCTGGAGTGTTAAGGCTCCTAGGCGACAAGGTTCAAGCAATCAAGATGGCAAAAGATGCTGGCTTACCCACAGTCCCGGGGTCTGATGAGTATGTGCGCGATCTAGACCACGCATTGGACGTAGCGGAAAAAGTAGGTTTTCCCCTTATCATTAAGGCTGTTTATGGTGGAGGGGGCAAAGGCATGGAGCTAGTTCAATCTATGGATGAGATGGAAAATTCTTTTGAGTCTTGTCAAGAAATGGCTCGGAACTACTTTGGGAGAGATGAAATTTTTATTGAGAAATTTATTGATTCTCCTCGTCATATCGAGGTTCAGGTTCTTGCTGATCATCACAAGAACGTCCTTCACCTTGGGGATCGAGAGTGTTCTATCCAACGTTCTCATCAAAAGATATTGGAGGAAGCGCCCTCGTTTCTTGATGATGAGATGCGAGACGCTCTCGGACGAAAAGTTACTTTCTTTGCTAAGCAATTGGCGTATCGGAACGCTGGCACAACCGAATTTCTCTGGAAAAATGGTGTCCTTTACTTCAACGAGGTCAATCCTCGCATACAAGTCGAGCATCCGGTTACCGAAATGATCACCGGGATCGACATTGTTGTTGAGCAATTAAGGATCGCCATGGGTGAAGAACTGCCCTACAGGCAAGAGGATATTCAATTCAAAGGCCACGCGATTGAATACAGGATTAACGCTGAAGACCCCCTCGGTGGATTTTTTCCGCAAACTGGTAGAATCACGCGATTGCATATCCCAACAGAACCTGAAACTAGGTTCGACACTTTTCTTTATCCCGGATATGAGGTAAGGGGTGACTATGACTCTTTGATCGGGAAATTAATTGTCTGGGGTCGAAGTCGAGAAGAGGCAATCATTCGTTCAAAAACAGCGCTAAAGGAATTGCAGATTGGTGGTTTAAAGACTAATCACACGTTATTTCCGATAATTCTAAAAGACAAAGCCTTCATTAACCGTGAACTATCAACCTCATTCATCAAGGATCGAGCGATTCTTGAAGAATTAGCGGAGTATGAAAGAAAGGTCGTTGCTGCGTTCTATCTCGTTGCTTCGCAGCAAACATCCTTGTCGTCAATTTTATCTCCCATTGCTACACGTGAAAGTGATTCCTCGAGGCAACTCCTTGTCTCTACCGACAATCCCTGGAAACAAAAAGGCCGCTGGGAAATGACTCGGTGAATCTCAAAAAAAGATGTTTGCAACCACAAACATCTACTTCTGCATAATTCTAGCAAGAATTTGGTCCTGATTTACGTTTTGGTTTTTTTCAACAAGTATCTCCTCAATTATTCCATTGACGGGCGAAAGAATCCTATTTCGCATCTTCATTGCTTCCAGAATAAACAGTTCTTGGTCTTGAGTGATCTCCTCTTTCTCTTTCACAAGGACTCGCGTGATCTTTCCCGGGATCGGTGCTTGAATGATTATCTCTTTTGCACCAGCCGCGTCTCCCATCTTTCGAGGCCGATCAAGAAAAGGCATTATTATGCCATTGATTTCTTCCCCGTCTATGAGAATCCCTGTTTCCGTAATTAAGACATCAAGCCACGTATTTTCAACGCAGATCTTGTAATGTTTTCCCACTGCTTGTTCAATTCTTGGCTTGTATTCCTGGCCATTAATGACTATGATGCCGTTTTCCTTTTCTTCAAGAATATATTCTCTTCCAAAAACAGTGATTTTTTTCTTTATCAATTGGGTTTCCTCCCTATTCTCGAACTGCCACTTCTGGCATTTTCAATACTTGCCTGAAAAATGCTGTGAATTCCTTTGCAGCCATTTCAAAATGAGCCTTATTTGTAAAATTATGATTCGCGTTGTCTACCTCCCGGTACCGCTTCTTGTTCTTTTGTATTCCTAGCCTTTCAGCTAGTTGGCTGAACCCTTCGATTGGAAGGAGTTCATCTTTTTTGCCCACAATCATTTTGACTGGAACCGTGATTTGCTTGGCTAGATTTAATGGATTATAATACCTTGTTTGGACACTAAATTCTTTTCTTAACTCCTCCGACGTCATTGAGGTAAATCTCATTTCACCCGTTTTTAACCAAATTCGGTAAAGCATTTCGAATCCATGCATTTTTGCGATATATGAGGTATCAAACACTGGCGATCGAAGAGCAAGAGCTCTTACTCTATCATCTCTTGAAGCATGGGCGATGGCCATTGCTCCTCCAAAACTTTCTCCGAGAAGTCCAACAGATAACGGATTAATTCTCTCATCACGCATTAGGAGGGAAATTGCGAAGTCAACACTTTCCTGGGCCGAAAAATAATCGAATTTTCCCTGACTATTTCTTACGCCAGGGTAATCGTATGCGAAGAATGCGATCCCTTGTTTAGTCAGCCAAGGAGCATAGCGGTTTGCTTCTTCGTGCGGGGGTTGCCCTTGCATCCCATTAAGCTTGATTACCAATGGGATCTGGTCTTTAAACGTGTCGGGCAAAAACATTTTTGCATCTAATCCTAGCTTTCTGTACGGGAAATCTACTGTTTCAATTCGCATTACGTTTCACCTGCTGAGTTCTTTTTCTGCGTTGTGGGGGTCTGGAATTATGATTCTACACAATGAAAAGGCGTACTCATCATTGGCTTTGCCCAGAATTTTGATGATGGAATTCTTAGGAATCTTTATTCTTGAAACAAGATCTTCCGGTTTGAGGTTTAGTTCTAGCTCATTGGGTGGGGCATGTTGGGAAGGAAGAATCTCTATTTGCCTTGGATGGATTCTTAGCCCCATTCCAACGGCTTTCAAGAATGCCTCCTTTGCAGTCCACAATAACGTTGCTCGTTGCTCATTCTCTTTTATCCATGCTCTTTCTTTTTCAGAAAACATGTATCGGTAGAATGCTTTCTTTCTAGCTTCGATTTTCTCCAGATCGATTCCTAGGGGAACTGCGTCCGTTGAAGCAATGGCAATTCCCTGGGTGTGCGTGATTGAAAGGTGCTTTAGGTTTGGATCTTCTGGAGGCGGGAAAAATAACGGTTTTCCTAATTCTGTTTTTCTGATCTCAATTTTTCCCAATGAATGTGATGAGGATCTTTGAGCTAGTTTCTTAGCCGCTACTACTCCTGCGAGGTATTCCTCTCTTCTTCGTTCATGTGAGATCTGATTGTATCTCTTCCGTTCATAGTTTGATAGAATATTAACTTGGAGCTCTCTCTCACCCATTCTTGCATTTTTTGTGTTGGCTAGTACTATTTCGTGGGGGATCGCTCCGAGCACCTCTTTGACAAGTTTTGTTATTTTGTCGTTATCGTTGATTGGGCCGAGACTTTCGTCGCTATTATTCTTCGTTATTGAAAATGGGGTTTTTATCATTGCCACGTCAGTAAGTTCAATTCCTATTATGCCGTCCTTTGAGTAAAGATCTATGTTAAAAATAAGATGGGACGCTGTAGTCTTCACATGTTTAACGATCGCGATTTCGAGTTGATCGTTCGAGTGATACGTTATCTTTCCAATGCTTGAGGGGAGAATCGAGACGTTTGCAAATAATGCCCCGATTAACCCTGCCAATTGGAATCCTGCTTCAATAGCAACAGGATTTGAAATAGGCATCCACTTTGAATCTGGCTTACCAATTTCTAGGTCCGTCGGATATCTGATTATTCCAATTGCTTGGATTTCATCTATTGAAACAATTCTATCGAGAACTTGAAAGGCCGGGCCGTGAAACAGCATTTCATAGATCTTTTCACGGGTAAACGGTGTCTTGTTTGAATCTATCTGGGTGAGAACTTGGCTCTTAATTTTCTTTATTTCTTCCGGAGGTTTGTTCTGTGCTTCGCTGGAGATCGCTTTGTAAGATGTTTCAAACCTGGCGGAAAAATATGGTACGTCTTGTTGTGAAAGCTTGTTTTTACGATGTTTGAGTGGCTTGATTGATGCTTCTCCTCGTTTCTTGTCGTATGTAACCTTGACCCGAATCGCTTCCTCACGCGTAATTTTGATTGCCCGTCTGAACCTTACTTCTTGAATTATTCTCGGTCTCTGACCATTTCCTGCAATGCTTGCCATGAATTCAAGTCCGACGACTCCTGGCAGAAAGGGCGTTCCTTGAATTCGGTGATGATTCATAAAACGATCATTCAAGGGGTGCAGTTCCCTGGTGGCTTCTCTCTTAGCGTCGGTTTCCTCAATCGAATCGAATATGTTTGCAAGATCTTGAGATCGGCGATTTTTTTCCATGATTTCTGGGAGTGCGGGGGTCATGATCCCCAAAGATCGAGCGACTACACATTCGCCGTTAACATCCGATCCCGCTAGGGAAACGAATGCTTGTGTTGCCTCATTGACTTTGAGAAGTTCTACTCCAGCTTGTTGTAGCAATGTAGCGATTGAGCCTTTAGTGGCCATCCCAATCTCATCCCAGGCTGACCAGTTAATGGTAAGAGCTGGGATTCCGTGAGACGCTAGTTTTGTTGAATAGCCGCCAAGCACACCATTGGCAAATGCATAATCTCCTTGCCCTGTATTTCCGTACACGCCCGCAACTGAGCCAAAGCAGATGACTTTGATCAGTCTTTCGTTATCAATTGCTTTTAGCAAGTATTCAATTCCTTTGACCTTTACTGAAACAATCTTTGCTGATCTTTCCCATGTTTTCTTGCTGAATTGCTTTGATTCTTCTATTCCCGCTCCGTGGATTAAGAGAATTCTGCTCTCGGGAAAATCTGCTGTAATGGAAGCAATTGTTTTTCTGACTTGGTTTTCATCTGAGACATCTGCCGAGTAATAGTGCATACGCGGAACCAGGCCTTGAAGGGTTTTTAGATTCTTAGCTAGCATTATTGAATTTCTGAACCGATCTACTTCTCTCTTGATTTGGATTGGAGAAATCTTCTTTTTGGAGCTTTTAAGCTCTTTCTTAATTTCTCGCTCTTGTTCTTGGATTTGTTCCTCGGTAATGTCTGCTAATTCTTCCCAGTTATCCGAAAGTTTTGATCTGCCGATGACTGCCACTTGGGCTGGCGTTTTCTCGACTAATGCTTTGAGGCAGGCAAAGGTAATCCCTTTTCCGCCTCCTGTTGCAATAATCAAATCGGTCTTGTCAAGTTGTATTGATTTTTTGTGATCTAAGGGTAGTGGTGCTTCCATTAAGATCATTTTTCGATCCTGTTGGATCAGAACGTCGTGTCCACTCATTGGTTCAAGTAATTCATTAACGACAATTTCTGGGCCTTCAGTAGCAATCGTTTCAACTCTTAGGCTGTATTCCTTTCCTAGGGATTTGACAAACGCACTTGTTCCTCTTGATAATGGTGTTTCTAAAGCTTCTTGTTTGGAGGACGGTATCCAAACCACTATGGTTGGTTTGAGGTTTTCTAGTGCACTTATTTGACTGTGGAAGTATTGGAATAGATCTTTAAATGTTTCATGAAGGTCTGGATGGTTTTCTCCCTCGTCCACGAAGAGAATGACGTAACGTGTATCAAGTGGAGATGATTTTATCGCTCGGACGCCAATTTTTCTGACTCTTAAATCAGGAATCTTTTTTGCTAGTTTTTTGGTAAGGGTCGTTGGCGGTTTCTTCGCTAAGTATAACAGGAGAACAGGGTCGTCAAGTCCTATATTCGTTTCTTGCGTTGGGATCTTTTTCACTTCAACGAGTTTTCTTGCTTTTACCAAATTCCCCTCAGTTCTGCTCGCTGGTTTTTCTTGCGTGTTTTCCTCAATGGAAGCAGCAATGGGATCTTGTTCTAAATGCACATGATTTCGTATAAGGGATACAATTTCTCCAATCGTGTTGAGTTCTATGGCATCGAATTCACTTTCTTGAATCGAAAATCGCTGTTGGATGCTACCGAGAATTTCGGCCTGCTTAACAGTGTCTATTCCAAGATCTTCCTCGAGAAGCATGTTTAGTTCAAGATCTGTCATGTCATAGCCAGTTACTTCTGAGATGACTGCCTTAACCTGATCTTCTAAACTCTGTTCTTCGCTTTCCTGCTTATAAGTGAATGAAACTGGCAAGCTCTGCTTTGAAGGGGTTTCCCTTTCATGAAGTGACATTTTCTCGTAAAGAACCGAGATTATATCGCCTAGCGTTAGAGATTCAGAATAATCAAGTTCTTCAAAATCTAAGTTTGGGAATGTTTCTTGAAGCTCACTCCAGATTTCTGCTTGCTTGACAGTATCTATCCCAAGGTCTGCTTCGAGATCAAACTTTTCATCTAGATCTTTTTCCTCGTATCCTGTAATTTCAGAAATAATGCGGTAGACTTGTTTCACCACTTCTTCTCGGATGGAAGTGGTCTGGTCGTCTTTGTCTGGAATCGGTTTTGTCGGGCGCATGCCATGGTGTTCCTTGTTAAGATCTTGCTGTCCTAGGAGTGCTTCTGCAATACTTTGAATTGTTCTCAAGCGCTCTGGTTCAAAGTCCTCGATCCTTGCATCTGGCCATACGTTTTGGATTTCCGCCAAGATTTCTGCTTGTTTGACGGTATCTATTCCCAAGTCTTCTTCGAGATCGAACCTTGGATCTAGGTCTGCTTCTTCATATCCTGTTTGATTAGCGATGATCTTTTTCAAACGGTTAGTTATTTCTAGTTCTAGGGTGGTCAAATTCTGGGTTTCAATGGTTGTCAGATTTATGTGTTTTGAGACGAATCTGGCGATTTGTTTAACCGAGCTGAGTTCCTCTGGGTCGAAAGCTATGTCTTCCGACAGGTCAAAAATTTGACGTATTTCCGCCAAGATTTCTGCTTGTTTAACAGTGTCTATTCCCAAGTCTTCTTCCAAATCCATGTGATCTTCTATCAGCTCGGGTTCGTAGCCAGTTAGTTCAGCAATGACTTTTCTAATCTTTAACTCGACCGATTCGGCAATAGATTCTGTTTCTACTGGCTCCGATGACTTATCATTGTTTCTTATGGCCTCTGCGATCTTTCGAGGAGTATTGAAATCAGCAAGGCTTTCTAGCGCGGACTCTTCCAAGTTAAGTTGTTTCTGCAGGGCTGCGAAAATTTCTGCTTGTTTGACGGTATCTATTCCCAAGTCTTCTTCAAGATCAAAATCCGGGTCAATGTCGTTTTTCTCATAACCACTAATTTCGGCAATTACTGCTAGGACATCTTCTAACGTCTTGTGATTTTCTGTTTCTTTGGCTCGAGCTGTTACTATGTCTTTGAGAATTCTTTTTGGTTTCTCTTCAGCAATTGGCTCTTTTGACCCGTTCGCTCTCGAATGTCTCTTCATTTTTAAGACTCTACCTTGCTTGAAGAGCTGAGATTGTGACCCGCCTATTTTCCCTAACCATGCTTTGTACTGTTTAGTGAATCGATTCGAGGGAGTGTGCAGTTTGAACAAGACAAATGCTAGTTGTGACCCAAATCCTGCTGCAAATCTTAACGCATATTCTAGTCTCTTGTGTAGGCCTTTTGAAAAATTGTAATCCTTCAAGACAGGGTCGATCTTATCGTAGTTGTAGATGGGGGGTACAACACCCTTTTCCATAGCCTTAATTGCGATTGCTTCTTCCACCCCTGCTCCCATGGGATGTCCTGTGAAGCCTTTCGTATTAATGATCGTTATTTTTCGTGCATGCTCTCTGAACGCAGTGTCTAGAGCCGCGATTTCTGCTTCTGCGCTTCCTCCCCTTGCAGGGGTGTACGTCTCGTGAGATACAAACATTCCATTTTCTGCAAATTCTTGTCGAGATATACCGTGTGTTCGCTCCATTCGGGTTATGAATTTATCAAGCTGTTCCGCAATATGATCAATATTTAGTCTTGAACCATGATATGCACTGTTCACATAGTGGGTGCCCAGCAATACTGCGATTGGTTTGACTCCTCTTTCCTCGTACGCATCATTTGTTTCTAAGACAAATGCTGAAGCTGCCGCTCCGATGACCAATCCATGTCTACCTTGACCAAAGGGAAGGGCTGCCTCTTCGACCTTATCTTTGGTTGAAGCTCCTCCTGCTGCTAAGAAGCCCGATCCAATCCAAGGAAGCAATTTTTCACTAGCTGCATTATCTGCAGTGATTATGATGACCCTTCTACACCGTGAGTTTCTCAACCAGTCTTCTGCGATTCCGAAAGCCTGTGATGTTGAGGCACAAGCAGCATTGATTTGAGTGTTAGGACCTCTTGCTTTGATCATTTGGGCGAATTGTGCGTGTCCCATTGCAAGTATCTTGAACAAGAACTCTCTGCTGAATTGATATGCCGGAACTTGTTGCTCAAAGAGCCTTGATTTGTTTTCTTCAATCCATCGCTGAAGCTCTTTTTTTGCTTCTTCATTCGATACTGAATTTAGTAACTGGTCAAAAATGGTGCGGTTTTGTTCTATTCTAAACTGTTCGGCCTTGCTTTCAAAATATTGTGTCAACTCATTTACTAAGCTGTCATATCCTGGAAATGCTGATGCAAATATGATGCCAGTATCTTCTTGCATGCTTTCTGGCAGGGCCCATTCTCCTCCAATTACTTTGCCAGTAGATGTTTTCACTTGCGTTTTAACCAGCGGTATTCCTGCATCCCTAAGAGCTTCGAGTCCAGCGCTAATCGCTAAAATAGTCGTTATGTCGAGTGCATTTAGGAACTTTTCTTCAAACCCAAAATCCTCTACAGGGTCTATTCTGCCAATTCTGCCTGCCAGTTTAATGACTTGGGAAATGTCGTTCACTGCTTGGAATGAGCCCTTTCCGTCTGGAGTTTTTACCAAACGATAAATGTTCTTTTTAAGAATCTCGTGTTTGAGTGGGTCTGGGATTTCCCTAATTAGATTGTTTCCTGCTAGTAAATCCTCAATGTTCTTGTC
>JALTMP010000177.1:12216-17998 GCA_027001645.1 Candidatus Heimdallarchaeota archaeon
TGTCCGAAAAGACTTCTCTATCCGCTCCCGGAGTTCCCAACCCAACTCCTGTTATACCAATCTGGATCGAGTGAAGTTCATTATTCTTTTGAGAACTGCTTTCTGCTAAAAGCTTGGTTCTTTTCTGGGTTTTCTTAAATGCCTCATAACCTGCCTTAACCATTTCCTCAAATATCTCTTTACTGTATTCCAAGAATTGAGGATATTCCGGTTCTTGTGCCAAGTTTTCAAGCGCAGGGCTAGTTATTTCGAAGATTTTGGATTGAACTTTTTCTTCTCTTGTAGGCATTCCGAGCGAACTTTCCTTAATCTTGGGCAAAGATGGGCTCTCTTTTTGTTGGTTAAGGTCTCTGATTGTTTGTTCCAGTGAATTTCTTTCTCCTTTCTTGGGATCAAGAGTAAAATAGACCTCGTAATCTTTGCCAGTCAGAATATCTCGGGCAAAATTATACAAGGCCTTTTTGGGCCCAATTTCTACAAATCTTCTGGCACCAAGCGAATACATGTTTTCAACAATGCGTACCCATTGAACTGGTGATCCCACCTGCATTGCTAGTAATTCCCTTATTTTGTGCGGGTCGTCAGGATATTTCTTTCCAGTAACATTGGAAAATATTGGGATTTTTGGCGGAGAAAAGGTGATAGTTTCTAAGAATTTTGAGAGCTCAGATCCTGCTTTTTCCACAATCTTTGAATGAAATGCTGTTGATACGCGCAGTTGCTTGGCAGTGATTTGTTGTTTCTTGCATAGTTCAATTAATTCTTTAATCGCCTCTCTGTCTCCGGAGACAACTGTTTGTTTTGGCGAGTTAAGGTTTGCTAGCGTGATGTATCCCGACTCGACTCGGCTGACTATTTCTCTCACTTGCCCTACCGGAGCGAATACAGCCGCCATTGCCCCTGGCAATGACTTGCTTGCGTGGCTCATTGCTCTCCCCCGTATGATTACTGCTTTTAGGGCGTCTTCGAAGGAGAGGATTTCTGCGGCGACAAGAGCACCATACTCACCTAGGGAATGTCCTGCGACAAATTTGCAGCTTAACCCCTTTTCTTTTAGAACTTCATAAATTGCCATTTCTACTGCGAATAGTGCTGGTTGGGTGAATTCCGTTTGGTTTAGAGTTTTCCTGTTTTCATCTGGTGTTTTGTTTGGATCTCCAAAGAGTAACGTCTTTATGGAGAAGTCTCCAAATTCGCGGCAGATTCGTTCTGCTTTTTCTATGATTCTCCGAAATATGTCATTGGTGTCGTACAGCTCCTTCCCCATGCCTAGGTACTGAGATCCTTGCCCAGTGAAGAGAAAGGCTATTGGTTTTTTTTCAGGTGAAAAATTCTCGCTTCTTTTGGTTGTGAGACCTTCTAAGGATTCAGCTGTTGTAGTAATGTATTCGGCTTTGGTGGGGTCGTACTCTTCTAGGATCACATGATAGTTGGTTCCCCCGAATCCAAATGCTGACACTCCTGCTCTTCTCAGCTTTTTCCCATCATCCTTCCATTCAAGAGGCTCTGTTGGTACAAAGAAGGGGGCATCCTCCCAATTGATTTTAGGATTTGGTTTTTCGAAATTCACTGAGGGCGGGATTGTTTTGTGGTAAATCGCTAAGGTTGTTTTCAAGATTGATGCTATGCCTGCTGCACTTTTCAAATGCCCGATTTGTGATTTCACGGACCCAATGGCGAGTTTTTGCTTACGAGGTTTAGTTCCGTAGACCGCTTTCACGGTGTTGAGCTCTATGACATCTCCCACTCTGGTAGATGTACCGTGTGCCTCTACGTAGTCAACCTCATCTGGATCCACCCCTGCGTTTTCTAAGGCCATCGTCAAGGCTTGTTCTTGGCCAAGGGGATTTGGCGCAGTAATTCCTTTTCCTTTTCCGTCAGAGGATGAGCCCGTTCCAGCAATAACTGCATAGATTCTGTTTCCGTCCCTAATCGCAACGTCTAGCCTTTTGAGGACGATGAAACCTGCTCCTTCGCCCATTACAAACCCGTCCGCTCTTTCGTCAAAAGGTCTTGATCCAGTGGGAGAAAGGGCCCCTATTTTACAGAACTTCACATAAGATGGGGGGCTCATGGATCTGTCTGCTCCCCCTACTAGGGCAGTTGTGTATTCTCCTGCTAGGATACTCTTAACTGCGCTGTCAATCGCTGCTAAGCTTGATGCGCATGCGGCGTCAGTAGACATTGACTTTCCGGTAAGATTGAAAACATTAGCAATTCTGCCAGCGATGACGTTGGACAGCTCTCCTGGCATGGTATCTTCGGTGATGTCTGGGGTTTTTTCTTTAATGCGGGCATAATACTCCTCGATAATGCGTTGCTGATCAACTGCACTCATTTTTTGAAATGCGGGGGTGTGTTGGAGTTCTGATAGGAATTCGTGTGCAAACACTCTGAGGTTCGTATAGTATTGGATTTCTCCGCCAACGGAATTTCCAACAATTACTGCAATCGGCAACCGTTCTTTTCCATTTGTGGGTATATTCGCGTCTTCCAAGGCTTGTCGTGCTGCCTCTATCGCCCACTTTTGCACCTCGTCCATGTGTTCAGCGATTTTTGGAGGAATGCGGTATTTTATTGATTTAAATTCGAAGTTTCTCACGAATGCTCCAATCCGAGTGTATGTCTTTCCTTCAGCTTTGGGATCTGGGTCATAATATATGTCTGGATCCCATCTGTCCGGTGGAACCTCGATGATTGAGTATTTCTTGGAAACAATGTTTTTCCAAAATGTTAAAGGATCGTGTGCGTCTGGGAGTATTGCTCCTAATCCAACAATTGCAACTTTTTGGTCTGCAATAATAATCGGTTTTTGTCCTTCCTCTCCATGGTCCCTTATTGTTTTGGAGGAATCTTGGATCTCTGTCTTATTTTTGGATTCTACTCCTGGTGAAGTAAGGGCTTCTAGAGCTACGGGTTCGAGCTTTGAAAGTAATTCTTCTGCACCTTTTGTGACATCGTAATGGAGGTCATGAATCCTTATGACGCTTTTCTTGATCCTAACGATTTCTCCTGCATGGTAGCATCCCTTTTCAAGCTGTTCTTGTTTTGATACTTGCACGTAGCCTTTCATTTCTCTCATCTTTGGACTATGGGACTGGGCTGCCCGTTTGATGGCTTTTGCTGCAAGTCTCAATGACCCAAGATTATCTTGTTCGAAGAGTTTTTTGCGAGCGGAAAGGGATAATTCTTTACGCAAAGATTGTATTTCGTGGTTTTGGATAATTTCTGCATATCTTGTGGGGAGAACCCGTGCTCTCGTATTGACTGTTGCTCCGATCACCTTGGTTTTTCTTGCTTCAATCAATAATTCTTGATATGTTGGAGATAATGCACCAGTTCTGACGATCTCGTCAGTGTAGAGATAACCTGTTCCCATTTGGATTCCTGGCAGGATGTCATCAATTATCGGTGAAATCATTAAAGCCAGCATTGCTGAAGATATGGGTGTTGCAAGTCCTCCTGCGAAAACTATTCGTGGTTTTTCACGGATGCTCTCTCTGTTAAAGTGAATGAATTCCACAACGCTTTCCCAAAGAATAAACGAAGAAAGGAGTCCAATATGCCCTCCACATTCAGATCCCTCAAGTATCGTCGCAAAGATTTGGTTGCTGATTGCTTGCTTAAATTGGTCTAAGGAAGGCGTGTGAAGTAACACCGGAGAGATTTCTGCTTGCACTTTCCTGGCAAGATCAATACTCCCCGCTGCAATAAGCGTGAACGGGGGGTTATCTTCTCGTAATAGACTAAGATGTTCTTCTCTTCGGTCTCGGTTTGCTTCTAATCCTATGATTCCACAACCGAAAGGTCTCTCTCTTAGTTTCATCTTTGTTTCTATCAACATTCGTCGTGCATGTTCCAACCTTACTGCAGCAAAAGCTAGGTGAGGCAAGGCTCCTTCTTCAAAAACAGCTAACGCAAAATCTGGGTTATCACTGACGTTTGCCATTGGTCCCTGCGAAATCGGAAGTCTAACGCCAAACTCTCTAGCTAGTGGCGCGTTTTCTCTGAATGGCCATTTTGCTCCAGCTTGGGCAAACTGGTCCCGTATCACTTTGGCAAGGGATTGCAAGAACTCAGACAACGTTTTGTATGTTTTCTCAATTTGCTTAGAAAATACGAGATCGGGTCCTAGTGGAATGAGGGCGTCTTTTGGGTTTTTCTGTGCAAAGAATGTCTGCTCCTTGATCAGGTTATGAATGAATTCTTTCCATCCTTTCTGATCGTCCCGCTTGATAAATTCCTTTTCTCTTTCTTTTAAGTTCCTAATTGCTCTATTAGCAAGTTTTCCCACAACTCGATATCTTATGCCAAAGACTTCTCCCGCTACGTAAGTATCTGTGAAACTGAGTGATCGTAAGTACTCTTTCGTTTCACTGGGCAAAGGGCTTTCTGGGAAAAGATAAAGTTGGGAGTCAAAAACAACCCCTAATGCATCTGTTGCAAACGCTGGAGCTACGTTGAAAAGACCAAAGCCCCCGTGAGCAATGAATGGTAAGCCCGCTTCAAAGAATTGCTGGAGTAGAATGAAAATGCTTGTCTCTCCAATCACTCCCCCTGCCTCATTTCCCTTTGCGAGGAAGAAATCAACCAAATTCGCGATTTTTCTCGCTTCTTCAATTGAAACAACTTCACCAATAAGACGATCGGAAATACCTCTACAAACCCGGAACAAGTTTTCGGGTGCCTGCGTTGCAACAATCACTAAAGGAACGTGAATTCCTTCGGCTTCAAGAGATTCTGCCATTTCAAGACTGGAGATTCTTAAGCCCCAAATTTTGTTCTTAGAATTGAGTTCCTCTCGTATCCTTTGAATGGTCGTTCTTACTTTCTCGGGAGCTAGTCCCTCGGTATCGAATATTCCAATTGCGCCGATTCTAGCTAGCTCAATTACTAACTTTGGGTCTGCAAGGCCTTTGGGAGATAATCCCCAGAATGGCAAGTGCTTCTTCAAATAGGCCGATAATTGTGTTTTGCTCTGCATTTTTTCTCCTCTCGCAATCTTCCTAAACTGGAATTATGCCATGTTTTCTTTTTGGGGGTTGCAATCGCTTCGTGTCTAAAAATTTGAGTGCTCGAATGATTTCTCCCCTTGTTTCTTCTGGGAAAATGACTTTATCCACATAGCCGTTTTCAGCAGCTTGGTAGGGATTAGCAAATTCCTCTTTGAACTCTTGAATAAACTTCTCGAGCATTTGTTCGCTGTTGTTCCCTGTTGCGATCTGTTTTCGGTATAAAATCTTCACCGCACCCTCTGCCCCCATGACCGCAAGTTCAGCACTAGGCCATGCAAAGTTCATGTCCGAACCTAAGTGCTTTGAGCTCATGACAATGTAAGCTCCCCCAAAGGCCTTTCTGAGAATGACTGCAATTTTTGGAACTGTCGCCTCCGCATAGGCAAACAACATTTTCGCGCCGTGTCGTATTATTCCTTCCCTTTCTTGCTTTAGTCCAGGCATGAAACCCGGAACATCGACGAGTGTCAAGAGGGGGATGTTAAAAGCATCGCAAAATCGGATGAATCGGGAGCTCTTGTCTGAAGCATCTGAGTCTATTGCGCCTCCTAAATAGAGAGGCTGGTTTGCTATCACTCCTACCACTCGGCCTTCGATGCGAATAAAACCTACAATGATGTTTCTTGCCCAATTGGGGTGAATTTCGAAAAAGCTATTTGGATCTGCAATTCGCCGAATGACTTCTTTCATATCGTATGGCTCACTGCCGTCAATTGGGACTATTTCTTTCAGAGTTTCCGTCGATGGTGGATTTTGGGGGGAGGGAA
>JALTMP010000178.1 GCA_027001645.1 Candidatus Heimdallarchaeota archaeon
AGAATAATATCCGACCAAGGCGCTTAGGTAATGAATCTGTGCTAATAAGTGAGCATAACTGCTTTTAGCACCCACTTCCTTGAGCTTCTCAATTCGGTTCTTTGCAACTTCAAGATGCTTGGGGTGCTTGGAGAACTGGTAGAGGATCAATGAAATAAACGCATGCAATCTCCATAGAAGTAGATTTGAATCCCGAATCTTTTCTTCTTCAAGTTCTAGTGCCTTTTTTATGAGCTGAGCCGCGAATGAGAAATTGGCTCTTGAAAGTTCAAAAATTGCTTTTGCTGTTAAGTACTTGGTTCGAAGAGGGATATTGTCTTTTGGAAACCTAGCTAGTAACTTTCTAAACTCGTCTAGAACTTTAGAAACTTCTTCCACTTCATTCCGGAGTGTTAGTGCTTCAACCAGCATCAAGAGTGTCTCGGCCAAATAGATGACTTGGATAGAACTGTCTTGTTCTAACAATTTCTTACTCTTAAGCAAGTGATTCTTTGCTTCCTCGGTGCGGTTAAGTATCAAGTTTGCTTCTCCAATGTTTTGATGGATTATCCCTCTCATGATATCTCCAACATTTCCACTATCTGCATGGAAAAGGGCAATTTCTAATTCCTTAATTGCTTCCTGGATCTTTCCTTGGTGAAATAATGATGCTGCAAGATTATTTGAAAACAAGAATGTGTAGAAGTCATCTTCAAAAGGAATAATGGTTCGTAGATGTCGATACATGCTTTCTGCTAGTCTGTAATTCCTCTTTGAGAAAGTAGCATTCGCTAGACGGGTCATTGCCTGTATGCGTCTCCACTCGTTTCCGGTAGCATCAGCTGTTTTCACAGCTGTTGTAGCTAACTCGAATGCTTTTTCAACATTTTCCAGTGCAAAATGACAGTTCGAAGCAATAATGAGAATTTCTACTTGCAAAAACGGGGGGAAATTCTCTTCATCCAGCAACATGGAGATATGGCTTAATGCCTCTGAAAAACGTGATTGGAGATATTTTTCTCCAATAGAAAAAACTTCCAAAATCTGTTCAACGTCTTTACTAATTTCTACCGGGAAGGGTATCTCTCGCATTTTCGCAATTATCTTGAGGAGTTTTTCTCGGTCACGAAGATCCAACGCTCTTATTCCTGCTTTCAAGCCCATTGTTGCCAATTGTTTTGCTCCTTCAATGGATAGCTCGGTCTCAATGCCATGGTCCAGAAAAAATGCGATCTCATTGTGAGACGGCGGTATAGCTAGTGAAGGAGCGAGCATTATTTTAAAGTAGGTCATCACTTCTTATGTTCTTTCTAGTCTGGAATCTCGGGCTATCCTTTGAGATTTTTCACACTATGCATCGTAATTATATAAACAAAATAGGTGCTCCTAACATTTCTTTTGTTTGCAATCGAGACTTGTTTGTTTTCTCTCTGTCCTTATGGCGTTATTCCTCTCGAATTACTTCGTGAGGCTTCAAACTGGTAGCCCACCTAAAACTTAGTGCATGCGAGATTAGGAGAGAGATGAGCCCAAAGACTCCGATGAAAACTTGGGTAATGCCCGAAACATAGAACGTAACATACAGAATCTGATTGGCAACAGCACCTATCCAGATTTGTTCGGCTACTATCGGACTTAGGACAAAAACAGCCAAGATGGTAGTTAGCCACACGATGAACACTTCTACCAATGTTTCTCGGTATAGTTCTTGCTTGTACTTTCCGAAAACTTGAAGCATTCCAAACTCGAGGTCTCGTTCTACCATTGAAATAAATTGGGTTGTAAAGACGGTCATAAAAGCAACAATCAAGCCTAAGAGGACCAAGATATAGACCACTTGGATTTGGGACTCGACAAAGCTCTTTTGCTGTCTGTGGATGACTTCAACCGAAAGAGCATATTCAATCCACTCATATTCTGTGTTTAGCAAATTGACCGTCCGCTGAGTCTTAGATTTGTCCTTTAGGGTTATCATCAAAATGTTGTACATTGGGATTTGCAACTGGGAATACGTCGCATTAGTTCCAGGAACCAAGAACTGAGAGCTCAAATAGTCTAGGTCTGCAATTATCGAAATGGTCTGGAAACTATCGTTGTGAATTCCAACTACTGTGAAATTCATCTCCTTATTAAAAATGGTCAGCGTAATCACTTGTCCTATAGAGTACCCGTAAACGTTGGCTATGTAGTTCGAGATAAGTATTTCAGATGTATTCTGCTGGATGTTTCGTCCTTTGATAATAGGAGGGGTGAATGCCTTTGACCCATATTCTAATCCGACTAGATAGGTGACAAGTTCGGGGTGTCCTTTGATATTTCCAAAGAGCTGAAATCGGGGTTCAACACTTGCTACATTATCCACTTGCTTAATGATGCTAAGTCTAGTCAGATTGGCAGCATCTTCAAACCCTGTATGAGCGTAAATCTCAAAGTTTACGTTTTTTTCGAAAAACACATCGACAGACGCTCGAGTGCTATAATCCGTGTACATGATGGAAGCAGAGAACGTGAGGGCAAGAATAAAACTCAGCGTTGTTAATACCGTTCGGGTCCGGCTTCTGAAAAGGTTGCGAAGGCCGTACTTGACGGCTCGTAAGCGAACAATCGATGATAACTTGAACAAAGCTCTAGAACTTTTGAGATCAGTGCCTCTTCCCCTCATTGCCTCATAGGGAGTCAGTGCAAAAATGGGTTTCAAGGCCAGTAAAGTAAAAAGAATCAGGATAACATATGCGGAAAAGAACGTAAAAACAAGACTTCCAAGAGAAAACCCCGTCTTGTACCCAAACAACCCCCAAGAATCCGCGAGCTTTGCTGTCATCTTATCCAACAGTAGTTTTCCCCAGTAATAACCGATTATGCTTCCAACCAGATATAATAATGATGTCCTGTAAACATAGCTCAGGATGATTTCTTGTTTATGAATTCCGTAAGCATACATCGCCCCGATAATGACTTTTTGATCCTGGACATATCTGTGCATGACAACAAAGATAATTGAACCAGCAATTAAGAAAATGAATATCGTCGAGACAATCATGTATTTTGACGTAATGTCCAGTGCGTCGGATAGGCTTTGCCTAAAACTGACTCTCCTCGTAAGCCACGGAAAAGAGATTGGAGGACTTTTATTCTGTTCAACAAGTTTTTCCACTTCTAGATTGACTCTATCAATGACTCTTCGCTCCTCCTCCAAGCTTACTTCCCCATCAATGTAGATAAGGAAACTATTTCGCAAGTCAGAATCCAGCGGTAACCCAAGATATTTGTTCATACTTAGCGTATTGAAGAAGAACAAACCTCTTTGAATAAGGCCATATGAAGCAAACTCTATTGATCTAATGTATCCGGTCACTTTGAATTGCTGAATTCCTATGGGGGTTTGTAACTCTACTTCTGATCCTATTGGAATGCTCTCTTTCTCACCGAAAGAAGTTAACACAGCAACTTCATTTTCAGTTAGCGGGGCACGCCCAGCATCTACCTGCATTAAATTAAGAGATGGATTCTCAAAGTCATTTATTGAAACCAAGTCTGCTTGCAACCAATCCCCCGAGGAAATTTGATACTTATGCACCAGCTGAATCCTTGCCAGTTCGGCACTCACTGGTCGTCCGAGCTCATCTTCGACCCAGAAAGTAATGTTTTCAATAAACCTTGCAGGGAGATACCCTGCGAAAATGAAATTGAAATGCGACAGTTTGTATTCTTCTTGCTCCAACTCAATGGTTTCTCTCAAATTGGGGGCAAGGTTTTGCAAGGCCAAAGGAAAGGCGATGATAAATATGACTGCGATTATGATGACTAGGCTTCTGCCCTTATGGAAATAGAGGTCTCTTGAGGCAGACTTATAGGTTTTTTTCAATCCACACCACTCCCTTACGTCTTATTTTCTTCCTTGATGATCTGCCCCGATGATAAGTGAATTACGCGATCCCCGTATTTTTTCAAGGAAACGTCATGTGTAACCATTACTACTGTTGAGCCAAACTGCTCACTCGTAGATCTAATCAATTGCACCATTTCATGTCCCGTCTTTTCATCTAATTGGCCTGTTGGCTCATCAACAATCAGTAGTTTCGGTCTTTTAACGAGTGCTCTGGCAAGAGCTACTCGCTGTCTTTCTCCTCCTGATAACTGCGAGGGAAAAGAGTCGAGTCTATCACCCAACCCTACTGCTTCTAGGACTTCCCTAGTTCTTTCCTTAATTTCCGAGCTCCTCAGATCAATTAATTCTGCTGCCAATTCGACATTCTCACCCGCTGTGAGCGTAGGAATTAGGCTGTAAAACTGAAAAACAAACCCAACATTTTGCCGCCGAAATCGGGTCAATTCTTTTGGGGACAGCTCATTCAAGCGAATGACATGATTCTCGCCAAAGTCCACTCGAACTAAGCCGGAATCCGGCTTATCAATTCCTCCGATCATGTTCACAAGGGTCGACTTTCCAGACCCGGAAGGCCCCATAACAATGAGAAATTCTCCCCGCTTGAGGTTCAGAGAAACACCATTCAGCGCCCTAACAACAGTATTCCCGAGTGAATACGCCTTGTGCAACTCTTGTACAACCACAATATTCTCATCGCTTCCCAAGGATATCATCCCTTCAAAACTATGAGCCATACAACTCTTGTGAATTTTAAACATCTAGAAGGGCGCAAATTCAAAAATGACGTCAAAAGTGAGAAACACTGACCAGTTACACGATTTTCTGAGCAAACATAAGGAATCCTGTATGGGCTATCATCCGGGTAACTGGCCTAATCGCATTCTTCTTCAACTGAATCGGACGCTCAATTACTTCAATTGCTTCAATTTTCTCGAAATCCTGCTCCAACAACCCTTCGTAAGTCCTTTCAACCTGATTGTATGTTGGAACAAAAATCGCTATCGTCCCACTTGGTTTAAGCAATCTTTTGGCTTCGCCAAGAGCTCGCCACGGCTCACCCATGTCAAGAATAACAGCATCTACTGAAGAATCTTCAAGAGGAGCGGGCTCTTCCAAAATATCTTGCAAGTAATGTCTAATATTCACCAACCCAAGCACTTCGTGATTCCGCTTCGCAGCCTCGTGTGCATGCTCTCGAACCTCAAAGGTGTGAACCAGCCCAGTCTCACCAACTGCTCGAGAAAGATATGCCGTCAAAGAACCACTGCCAGTGCC
>JALTMP010000179.1 GCA_027001645.1 Candidatus Heimdallarchaeota archaeon
GCAACAGCGTCGGTTCCGGGCTGGTTAGCAATTACTCTGTAGGAGGCACCATCATTGCTGACAGTATCATCTACAGCGTCTCTGGACATCCTCAAGTTAGCGCCAAGTGCTTCAAGAAGAGGATTGACTGAGGAGTTGGAAAGGAAGTATCCTCCGTAGTCGCTGTCTCCAGCAATCCAGATAAACTTGCCTCCTGTTGAGTACCAGTCAAGGATTGCCTGAACCTCTGACTCATTATAGGCGACCTCAGGGCCAGGTAACAAGAGGGCTTCAACATGTTCGTCAAGTGCAAAGGTGCCATTGTTGATTTCAACAGTGTATCCTTTGGCAGTCCAATTTCCCTTGAACCATTCATAGGAAGTGTGATATGATCCGTGGGAAATATCGATTAGGATTGTGCCTTCCTCAGTAGCAACTGAGGGGCTAGTGTAGATGGCTACCATAGAAATAGCCAACACTATAGGCAATAAAACTTTCAAGTATGCTTTCATCTTCTATCACCCACTCTCTCTTACAAATAAGAGACAGCAGTCATGCGCTGGTTAGCGCTATTATTTTTTAATCTTACCTCTTGATTTTATCTACATTCCCCCAAAATTTATAATTTCCATGAATTGCATCAACAATCCTTTCTTTCTCTAAGTGCCGGTTAAGCCTATTCTTAACTGATTGCTTAATGAGACTTAGCGCCAAAATAAATTTGCCAACCAATGTTCGAAAACTTCTTTTTAGAGGGGCATTGCCAATAATTAATGCAATATGAAACTCTGATTGTCGAAAAAATCGGGAAGGTTGGAAAAATAACCATTAATCGCCCAGAGAAGTTAAATGCGATGAATCAAACTGTTAGAGACGAACTAGATCACGCGTTCGCTGAATTTGCTCAAGATTCCGACGTTTCTGTGGTTGTCGTTACAGGAGCCGGTGAAAAAGCATTTATCGCCGGAGCAGATATCAACGAGTTCAAAGATAAAAACGCTGCTCAAATGTATGAAGATTTCAGACCTGACAAGGTCTTCCATGAACTTGCTCGCTTTCAAAAGCCAGTAATCGCAATGATAAACGGTTACGCTCTCGGAGGGGGTTGTGAATTTGCCATGGCTTGCGACATTAGAATTGCTTCAGAAAACGCAAAGTTAGGGCAGCCAGAAATCAAGCTTGGCATTATTCCAGGTTGGGGTGGAACTCAAAGGCTACCTCGTTTAATTGGAGAAGGCAAAGCCATGTGGATGATTTTGTCCGGGGAAATGATCGATGCAAAAACTGCTCTTGAATGGGGGCTCGTTGATTTCGTTGTTAAGCCAGAAGAACTGGAAGACTTTACTATGAACATGGCTAACAAGATTGCTGAAATGAGTCCAATTACCCTAAAGATTGCCAAGGAAGCTGTTCGTGCTGCTTCCACCCTCGGCCTGAAAGAAGGGCTTGAACTTGAATCTCGTCTCTTTGCCCTTACTTTTTCAACAGAGGACAAGGAAGAAGGTGTAGCTGCGTTCCTTGAAAAAAGAAAGCCAGAGTTTAGAGGAAGATGATGTCTGTTTTTTGGTCTTCTTCTCTGTCCTTCTTTCATCTCAAACTAGCAATTTTGATGGATAACCTCTATATACCTTACCCCAAAACTTTCTAACATGGCGAAAGTGTTGATCGTAGATGACAGCCGTCTATCGGTTATGGCATTACAGAATATGATCATGAGGTTAGGTCATGACATAGTAGGGACGGCGTTTACTGGAGAGGAGGCCATTGAAAAGGCTAAAATGCTTAAACCAGAAGTGGTAACATTAGATTTTGTAATGCCAGATATCGATGGGAGAGAGACCGCCAAAAAGATGAAAATGATTGATCCCCGGATCAAAATCATTATGATAACAAACGACGAGCTTCCAAGCCATGTTAAACAAGAAATCCGTGCATCCGCTTATATTCGCAAGCCAATCACCAGTGCAAAGTTAAAACAAGGCTTCTCTCAGCTATAGAACGTGAAGAATAAGAGGGATCACAAATGGAGGAAGAAGATACCTCACAATACGTAGATGTTCTCTTAGAGGAGTTTAATGATCAGTTGAGTGAACTGAGACTTTCGCTAAATAGGCTTAGCAATTATACTTCGAATGACAAAAACCCGTTTGAGGCGTTCTTCCGAGTGACGCATACTCTAAAAGGAAACGCAGCATTCATGGGGATTGACGGGCTGGCAGAGGTCTCGAAAATTCTTTGCGAAGTTTATCGTGAGCTTGACTACCAAGAAGGAAAAGAATTGGGTATTGATAGATTTTCAAAAAGAGTATACCTTGCGCTCTATTTTTATAAGACTGCTATAGAAAGGGGAGAATCTCCCTCTGTAGATCGATTTGAAGCCCTCCTAACCGATGCGAAATACCTGCTCAATCAAAGAAACCGATCCTTGTCCTAAGCATGAGGTCTAACCGCAATTCACTCTCTTCACAACAACATGGGCTCTCTCCTTCACATCTTGAAATGTTGGACACGGATGGTGATCCGTGCTTGCGACTAATAACCTATGTATCTTCTTCCTCTAGATCTCGTATCCTTATCTCTGAAGACGTGAAACACTCGGATTCTTTTGATTGTTTCTCTGCTAAACGCTGAGAGTGGCAGATAAACTAGCCGAATACCTCTTTTCCCGGCCCATGATCGCATCGCTAGGCTTGGCCTCTCAACTCCTATTATTCCTATTATTCTCGAGGGAGAACTTCTAACCGCTGCTTGAATCAACCGGTAAAGGAAGGGCTCTGTAGGATCCTTGGAGATTTGTTCAACCCACCACAAGGGGGGATACACTGAAAAGAACCCAGCATATTTTGCTCTCCCAATTCCTGGGCCAACAATGAGATCCCCCGGCTCGCTGGAAACAAGAGAAAGGTTACTTTCCTTTAGATGCTCCGCATACCAAGTCATTGTATTAGTGTAGGGCCGATCATCTCTTGTGAATTGCATGATGATTGTATTGATAAAGACCCCTTTTTTCGGGATCTCTCTGACATAGATTTCCTTCTTGTAAGCATTTCTTATAGTTTCTTTCCAGTCGATTCCGTCGAGGAGACTTGTTCTGAATGGCTCAGTTCTTGACTTTTCTTCTAAAAGAATTTGCTGAAGTTTTTTCCTTGCATGATTGAGGAATCGTTCCAGATAGTCATCCTCCGGAGGATAGGAATAATACCCATGCTTAGAGTTCCATTGTTGTTCCCATTCGCCGGGAAACTCTTCCTCGGGAGGAGCATCAATTAGATCCCATATTTCCTTATTTCTGGGGTTTTTTGATAGAACGGGTCTTGCGTGTCGTGGTTTCAATGTGATGGAAAGATGATGACGCGGATGAAGAATTGATCCAAAATCAATTACTGGTGCTCCATTAATCTCTGAGCCAATTTTTTCTGGATAAAATGGATATTTTACGGCTTCTCGATATACCTCCAGAGCAAAGTCATCATCCACGCTTCCTTTGGCTGCCTCCACTATATTAAATAACGATGGAAACACACGACCATCCAACAAAGCGAGATTTCTCGCGTATTGGATTAGCCTTTTTAACAACCCCAATCCGATCTCTTCGTCAAACTTCTCAGCATAGACTACCTTTGCCTGCCTTAATAGATCAATTAGAGTTTCATGATGCCTAAATTGCTCTCTCTGCATCCAAAAACTAGCTACAAAAAACGGGGGATCAACAATCAAATGGGGATATGAAAACGGATGAACGACTCCTAGCTCCCATTCGATCTCATTTTCGAATTGGATATCACTTGGGGGGTGTTTCTTGCCAGATTCTAAGATTGTTGGGACGTGAAACAATCCCCCGACCCATGCTGACTTTGCATGCACTGATTGGAGAATCTTGGAACGCATATGCTCTGCTCTCGGGTCGTTCATATCCTTCCCTTCGAAAAGTCGCAAAATTTTTTCAAAACCCAGCAGTGTCAACTGCAGGGGATCATTGAGGAAGAATTTCTTTGTTTGGCCTTGTTCCAGAATGGGATTATCAACGCAAATCATTTCACTCTTATGTGTTCTAGACCAGTAAACCGATATTCCTACAGCGTCTCCTGGATGAATAACATAGAAGTCTGTGGGAATTTCTTTTCCTAACTCATCAACATATTCAAAGGAATTCTTGTTGTATAACAGAACAGGAAGAGGAAAAAAATCAGCGGCTTCATAGAGAAGGCTCTCAGTACCTTCGGGCATCTCCAGGAAAAGGGTTTCTGGTTGAAGCTCCGTTAAAACTTGGTACGTTAGGGCCGCAGTCACCAAAGAATGGTGGATTGAAGGGATGAGCTCGACATTGTCAGATAGTGAGAATGACCACGGACGAGGTGTTATGTTCCAAGAAGGTGTAAACACGGTCTTTGTCATTTTCAGATCAACTGATAAGCATCTGACCCTAAAACCGCATATACTGCTGCATTGAATTCGTGGGAGGGAGAAGTTCCATTGATCTGTGATAGTTTGAGCGAATATCTTAGGATTTGAATTCCACCTCTAACCGTGTAAGGTAGTTGAAGTGTGTGGGCTCGTTGAAGCAAGGTAACGGCTTTGTTCACAAGGTCTTCTGGTGCTTGGGGCACATGATATTTTAAAATCTCACGCTCTTCCTCTTCTGAAGGGTACTGTAATTCAATGATAGGCCTCAGTCTAGTTAAGATGAACTCTGGAACATCATAAGTGGTTGCATCTTCATTCATTGTAATTGCGATGCGAAACTCCGGATGAGCGTTGATTACTAAGCCCGTTAGCTGAGATTCGACATATCTTCTTTGATCTAATAGGGGCGCCAATGAGGCCCATGCTTTTTCGCTCATTCTGTTTCCTTCATCAATGATGACAACGCCTCCCTTGATCATTGCTGTGACTATGGGGGAAGCAACATAGCTGACCTTATTTTCTTCATTTAAGACAGGGCTTATGATAAGATCTTCTGGTCTTGTATCCATTGTTGCTTGGAAAAACCAGACTTGTTTTCCCATTTGTTTCGCAACTGAGTAGGCAAGTGTTGTTTTTCCGATGCCTGGAGGACCAACCAGACGTGGATTCAACGGAATATCATCTTCATCAAGCAATGTCCATGCTGCCAAAAGCTGACGCTTAACTAATTCTTGACCAATCCAATTGGTTCTGAACTCTGTAGGAGAAGCAAGAATAAGTGTAGTATCCTCAACTCTAATAGTTTCCATAGCAATCAGACTGCTTTTTATGTTTTGATAGCTAATTCTGTTTGAGATAGCTTCTTAATGACTGGCAAGAATTCCTTGAAAGTTGCAGTATCTGATCTTTGAAGTAGTTCATAGCTAGCCATTTCGGCGCTGGAAATAACTGCTCCTGAAACATCCATTCTACGCAGACCCGTTTCCCAATTAAACTTGCTTCTTGCTGAAACTGCGTCTCCTGCTACATGAACTTTGTAGCCTTGAGACAATGCACCTAGTACGGTTTGCAAGACACAGATATGCGATTCAATGCCTACCACGAGAAGTGTTCTCGATGCTTCTCCAAATTGCTCGATTGACGTGCAGAATTCCTGGTCTGAAAAACAGCCAAAGCTTGTCTTTGGAACTATTCTTGTGTGCTTAGGCAATGCTTTCTTAATGATAGATATCGTCTCTCCCAAGCCTTCAGGGTATTGCTCTGTTGCTAGAACCGGAATGTCCATAATTTTCGCTAAATTAATGAGCAATAATGCATTTTTCACGACTTCTTCTGGATTATAAAGGTGAGGAACTAATTTTTTCTGGAAATCGATAACAAGCAAAGTGGTTCTTTCAGGATCTAGCATAATCCTTGGATCCGTTGTTACCGGTTCAGCTCTCATATTGCGAAACATTCAATATAATTGACGAAGTTCAACGGAAAAATGTATTGAAAGAAGACACTAGTACCTAGTGCCTTATCGGGAATGCTTAAGAAATGTTAAACATATGAACGTCTTGAATAGCTCATACGGAGCGAGAGGAGCGCATGGGAACATCCGAAGAACAAGCACAACTGACCTCTGCAGAAGCTCAGATCCTAAGAACTCTCCTAGAGGAGGAAAAGCTTACTCTTAGCCAGTTAGCTAAGGAACTGGGAATGGATACCGGGGCGATAACCTCAAACTGTGAGAGACTAGCAAAAAGAGGCTTAATTAAGATTCACAAGTCGGAAGAATTCTATCTTGCATTGACAGAGACTGGGAAAGAATATGTTGATATCGGAGCTCCAGAGGACAGACTCATTAGATTCCTTCAAGATCACGATGAAATTCCTTTAGATGAACTTGCTGGAAAAGTTGGTCTTACTAAACAAGAATTCAGTGGAGCATTCGGCTTACTAATGAAGTCTAAATCGTTAGCAGTCAGAAAAACAGATTCAAGAAAAGTCGTATCTCTCAACAAAAAGCCAGAGATTCCTACGACTGAAATCCTAAAGAAAATCGCTTCGAATGAAAAGCTATCAGAATCTGAAAAGTCCCTCCTTGATGTGCTACTAAAACGGGGCTTGCTCAAAAAAGAGACTAAAACTACTCTTACTTATCAACTAATTCCCGGCACTAAAGAAGAAATCATCCGATTACTAAAGATCTGGGAAAGCTCAGAACGAGAGATTACTAATCTCACTCCTGAACTTCTTACTACCGGAAAATGGCGAACTATCCGCTTGAAAAAATATGACATGTCCATACCGCCCCCCTATCCTGCCAGATGGGGAATGCGACACGGTTACTATGCATTCTTGGACTATGTTCGCCAGAAATTCATGGCACTCGGCTTCAAGGAAATGGAGGGAAGCATCATTGTTCCTGAGTTTTGGAATATGGACGCTTTGTACATGCCTCAATTCCATCCGGCTCGAGCGATTCATGATGCATACTATGTTGATCTGCCCCCGGATGATACGTTGGAAAAAGAATTCATTGAAGCCGTTGCCAAAGTCCATGAAACAGGAAAAGGAGCCAACTCTCGGGGTTGGCAGTACCACTTTGACCGAAATGTTACTCGTAGAATGGTTCTAAGAAGTCAAGGAACTGCACTATCGGCTTGGACTTTGGCTCACAAACCTGATATTCCTGGGAGGTATTTCGGGATTGCGAAATGCTTCCGCTATGATAAAATCGATGCAACTCATTTGCCAGACTTCTACCAAGTTGAGGGGATCGTGCTCGATGAAAATAACAACTTCGGAACGCTTCTTTCTCTCCTCAAACTTTTCGCTAGGGAGTTCGCTGGAACCGAGAAGATCAAGCTTGTCCCTGCCTATTTCCCATTTACCGAACCAAGCGTAGAGCTTCACGCAGAAATCCCCGGAGTAGGATGGGTAGAGCTAGGTGGAGCCGGTATCTTCAGACCTGAAGTAACCAAACCATTCGGTATTGATGTTCCTGTTCTTGCATGGGGACTTGGTCTCGACCGAATAGGAATGTTAGCGTTCGGCATCAAGGACATTAGACAACTCTTGAGCCGTGATTTAGAAGAACTAAGAGACCTCAATAGGAGGGTAACAAGTGCCAAAATTAGAGGTAAACTCAGATAATCTGCTCAAACTAATCCCACAAATTAACGGAATAGATGAACTGCTTCCACTACTTCCAGTTGCCAAAGCAGAATTCGATGGTTTCGATGAAGAAACAAGAACTCTCAATATAGAGCTAAATGACACTAATCGGCCTGATCTCTGGTCTGCAGCTGGCTTAGCAAGAGCAATTCGCGGGTACTTAACCAGCCAATATCGGGACTTTGACTCAGAATGGGCAACTTTAGAACTTCAAGACCCTAACCACTTCATAGCTGCTCATTCCAATACTCATCCAAATAGACCTTATGTTGCAGCTTGTCTAGCTGAATACGAGATTCCAAGTGAAGAGATTCTTGTGGAACTCATCCAAACTCAAGAAAAGATTGCTGGAGTATTTGGCAACAAGAGATCTCGAATCTCCATGGGGTTATACAATGCTGATCTGATAGAATTTCCTATTTCTTATGAAATGGTGTCGCCAGAATCCGTAAGCTTTGTGCCTCTCCAATTCGAGAGAAAATTAACTCTAAACGAAATACTTGATACACATCCTACAGGAATTGAGTATCGGCACATAATACAAGACTGGGAAAAATATCCGGTACTACTGGATGCCCGGAAGCGCGCTCTCTCCCTCGTCCCTATAATTAACAGCAATGACTTGGGTCACATTGGAGTGGGTGATAAGAACCTCTTAATAGAGGCAACGGGAACAAGCTTCGAGCACGTAAATCTCGCTGTCAATATATTCGCTGCTGACTTAGAAGAAATGGGCGGGAAAATTCATCCTATCAAAATCAAATACGATCACAAGAAAGCTCCAGCTCGAGAAATCCAAATCCCCTATGTCTTCAACCATATTCACAAAGCTCGCAAGAAAGAGCTTATTTCTCTTCTGGGCTTAGATCTCACCAACGATCAAGTTCTCGAGCTCTTGACAAAAATGGGTTTCTTCCCAAGGCTCAAGAATAAACAATTCCATGTCAAAGTTCCTAGTTACCGAAGAGACATCATGCACTCTGTAGATCTTCTCGAAGACATTGCTATTGCCTATGGATATGATAACTTTCAGGAAGTTCCCCTTGAAAGTTATACTATTGGACAAGCCAAGCCAATTCAACACACAATAGATTCCATTAGAGATCTCATGATTGGTCTAGGCTATGTTGAAGTGTTTACTTATGTTCTCTCAAATGAGGACGATTGCTTGCGAAAAATGAGAATTTCTGAAAAAATAGTACGGATCAAAAACGTCATGTCGCAAACATTCTCCGTTGTGAGAAACAGCATGTTACCCGTTCTTTTCAGAATAGAATCCGAGAACACAGGCTCAAGATATCCGCATCGAATTTTTGAAGTTGGTGAAATCGCTCGCTATAATCCCGAAACCGATAGAGCTGAAACGCTTCAAAGCTTAGGCATCATAAATATTGGTCCAAACGTAACCCTTGCCAATACACTAGGGGACATCTGGGCTCTCCTGAGCACAACCGGCATTGAATACCAAATGATCGAGTCTGACGATCCTCGATTTATAGAAGGACGATGTGCTCAAGTGATCGTTGGAAAAGACGTCATAGGGACCGTGGGAGAATTTCATCCTGAAGTATTAGAGAATTGGGGGCTGGCAATGCCGGCCGCAGGGGGAGAAATATTCATCTCCAAACTTTTCGAATTGATGCGATCATAATTTTCCCCTCTCTTCCCAAGGCGAAAACTTCATTGCTCTCAATAACTGGTAATGCTTTATGCACCGTATTCTTACTTATCCCGAAATCCCAGATTTCTCAGAAATCCGTGAAAAAATGAAGGATTCACGACTTTTGATCATAGGAGAAGATCACGTACAACCTTCTCTACTTACTCTCCAATTGCAAGCAATTGAAAATCTTCATCAAGCAAATGCTAATCTTGTTCTCGCACTTGAGATGTTCAACACAGAACAACAACATCTCCTCGACGACTTCATGGATGATCACATCACCATGGATGTATTAAAACAAAAATATGATACCTCCTCAGAAGGATTTCCTCTCGAACATTATGGCAAGCTTTTGGAAAAAGCCAAGAAATTACGCATTCCTGTTAAGGGAGTGATTATACCAAGAGTGTATGCAGCAAAGGTAGTTAGGGATGGCTTAGACAGCCTCAATGGTCCCGAGTCCATTTTCCCCTCAGATCTAGTGGTAATGGGGCACGAAAAACACAAAGAATACTTTGAAGCCCTAATTCGGCAATCATCACCTATGATGTCATCGGGTCTCTCCCTTGATCGCTTTTTCCTAGCCCAGATAGTAAAGGATTCCAGCATGGCGTACAACATCTCTCGAATCCTGTTACAAAATCCCGAGGTGTGGGTTATTGCCATAATGGGAAAAGGCCACATGGAATATGGGTACGGTGTTCCTGAAAGAACCAAGGAGTACCTTCGCAGAGAAGGGATGACAATTGAGCCAATTACTATTAGTGTTAGAGAAAAAAATGAATCGCTTCATCCTCCTGGTATTGTTGAAGAAAAAATTGCGGATTACGTCGTTCTCTATGAAAAACATCAAGAAGTAGAAACCGAACCATGAGAGTTCTCGCTCTGCTTGCAGTTATGAAATTGGTTCAGATCGAACATTTTTATTCTCACAGAATAAGTTTGACTCAAATGGAAAAGCACGAAGCAATCACCGGATCAGACGTTCGTGATCGCGGATTTCAGAAATTACTATATGTCGATGATGCTTGGGAAAAATTTGTCAATTCCATAAGCATAAAACCACTTCCGCCGGAAAATGTTCCTCTATCTCCCCACTTAATAAACAGAGTGCTTGCCAATGACGTTGTCTCTCCCATAAACATCCCACCATTTGCAAGAGCTGCAATGGATGGATATGCTGTCCGAGCTGAGGATACTTTTGGAGCGTCGAATTCTAATCCAAAGCGATTGCAGATCGTTGGAACGGTTGATATTGGCGATGTTCCTACTCTTCAAGTAACATCTGGCACCGCGGTTAAGATTACTACAGGTGCTCCTATGCCAATGGGAGCTGATGCTGTGGTTATGGTGGAGGACACAGAGACTCAAGATTCATTCGTGAATATTCTTGCTCCTGTAACTCCTGGAAAAAACCTTGCTAAGCAAGGAGAAGACGTCAGAAAGGGAGACACCGTTCTGAGAAAAGGAACTATTCTCAGACCTCCCGACCTAGCTTTGCTTAAAGCAATCGGAGTCCAAGAGATTAGTGTCATCAGAGCCCCGAGAATCGCAGTGCTTTCTACTGGTGATGAGTTGGTAGACAATGCTCAAGAATTATCACCCGCAAAAATTATAGACAGTAACAGAATAATGATTCAATCTCAGATTATTGAAGATGGCGGCATACCCGTGGACTTTGGGATCGCTCGAGATAATCCCGAAGAGCTAGAGGCGAAATTAAAACGAGCCTTGGAAGAATGTGACGCGGTCTTGGTCTCCGGAGGGACATCGGTCGGTCCTAAAGACTATCTTCCGAGAATTCTTTCCCATCTAGGTGAACCGGGACTAATCGTTCATGGAGTAGCCATAAGCCCAGGAAGACCAGTCGGGTTAGGAGCCGTCAATGGAAAACCTGTCATCCTTCTCCCCGGATATCCCGTTGCTGCCTTTCTGAATTATGAATTATTCGCTTATCCACTTCTCAAGCTTCTACAAGGAGTGAACTATTCCAAGCGACCCCGCGAAAAGATTCATGCCCGCATTAACCGCCGTGTCTCCTCAAAACCCGGGCAAAAAGATTTCATTCGCGTAACGCTCTCAGGACAAGCAAACGATCTTTCAGCAACCATCATTACTAGAAGGGGGGCAGGGATCTTGTCTTCCCTTACGAGAGCGGACGCATTGCTAATCATCCCAGAAGATGAAGAAGGAATTGAAGAAGGATCAGAAGTTGAACTCGAACTCATACGATATTTTTAGGAGGGGCAATATGACTCGAAAAATCTTTAAGAAACTACAGACTATGGAAGAAGCTTGGAAAATATTCTTTTCTCACCTAAACTTAGACCATCTTCAAAAAACAGAGGTCAAGCTCATCAGTGAAGCAAGAGGGTATGTCCTTGCTGAAGACGTAATCAGCACGATTGATGTTCCTCCATTTGACAAAACAACCGTGGATGGGTATGCTGTAATCGCAGAAGATACCTTTGCTGCAAGTGAAGAGAATCCTGTTGAACTCAGAGTCATAGGGAGTGTTCCTGCCGGCGACTGGTTCGAGCATGAATTAACATCTGGTCAAGCCGTTGAGGTAAGCACAGGAGCACCGATCCCGCATGGGGCAAATGCGGTAGTCATGGTTGAAGATACCGTGCCTCGAAAAGAAACGGTTGAAATACTACGAGCTGTGCCCCCGAGAGCAAATATCATGAGCGCCGGAACAGACATAATGTATGGTGAAATAATTGTTAGAAAAGGAACTGTTCTCGGTGTCCGAGAAATTTCTCTAATTGCAGCAATTGGTCTCTCGAAGGTTAAGGTTTTTTCAAAACCTAGAGTTGCGGTAATCTCAACAGGGAACGAACTCGTTAGTCAAGGTACAGAACTCCCTCCCGGAAAAATATATGACATCAATACTTGGGCTATTGCAGAATCAATTCATGAAGCAGGTGGCGTTCCAATAGTCTACGGGATAGTCGAAGACGACGAAGAAAAATTGCGTGAAGTAATGTCGAGAGCAGTTCAAGAAAATGAGTTAGTGACTATTTCGGGTGGTACTTCCGCAGGTGCGGGAGATCTCATATACCGAATTATTGATGATCTTGGAAGCCCGGGAATCTTAGTGCATGGCATAAAGGTTCAGCCTGGGAAACCAACCATTCTAAGCATAGTTAATGATATTCCGCTAATCGGGCTCCCAGGAAACCCAACCAGCGGACTAATGATTTTCCACGTGTTTGTATCACCCATAATCAAAGCGTTGAGCGGACAAGCGTTATTTGAATCTGAAAGAATCGTGAAAGCAATTCTTCCCATGAGAGTGAGAACTCCTCCCGGAAGAGAACAGTTTCTTCTAGTCAACCTTAGTGGCGACTCAAAAGGAAACTATTATGCCTTCCCAGTTCCTGGAGGAAGTGGTTCAATAACAACACTCACAAGGGCGGTCGGTTTCGCAAGAATTCCTTCGTCCATCGAATATGTTGAGAAAGGAAGCACAATAGACGTTACATTATTTCTCCCAAAGGATCAGATACCAGAGGTTAGCATTCTCACTACACACTGTCTTGGATTAGAAAAGCTGATCTCTGGATTTATCAATGATAACCCCCAGTCTGCAAACAAGGTTAGTGTGATCCCTTTAACCTCTGAAGGGTCATTTGCGGGAGTTAAGAACGGCGAGGCCGATATCGCTGGAATCAATCTACCTAACTCATCTAAGGCAGGATTTAACACGGAGGCATTTCAAAGAGAAAATGATGGTTCACTGATGCTCGTTGAAGGTTATGAGCGTGAGATTGGATTTCTAATCCTTCCTAAGTTGAGTCAAAAAATAGGTAACTTCTCAGACATCATTAACAATAATCTTCGAATAATGAAAAGTCAACGTGGTTCTGGCTGGGCATACCTTCTAGATGCTCACATGGCTAAAGAAGCTGAGAGGCAGGGAACTACGGTGGAGGAATTGAAAGAACGCATTAACTTCCTACATCAAACTGCTAAGACAGATTCTGTGATAGCTAGAAATATTCTTCTAGGTCGCTGTGACACCGGAATAGGAACCAAATTTATCGCTGAGAACTTTGGTCTTTCCTTTCTTCCAGTAGGGAGAGAACAGCTAGACTTGGTGGTTAGAAGAGATCGACTTGATAAACCCCTAGTGAAACATTTTCTTGACTTTCTCACAACTCAGAAAGCCAAAGAAACCATTTCATCAATCAGTGGGTATTTCGCATCGCAAAACATGGGAGAAGAGATAGGGGGTAAGGTCTAAGTTTCAACCTCTCTGGTAATTTGCTGGCTCGGTTATTCGATTACTCCTGCCAGTCTTTTCCCCTTTATCTCTCTATCACCACCAATGACCCCCGTAAAGAAGAAATACAACAGGGTAGCAAAGGCAATGAAGTAGGGAATTAATACAAAGAATGTCAGCGAGTACAAGTCAAGCATATCGGCATAGGGATTAATTGCTTGTCTCACATTAAGAACCGTAACTGTTTCGGCAAGCTCTGGGTCTGAAACCAGATACGGTGTTTGGCTGAGAAGATTCAATAGGAAGAGAAGAACGAACCAGACTGCACCAAGAGGCCCATGATAAATCAACAATCGATCCTCTTTCATTCCCTCAACACTATCTTCTTTTTTCTGCCATATTCTTTGCACGTCAAGGGATAATGTTGATCCAAATGCAACAAGAAGAAGCAAGAACACAACCAATAGCCAAGAAAAGTTAGGTCCCTGAGGCGTCTCCAGAATTCCACCAACAATATTGGAGTACTTGTAGTTGCTATATTTTGCTAGAGAGGCCAAATACCAAAGAAGTGAAGGCACGAACAGTAGCACACTAGCCCACGCTATTATTACGTAATGCTTAATGAGGTTTCTCTGAGTATCGACTGGTCCCGAACTAGCTCGAATTCTAGCGGAATGAATAAACACTAGAATTGATAGAGTCACTGATACGGCTGCAAACACTAAAACAAAGAATAAGGGATAAGTTGTTGGATTTAGGTATATTTGGGCATTATCAACCTTCAATGGACTTGCCCGGATCAACCCCTTGGGATAATTGAGAAAACCAAGCAACACTGAGTCCAGATACACGACTAAGACTCCCAGAAAACCATAAGAGACGCCAATGCCGTAATAGAGGTTACGGGGCCATCTGCCCCAGCCATACCAAAAAGCAGACATGAGACTTAGTCTCAGTGCAAACGCTAGAATAAAGAAAGCAAGTGGATAAAATAGAATTCGACCGGCAAGGACTAAGAACTCGGGGAAGAATGACAACGTAAATACAGTAGTTGCAGTAAGCATGACTTGCTGTGAAGCATAGGTGATTGCGATATAATTCATATAGCGGCTTGCCTCTCTGTCCAGATTCGCATCATTGTTCTTGTCTGCAAGGTATTTGAGCCCCGGAATCAATAGAGACAAGACTACCTCTATGCCTAAGAGCACAACATGAAAAGCAAACACGCTGAGAATAATACTCATGATAATTATCGATGCTGCCATTCTCATTCCTCCTTCAACTTGAATAGATACCACATGATAGCCGCTAGTCCTCCTAATAGGACAATGCAGTATATAATCACTCCAATTATGAACCAGAGCGAAATTGGATCTTGTCTCGCAGCCTCATCAACCTTAAGCACTCCATAAATTGTCCAGGGCTTGCGACCCGCTTCCCTGCTTATCCACCCAAAGTTGGAAATGAGTTGGACAACAAAAGGAGTTGAGTACGTGATTCTCATTAACCACTCTGGAGTCTGCTTCTTCCAGAACAAGTAGTAAAGCAACACGACTGAAAGCCCAAACAATGCTGTTGCTAGCATGATCTTTGTGTAATAGAAATAGTGCAATATTAATGGAGGCTTGTAGTCATCTGATCCAATGCTGTCGTAGCTTGGTAAGTGTTTTCGTTTCCAGTCAGTACCGAATGAAAGAATGCGAAGTACGGGGTCTACTCCGGGCAAGTCAGAAATCGAAGGAATTGAAGAACTCTTGCCCTCGAGCGCAGAGATCTTTTCTGGATTATATTTTATCGCGTTCAGAGCAACTTCGTGACCGATGATTCCTTGTATTACTAGGGTTACTGTTCCAACAACAGAAAAGGTCCTCATTCCTTCTAAATAATATGGTTTTTTCTCCTCCTTAACGTGCATGAATCTCCACGAGTATATCCCTAGAACTGTGAAGCTTGTTACCACCAGCGAAGCAAAAATCGCATGCAAAGCATTTACTGCTACTCCTGGGGATTGAAAAACAATCCACCAGATTCCCTTCTGCCTTACAGTTTCTCCAAGAATTTGTCGATATAATTCTGGATCTTGATCAATTATCTTTCTTAATTCCGAAGAAGAAATCAAAATCTGGTTATTTCCTTTTGCAACGTAGTTGATCCCAGAAGGAATGACTGCTCCTGCAGGAATGTATAGTAAGTACTGAGGTTCTTGCCATTGCATCGTTACTGGATCATATACGGCTTGAATTCCTGGGGGATAGCTCATCAATGTATTTACTGACATAATTAAGATTGCAGAAAGCAATATGCCCAAGGTCCCTAGAATACCGACAAAGATGTGAAACTTTGGACCAACTCTCTCCCATGTATAATAATACATGTAAACGAAGATTACTTCCAAGAAAAATGCGAAAACTTCAAGATATAATGGTATGAAGTAATATTTTCCAACCAACTCTAGAAATCCTGGCCAGAATAAGAGAAGTCCGAATTCTGACATTGAGCCAGTAGCGGCCCCTACTGCAAAGTTTACGATGGCTACGCGTGATAACACTTTAGCCATTTCCATAATATCCTTATTCCTCTTCCATGTCGCATAGATCTCAAGAACAACAGCTAGTGTAATGAGTCCGATAGTATATTGCAGAATAATCCAGTGAGTTGTAATCCCTATTTCGCTTAATCCTCTAAGTTTTCCCTCTGGAATTTGGTTCCACCACTGATCCCACAAGTTAACCATTAGATCACCAACAACTTATCCCTTGAACTTAATAATTGAATTTTGGTTTATTGTGGGTATTTTCATGCTTAGTATGTTTTTTCTTATCATTTCTCCATTTGATATCATCCCATGATATATCTTTTCACAAAACAAGTCATAAGCGAACCTATCACAAGACGAATTATCCTCTACCTGCTCTAACAATAACAAATATCGTAGAAAGAGAAGAAAGTCTACTCAGAGCTTAGAATAATAGACGTAACAATCTTGGCAAGAAATACTGCCCCCACAAGGACCATACAAGTAAAAACACTATGATTGTTACAAATTGAATTAGAGCAAATTCCCACGTTTCTAAAGGATCTGTTCTTCCAAAATTCAAGATCCATCTTAATACGTGTAATCCAAGAATAAAATATCCCATTCCCTTCGCTAGTTCAATTTGAAAGCTTGTTAGCAGATTCCAATACTCCAGATCGGAAACCATCCGCTGAAACAACCACGCATACATCGCTCTGTTTAGAATCTCTGCTACCAATCCTCCAACACCGATTCCTTTTGAAAGAGATATGGAATTCCTAATCAAAATGATTGCTAAACTGATTTCCAAAAATAGCCATAAATAAAAGAAGGAAATCACAAAATCAAATCCTTGCGTGAAAGATATTAGAGTAGAACCTGGTGAAGAAAAGTAATCTCGTTCAGCGTTCTTTGGATGTAAGAACTCATATCTAAGAACCTCTACCACAACAAAAACTGAGCATGTCAAAGTCCAGAAAATTAAATTATCAAGGGAGTAAGGATTGTTTCCCAAGGGAAAAACAGTAAATCTCTTTTTGAACTCTTTTCCCCAAACGGTGAATTTCTCTTTTGATTTATTGCCTATCTTGTTTCCAATGTTTTTTCCCTTTGTAAGAACTCCTACTACAGAGGCTGGCATCTGCCTTGGTATCTTTTCCAGTGCGGTCGTTTTTCCCCGCTCCAGTTTAGCTGTTGCGCTTTGGCGCGTCTCTTGATATTTAGACAATGCTACATTCTTTATGGATGTGGCCTTATCTTTCAGCTCAAGTATCTTATTGTTGGTCTTGGCTTTTCTCAAAATCCTTCGTGAAACCCCAGAAAATACTGACCATGGAAAAGTTAGAAGAAGGAAGCCATAAAGTCCAATCATTATTTTTTGATCAACACTTATCCCTGTTCTTTTTAAGAGCCAAAATCTCAGAAATAGTAATCCTGTAAAAAGAAAATTCACAATCGAGAATTTGAAATGCATGATCTTTCTCTGAACGAAATAATCTTTTGCCATAAACAAATAGTAGATCAGAATGAAGCTCAGAATAACGTGTCCCCAAAAAAAGGCACTAAAGGGCAAGAGCAAGGAAGGATAGGTTAGCTGTTCTCTTGAAAAAAGAATAACGAAGACATAGATCGGATCTACAAGCAAAGCCGGAAGGCCTAAGTACACAACATTCAAAAGAATGAATCTCATGAGACCTTTGTTATCGGCTAGAATAGATTCGTCCTTGGATACTGCTTCTATTTGACGAGAAGAAAATGGCCAGGAATAGACCATGCTGATAGAGGATAGTATAAAGAAAATGAAGTATCGCAACTGCTCATTGAGCAAAGCTATGTTATAAGCCAATTGGCCAACGACGAGAGCAATGAATCCTAAGCCCGTATTAACCAGACCCGTCAATAGCGGTGTGAGCCCTATTAATATGCGAGTCTTTTTGTGTTCTCTTAAGAAGATGATGAAGGCTGCCTTATCGATCTGAAGAAGAACAAGAGGTATCACAATGAGACT
>JALTMP010000180.1 GCA_027001645.1 Candidatus Heimdallarchaeota archaeon
GCAGATCCCGGTGGTAGTAGGCAGCAAAGAGCGGTGGAAATCCGCTCCGCCGAAAGGGCAAGGGTTCCTTGGCAATGTTCGTCAGCCAAGGGTAAGTCGGTCCTAAGGCCCGCCTTAATACGGTAAGGGCCGAAAGGGAAACCGGTTCATATTCCGGTACCGCGCATCTAGGCTTCGGCAACGAAAGCCCGACTTGGGACGCTGGCGGGTAGGCTGACTAGCTCAGCTAGCTAAGTGTATAACCCCGGTGAGGACCGTTATGGTGAGACCCGGGAGAAAGCACGAATGGCCCCTCGTGGGTTCAGCTAATCCCGACAGCCCATGAAAACCAAGCGGGAACGACGATGCGCGTCCGTACCCAGAACCGACACAGGTGCCCCTAGGTGAGAAGCCTAAGGCGTGTTGGTGGCAAGTCTCCTGAGGGAATTCGGCAAATTAGCCCCGTAACTTCGGGATAAGGGGTGCCTATAGGGGTGCAAGCCCCCGTAGGTCGCAGTGACAAGGAGGACCCGACTGTTTAACAAAAACACAGCTAACCGCAAGCCCGAAAGGGTGTGTACGGTTAGTGAATCCTGCCCAGTGCCGGTAAGTAAAACCCGGGTACAACCGGGCTAAGCTCCGGTAAACGGCGGGAGTAACCATGACTCTCAGCGTAAAATAGGGAGTCTTAAAATCCGGCTATATGCGGGAAACTCGCTGTGTTTCATGCTCCCGAGTAGGGAAAAATGCATGAGGCGATAGCGACAATCCGCAGGAAACCGAGAACAGTCAGTTCTCTGCTCACTTAGCAAAAAGGTGAAACAATTGCTGAGAAAAGCAAAAACACAACGAATGAAAAACGCATATCTCTGTGGTGTAGTAGACGGTGAAGGGTCGTTTAGCATCAGTGTGAAACCACACAATACTACTCGCTTCGGTTGGGTCATAGACGCAACCTTCAGCGTAACGCTGGAAAAAGAAGCCGAGCACGTACTTGTTGCCTTGCAACAAGCACTTAGGTGCGGTCGCATCATTGACAAGCCTGGGCAACCCAACTGCAAGCTCTTCATAGAGCAGAGTCGTCGAAACATTGCAGAGAAAGTAATACCGTTCTTCGAGCGGTACCCTCTCGAAATCAAAGCCAAGAGCTTTCAACACTTCAAAGAAGTAGTGAAGCGCTTGGAAAACAAGGAACACGCAAACCCTGAGTCTTTCTTAAGGCTCGCAGTGTTTGCAATAACACATAAAGAGGCCAAAGGCCAACGGAAGTATACCATTGAGGATGTGCTCTCAACTATGAAGCATAAGCCTCAAAACGCAGAGGAAATCGTTCAAGAAGAGTTGAGCAGAGATACCAAGTAAATGACTGTCTCGGGATCCCCAGAGGCCATACGCCGGACACCAAGCGAAGGTGAGCAACCTCGCACGGTGAAGATATGGTCCAGCGGTTTGATCTTCAAACCGTTGCTTAAGGTAGCCAAATGCCTTGCCTATTAATTGTAGGCGTGCATGAAGGGATCAACGAGGTCCTCACTGTCCCCAGGAGACACCCAGTGAACCCACAGCCCGGCGAACAGTCCGGGCACGCCCGTCGGGAAGAGAAGACCCTGAGAGCTTTACTGCAGCTTGGGGCTGCTGTACTGGACGCCGCGCAGAGCGTAGGCGGGAGGCGTCGATCCTATCCTCTCCGGGGGATAGGGGAGCCGTCCATGGAACACCGCCCACGGCGTCTGGTGCAGCTAACTTGCTGCGGCGAGGACACCTCCAGGTGGGCAGTTTGGCTGGGGCGGCACACCCCTGAAAAGATATCAGGGGTGCCCAAAGGTCAGCTCAGAGGGGTCAGGAATCCCTCGTAGAGTGCAAGGGCAAAAGCTGGCCTAACCGTGGACAGCCCCATAATGTCCGCGGGTGCGAAAGCAGGGCCTAGCGATCCATCGTGTGCCCCTAAGTAGGGCCCGGTGGTGACAGAAAAGTTACCTCAGGGGTAACAGAGTTGTCGCGGGTAAGAGCTCACACACAACGAGTTCTTACATTACTCAAAAACAAGCTCAGTAAAACAAACTGGCCTTCTCTCCACGGGTTACAATTGTCTTGTGTCTAAATGAGACAATGTCCCTGTAACCTAACCGCTTAGCGGGAGACCGAACGACATTTAGCCTCGACGCTGACAATGTTGTCAGTGAGCGACGCTCGCCGAGCCAATAGGCTATGAAGGCGTTAGTCGTTCTGAACCTATAATATCCCTCCGAGACCCAAAAGGTCGGTGAGAGAGGGTCGTTCTGAGTGAAATGCGGGGGTTAATGCTAATAGAACCACAACATCAGGCTCACTTTATGGGCTCGTTGTGGAGCAAATCGACCCCGCGGCTTGCTACCTCGATGTCGGCTCTTCCTAGCTTGGTGTTGCATGAGGCGCCAAGAGTGGGGGTGTTCACCCATTAAAAGGGAACGTGAGCTGGGTTCAGAACGTTGTGAGACAGTTTGGTTTCTCTCTGACGGGCGCGTTGGGTGGCTGAGAGCAATCTGGCCTTAGTACGAGAGGAACGGGCTGGAGGCGCCTCTGGTGTACCGGTTGTCAAGTGGCATAGCCGGGTAGCTACGCGCCTGAAGATAAGAGCTGAAAGCATCTAAGCTCGAAACTTCTCTCGACACGAGCCACCCACTCTGTCACGCAGGGGGCTGGCGACAGCAACCATGTGGCAGACGAGAGCTCCCGAAAAAGACGGGTTGATAGGGCGGCGGTGTACGCGGGGAGCTTCGGCGACCTGTTCAGCCGACCGCTACTAACCGCTCGAGGCGGTTGGGTTGAAAGGACGTGTCCCTGTCGGCCACTCGAACCAGAAGCGAGAAACGTGTCTATGATTGTCTATTTTTCCATCAATTGTCTACTTTTCTCAAACTTTGAAAATGGCACACTACTGTAGAAACTATGATCTTTCAGTGTCGCACAGACCTTTAGTTTTTGGTGTTTGAGAATACATTTCTTATTTTATTCTAGGGTTTTCAAATCAGTTCACTCTTTCCAATTGGTTTTTATTCAGACAAGTCAGATACTTAGTTAGTGCATCCTCTGCCCAGAAAGGTTTACATTTACTCAATGGACTTTAGATTCTACTACCAAATTATTTCTCTTCTTGACCAGTTAGGAATTGCTTCCGAGCATCATGCACCTGAAGAGGCACTTCCACTCTCGGGAACTGTCCTAACGACCCATAGGGAAAAAAAACTCTTACCTGTAGCACCTACACATGCGAAAGTAGAGATCATTTCCGTAAGCCGTTCTCTAAAGACACAAGAACAACTTCTCTCCCAACTTACTAGAAATGGGAACGCCACTACACACGAGGAAGTCGTTATTGGCATTGACCCTGGAAAACACATAGGAGTATATGTTGAGGCCGATGGAATCGAACTCACTCGTTTTGTTACCACTGAAATCTCTTACCTTGAAGAATACTTGCGAGGTTTATTCTTACAAATTCCTGCTTTATCTTACAAACTAAAAATCGGGGACGGAACTGGAATGCTTGATATTCTGCGGAAACTAAGCCCCGGAGTACTCGTAAGATTAACTCTTTTTGTTGTAAATGAAAGTAAAACAAGCTCAATTTTCAAATCACAGAATCTCCCTCGTGTGTTGAAAAATGGCCTCTCAGCAAGAGAGATCGCTCACAGAATTGGTACTCATGTGGTTGATGTGGATAACTTTTTGAAGGATGGAAAGTTGCCAATACACTCTCCATAGGCGTTCTATGCTCTGAATTCAACAGATATACGTGTTCCATTTAGCTGGGAGATAATTTCAAGTAGTTTACACAAGATATTCTCTCTAACCATTGTTCGGATTAATTTACTGGTGAGTAGATTGAGAATCGTTCCCCAAACTGCATTAAACAACCCTGGGCTATTACTATTGCTCGGCTCTAATAGCTGGGAACGAAAACGAGTGTTTCTCAAGGTTTCAGAGAAGTTAATTTCAAAACGCGACCGACTTCTCTGGGTTACGAATCGACCATCCTTGCACTTGTCTCAGCTCTTTAGATACTCCAAGTTTTTGCAAAAAAACCAGAATCGTATCGATGTGTTTCAAATCCCCGTTTCTCAGTGGTCTGTGGGAGAGTTTCTTCAACGTTTTTTCGAATTGGTCAACAACTATTCTGTGTTCTTTTTTGATGAAATTCTAGTTGAAGATTTTATTACGAAAAAGCTTGAAAGGCTAGATTATGTTCGAATTGGCGGCTTAATAATCGGAACTCTTTCTCAACTTGCCCTTAGGAGTAATCTGCGAATTCTATTCTCAGCTCATCTTAGTCGCTCGAGCCAGGTTTGGGGTACCATGCATATTGAGGCCGCAAAGCGATTTGCAACTGGATTAATATACGCTGATCCCTCTGAGAATTCTGAATACCCTCGATGGCGTTGAACTCTAATTCTTGTTTTTCGACATTAGCATATTCTAAGAATCGTATTCTTTCAGTTTATCCATGTGCTTGGAGACCTTCTCTTTTTCTTTGTCTTCAAACGTATTATCGTCGAAGGGTATCCCTTCTTCCTCAACTAATAGCTTCACTGTTCCCTTCGGTGTTTCGTAAATAGACAATTCTCGAGCCCCTATTTCACCCGCTTTGGTTAGAGCATATTTTGTGCCGTATGACCCCAGTATCTCGGAGAATACCGTAGATATCAGAATTGCTGTGCTAAGAAGTATTGCTGTTTCATTTTCTCCACCTTCGTAGAGAACATCGTTGGTTATTGACAACAGGCCAAGGGCGACTCCTCCTTGAGCTAGGAGTGAGAACCCAAGGTATTTTCTAACTGGCCCTTTCTCGCCTGCAACTGTTGCTCCAACAAACGTCCCCAGGACAACGCCTCCGGTTCTTCCCAGCAAATAGGCAACTGAAATAATTGGAAATGGCCAAAGGTCAGATGTCCTTAACGTTGAACCAACTAGTAAAAAGAAAAGCATGATCGCCGGGCTCATTATGCTCTCGAGTAGTTGAGTTGAAAACTCATCTGCAACGCTTTTTGATCGATTTCCAACCATTATTCCAATTGTCATAGAAGTTGTGATAACTGAGGTCTGCACAAATGCTGCCGCTCCAATTCCAAATACAACAATTGCTAGGCGAACTTCAACATCTTCTAAAGCAGAGTGAGCCATCTTGAGTAACAGTGGAAGCAAGTACCCCAAAATTGCTCCCAGCACCATTGCAAGACCTATCTCTTTGAGGATCTCTAACAAATAGTTAGGTAGTGAAACCTTATGCCCGAAACTTAATCTAACATACGAAATAATGCTTTCGACAAACAGAACCGCAATAATGTCATCAAACGCTAAAAGCCATTGAATGTTTTGAGTCAGCTCTCCTTGTGCTCTGCACCTCTTAATTACTTCTACTGTTGCTGCTGGCGCAGTAGCAGTTGCTAACGCTCCAAGCAATAATGCTGCCAAAAAATCTTGTGCGAAAATGTAAACAAGAACAAATACGCCGAAAAACTTACCACTTGCTTCTCCAACAAGCAAGAGGAGGATTTTCTTTCCCTCCTCAAGAAGTAGCCTCAAATCTAACTCATTCCCTATGTGATATCCGATTAAACCAAGGGCAAGATTCTCAACGACTGGGAACCAAGAATCCAATTCATTATAGATTCTTTGAGGTAGCAAAAAATTCGCAAGAATAAATCCTGAAATAACATACGCCACAACATTAGGGACTCCAATTTTTTTCAAAACTAGTGCACTTAGATAGCCAAAAATCGCAACGTTCCCCAATAAAAACAACATTTCCCCTAATAATGCAGAAACCACGTACAAGCTTTGAAGATCTGGTTAATAATTCCATTGCTTCGTGTATTTTGTAAATAAGTTCTTCATCCATGGGATGAAGAGGTTTTTCTTCTACGAAACTTTTCAGCTCGTCCTTCCCCCTTCATCACTAGCGATCAGAGATCCCAAGTTTTTTTTCAGTTTTTGGACTACTAGTTCTCCCCATTCTGATTCTCCCCCCTTCTCAATCAAAATCGTGTCATAACTTCGAAGGAAATCAAGAGCTTCAAAGAGCCGTAGAGACCAGGCGTCTTTCGCCACGGTTTTGGTGAATACGATCTGATTTACTGGATACATATCAGCTAGCTCAAGGGGAACTAGTCCCATTATTGGGTGAAAAACATACAAATCCTCCTCAATCTTTGTTTTTTTGATATATGCTTGGACGAGATGGTATGTGGAAGCGTTATTCCCAAGAATTATCACTTTGGCCCGTTGTTTTTCCTTTTTTGTCAAGGCAAGATAGTCAATAGACAATTCTGGTCTGTATACATCCTCTCTATCAAATACATTTAGAGATGAAGTTTTTGTTGTGGGCGTCCCATGCTTGAGCTCTTTCATGATATGCGTTGAATAAATTAATTTTTGAACCCCATCAAACAGCTTTGGGTGGGCTCTTGCTCGATCACGAACAAGATCCCATAGCCGCCCCTCTCTTATTGCTTGCCTTATTGTGTTTATTTCTCCCATCGATACGTAGAGATTGTGCTTTGCTAAGAACTCCGTTTGCTCCGTTTTGGTGAGTCTACGTACCTCCTTAGGTGTGAGGCTTACACACTGCTTGCAATAGCATGGGAAATCCTCCAGTTCTTTGATTGTGTAAGTACCCTTGGTCGTTAAGTACCTACCATCTTTCGCCATTAGAATATATGCTGCGCTATCAAACGTGTCATAACCCATTGCAGTTGCTAATGCAAACATCATGGGGTGCCCTGCACCAAAAAGGTGAAGGGGATATGTGTTGGGGATATTCATTCTTGCAGTTTCCATCATTGAAACGAGCGTTTCGTAGTCATATGAAATCATGACTGGGACCACGCTTCCTAAAGCATAGAACCGGTAGAAAGCAAAGCAATCTTTGCTCTTGACCCTGTCAAGATATGATTGCATCAAATCCACGTATCTCCCTCCCTGAATTGGCAGTGTCCAGATCATGTCTTCTCTATTTGTAAAAGAAGACAGTCTACAAATGCGTTCAATCGTTGTTTCTACTCTGGTTGCTACCTCTTCTTTTTTTGTGGTAGGCAGGATTGGAACATCTAATGGAACTCCTATGTCTGGACCAAGGGATTCTTGGATTTGCACGGTTTCCTCTTCCCCAATATCAACATCACCATATGCCATAAGTTGGTAAGCTCCGCTATCCATCATTATAACACCTGGAAATTCCAGCCAACCGTGGATCCCCCCAGATTCAATTGCTTCCTCGATGATTCCTCTTTTTTTGGAAAGGTATGCGCTAGTAATAATTCCCTCAACCTTAAATTCTCGATACATCTCAACGGGAGAAATCTCCTGTCTTCGAGGATCGACTACTGGAAATAGGTTTGGCGTTCGAATTTTTCTATTCTGAAGAGTTGTGAATTGCCCTATTTTTCCTAGCAAGTCTGCTTGTGAAATCTCAAACACAAATCCAATTTCTCTCTCATGCATTTGGGTTTGGTGGTGTAAGTCTAGTTCAATTTCATTTTTACAACTATTGCACGGATGTTGGGTTCTGCCTTCCAACAAAGAATCGATAACTTTCCTAAGAAAATTATTAATCGTGAATATCCAACAAGCAATTTTCTTTTTCTTTCTCGATTTCTTTTGGTTGGAGAAGCTTATTTTAAATAGTTAATTTTCCAGAGCACAATCATGGGCAAAAGCGAAAGTAATCCCGATAATAATGATGTTCAGCTACAAAACATTCTCACCACAATTTTTATCCAGGCTGTGCAAGATGGGATCATTACTCCAGAGGAAAAATCTCTCCTTGACAAAATCAAGATAGATATGCGAAAATACAAAGAACTGCTGAATACTGCTTTAGAAGATGGTATCATTACTGATGAAGAAGAAAAGGCACTCTCTGATTTTCGAAAGAGACTATTGCGCTCCGCATATGAAATCTCTCGAAAGGATCATAATATCGACAAGGACGAAAGAGAAATCATTAGCCTTCTTGTAAAGCTTCTGATTCACCATGAAAGTGCCTAGAGAATATGTTTCAAAGCCTCATTCCCCGTTCGGACTGTGAAGCTTCCCTTTACTTATACTTGTAGAATCCTTCTCCAGTTTTTCGCCCTAACTTCCCAGCACGAACCATTTTTCTCAAAAGAGGACAGGGTCGATATTTGTCCTCTCCTAATTCAGTGAAGAGGTATTCTGCAACATAGAGAATCGTATCCAATCCGATGAAGTCGGAAAGCTCTAACGGTCCCATTGGGTGATTTAGGCCTAGTTTAATGGCAGTGTCGATATCTTCTGGCGTGGCAACGCCTTCCTGCAAGGCGAAGTATGCTTCATTTAGGAACGGCATGAGAAGCCTATTGACAATGAATCCTGGTGCTTCAACAGCAATTACTGTCGTTTTTCCAAGTTTCTTTCCAAGGTCAATCATGGTTTCAAGGGTTTCCTGGCTAGTTTGATATCCCTTGATAAACTCAATGAGTTTCATTACTGGAGGAGGGTTAAAGAAATGCGCACCTAAGAATTTCTCTGGACGAGAGGTAACAGAAGCCATTTCAGTAATCGAGAGGGAAGATGTGTTTGAAGCCAGAATCGCTCTTTCGGGAAGAATGCCGTCAACTCGCTTGAAAAATTCTTTTTTGATTTCCATTTTTTCAATAATGGCTTCTACTAGCAAGTCCGCATCTTTTGCAAAATTTTCTAAATCTGTTGTTGGCGTTATCCGATCTAAGATTTCTTTTTTCCGTTCTTCTGTGATTTTTCCTTTACTAACCAGTCTTGTTAAGTCCTTTTCGATCTTTGCTTTGCCTGCTTGTGCGAGCTCGTCCGTAATGTCACTCAAAATCACTTCATAGCCTGACTGGGCAAAAACTTGTGCAATTCCACTTCCCATTTGCCCAGCACCCGCTACTACAACTTTCTTGATCCATGAACTATCTGCTGTCATTATCATCGATTTGAATCACCCATCCATAAGAATTTCCCACACGCCCTAAAGTAATTGCACAGAATATCGTTGTTTTTCGGACTTGTCTGTCGGGTATTTAGACAACTGCTCCGTGATTCCTTTGAAAGATTTTTTAATTCTACAGCCGAGGGTCTTCTATGAAAGCCGTTCTCTTTGCAGGAGGAAAAGGGACTCGATTACGACCCTTGACCTACTTCTATCAAAAAGTTATGATCCCCTTGGGGAAAAAACAACGGCCTTTATTAGAATATATCATTCGATACTTGAAAAAATACGGAATTCACGATTTCGTTATTCTCGTGAATTACAAGAAAAATCAGATCTTGGATTATTTTGAGGATGGGAGTGACCTAGGAGTAAAAATTGAATACGTATCTGATCGTGAAGGATGGGAAGGAACTGGGTCTGCTATTCTGAACGCAAGAGAGCATATTGAGGGAGAAAAATTCATCGTTTACTACGGCGATATTCTTACAAACCTAAATATTGAGGAAATGCGTTCACAGTGGGAGGCATCCGGGACGCTGGGAACGCTATGGTTATTACGGAATTATCGACTTCCCGTGGGCGTTGCAAGAATTGATTCGCAAACAAGCAAAGTAGTCAAATTTGAAGAAAAACCCCCAATTTCTGATCTAGTAAACAGTGGAATTTCAATGTTTAATGAATCATTTTTTGAAGAAATCGAAGCTCTGCTTTCTCAAAAAGACATCACTAAGCTTGATCTGTCAAAGGACATCCTCCCTTACTTGGCAACAAAAGGTGAGCTCAATGGTTACATTAGTGATGCTTTTTGGCTGGATGTTGGTAGTATTGAGAGATTTGAGAAAATGGATCCCGTTGAGTTGAACCAGATTCTTGAAAATATGGTGAAATAAGAACAGCTAAATTCCGCTTTTTCAGTGTTCTCAAATGAGAACATGATCAATCTGCGTCCAGGCAAGCAAACCAAGCATCTAGTTGTCGGGGATATTGTCTATTTTGCAACGCCTCAGCATGGCAAAGATCTATTCGTTGTAACTGATGCTGATGTAGACCTTGAAAAAGAAGCAATGTTATTGGGTCTTTGGAAGTTCACAGGAGGGTATGATCATTACAACGTACACTTGATTCTTGCAGGAATCCAACTCAACGAAGTAATAGAGACTGTGGTTCCAACAAAAAAACAAGGAAAAATTGTAGCAATTAAGTCCTATAGATCAAAAATCTCAGAATATCCACCGAAAGAAGAATTTTACTTTGACACATACGCTCAAAAAACGAGTGAAACAAAAATAGGAAACTTTGTCATTCCCTATGAAGTTGTCGTAACCATCGACGAAAATGAGTTTGAGTATATCATCCCCGCATATACTCCCATTCAACACCCGCTTCCCCTAGAACTTCCCCTCATTGGTAAAACCGTTGAAATCTGGTTTGCGAAGGGTCAGTCATCTATTATGAAAATTCTAGAATGAATCTTTCACTGGCTGGCATTCATTGCAAGTACTGCTTGATCAATTCTGAAATTCTGACAACAAAGGATCCTGTTTTAGGTAAATATTCCTCTAGGGCAGTATTCTCGACATATCTTTTCAGAAACGTCTCGTGGATGCCTGGCGGAATATTGTTCAAGCAATGTTGCAGAATTGATGCAAGTATCGGTAACGTGGATTTTTCTCCAAGACTCAAGAAGAACATTGCTACGGCATATTTTATGAAAATTGAAGGAGCAATTTTGTAGAGACGATGAAATTCAGACCTTGTTTCAAACTCGGAGGAGAGCAATTCTGCTGCGTCTTTGATGATTATTTTAAGGTTAGGGCACAAAATTTTAAGATCGACACCGGCACGAACAAAGGAGTCAATGATCTTTTTAGGGTCCTCCGCCCGTGAGATGAGTTTGCTCAGATTCATAAACCAAAAGAACGCAATCAAATATTCATAGATCGTCGATAGGCTTTGAAAGCCCCCCTTTGTGAATTCTTTTATCAGATATGAAATCCCTTGACTAGGGTCAACATTGGCAATATGAAATTCAATTCCTTTGATGATTTCGCCAAAAGGTGGTGCTGCTGCAACAGTTTGAAGCATTTTGAGCCCATTAAGCCGTTCCGAAAAGTCATAACCCCCTAAATAACGAATAATAATATTGGAAATCCCCACTTCAATGAGACCAATAACTTCATTGTACTCTCTAGCTATGACGAGTGCTTCTTCAGAGTAATCAAGCGACTCTTCAAATTTACCGTTGACTAGCAACGCAAGAGAATAGGTATCCGCTGGGTCCATTAGATCCAAGCGGCTATTAAGGGCTTTGACAAGTTTGTATGCTTCCTTTGCGGTTTCGAGCATTCCTGTAATAATTCCCGTTTGGAATAATACCATCGCCTTGTTGTTTAGAGTAATGCTTACATCTCTAAGGGTACCAATTGCTGCATACGTATCTAATGCTTCGTTTATTCTATTCACTGCCTCTTTAGGATCAATAGCGATGAGCGCAGTTGCGGTGTTTCTTCGAATCCAAGCCTCATCATGGAAGCGTTGTAAAGCATGAGCAATCTCATACGCCTCATTGAAATGAAAATACGCCTGTGAATAGTCTCCCAGATAAAGACTGAGAATCCCTGCTACCGCATTAGCCTCCAAATTGGCTTCACTCAATTTTCGAATCTTCTTTGAAAGAGCTTCCTCTATGAGTCTCCAAGCTTCCTTTATTTTTCCGTTAAAGAAATACTGAAAGGCAAGCAAGGCTTGAAACCTAGCTAATTCTTCATCTTCCTGACCAATAATATCCAAGGCTTCCTGCAGTAATGGTTCTGCACGCGTTGTGTCTTTCTCTCTAAATCGAAGCCAAGATGCAGTAAGAAGTGCCCAGACTGCTTCTTCCCGTGTCAATGCGTTACTCGTGTCTTCTAAGACAACGTCAGAAAGATAACTTGCTGCTAGTGAAGATTCACCGCTATTGAAGGCAATTACACCCATCCAGTATTTTATTCTGATTGCAGAGTTGTCGGTAAGATGAGAATAATATTGATCAAGGATATTGAAAGCAAAGGAAGCAAAGGGACTCCGCAGATAATTCTTGACCAACCGCTCGATTTCAGAGATATCTGGAAGTTGCTCAACTTTCATTTTTACGTATATTCTCCACAAATCGCTGGAGGGAGCAATGCTTAAGGATTCTACTTTCTCCAATTTTAGGGGATGGGTCTTATCTCGGCTAGATGAGTGTGTAAGATAAACGCCTAGTGCCCCCTCCTCTTCAATATAAATTGTTTTTACGATCTGCTGTTTTTCTAGATATATCAAGACAGAATCTATATCCGCTTGTGCTTCTGAACGAAACATTGAATGGAGAACATGGAGGGGAAGAGGATTCCCTAATATTCCAAGAGCAGAGAGAATATTTTTCCCTATCATTTCAAGATCTTGGGGTATTCTCAGGAAAGCAAGGTCCCGAATAAGACGAGAAAACTCAATGTTCTCATTATATCGTGGTATGTTTCTTTCGGTAATGGGGCACCGGGAAAGAATAAAACTTGCCTCTTCTGGGGTAATCTTTCTCAAATCGATTCTGAGAGGGGCATCAGCCCCTGAAGTTTGGATAAAGCCAAGAACTCTCTGCCCGCCCATTGTTGTTTCGTCAACTGACAAGATTAAGCAAAGATTGGGAGAATTGAGACTGAGCAGTCGAAGAATATTTAGCTGTTGTTGGAGGCTAGCAAGATGAGCATTGTCGATTACTAAGCTGATTTTGTAGTGTTTTGCAATCTCAACGACAACAGTTTGAAGAAGAGTCCAGATTTTGTAATTTGTTATTGAGGATGAAGCGATTCCACGCCTTGCAGCATCAAGTGATTTCTCTATCATGAGTAAGCCTGTTTTTCCAAAAATGGTTCGTAATTCATCTTTGCTAAATTTTGCTCGAAAATTTTCTAGAATGAGGTTAATGTAAGTAACTTGATACCAATGTATCCCAAAAAAATTGACGCTCAAATGAAAGAACCCTTCCTTCGTGAGGGTTGAAGCAATGGCATTACAATATGCTGTCTTGCCTACTCCCGAACCTCCAGAAATAAGAATCGTCGTTGGCTTGTTCGCGTTGTGGCGTTCTTTCACCTTATGCGTGATGTAGGTTAATGATTTGACGTAGTCGTTGAAGTCAGGGTAGTAAGTAATCTGGCCCGTATTTTCGAATTCAGCCTTTCCACCAAGCTGAATCAATACTTCCTTGGCGTCCTTGGGTCTCTGAGATTTGCGAAACGCAACTAGCTTATTAATTTGGGAAGCAAAAATTTGAGGGATGGATGGATTCAAATCTTCAATTTTAGACGTGATCCCATTCAAAACATTGCTCTTGATAACATTGCGATTGAAATGATCGAAAGGATTTCTACCCGTAAAAATTTCAAAAAGAACTATTCCCAGATTGTAGAGGTCGCTTCTGGCATCAAGTAAGCCTTCAAACATAGATTCAGGGGGTCGATATTGAATAGGGAGGGTGATTTTTGGATTGAGGAATGAAGCACCATAAAGTGACAATTTTCCGTGATATTGCGTTCCGGAAGGAGTATCCTCTGCAACAATGCGGAGAGAGCGAGGGACTATATGACCATGAAGAAAACCATTTGAATGCAAAACGTGGAGTGCAAGCAACCAGTCAATTAACACCTGTTTGATTTCTTCTTCTGAAAGATTACTTATCTCAGTAGCATCAAGCGTATCTTTGATAATGTAAATAACCCTTAGATCAGAATCTCTTGTTGCCATTGTAGCATTTATTTTCGCAAAAAGCCGAGGATACTCATTGGAGAATCTCCTCAGAGTTTCTATTTTTTTGAGAACGTAAGAGAGATCGCTTCCGCACTGGATTAATAGCTCCTGACTATCATCCTCCTTCCGCATGGTCTTCACTTTTTCTTTAGAATGAGATTATATCTAACTTTTCACAAGGTAATCTTGATCTTTTGAAAGCATCACAAAAAACAACATAATTCAGGCATAGGATCGCAAGAATCGCTGATATCGTTCTGACCTACAAGAAATCTTGAGAAGAAGGCGACGAACTAGAGGGAACCGGACCGAGTGTATGTTCGAGGGCGAGAATAATTGAAAACATAGCTCGATTAACTGCATCAATCGCATGGGCAAACAGTGTCTTAGTTAGACCATCTTCATATGCAATATGAGCAATGCCCACACCGGTTACCTCTGTCACAGGCTTTCCCGGAGGAAGAAGAAGAAAACTTACGGGAAGAAGATTAACATCTCTTCTAACATTATACCAGAAGCTTTTCTTTTGCTCAGGCTTGAGGCTTTGTAATTGCTGAATATGGTTCGGATGGAATTTCAAGGCGGCAGCTACATCCACCCTATCAGGTTGTTTCTCCGGAATTTTCACTTCAATATAACGCTGAGGAGCAATTTCTATGACAACACTATAAAGAAATCCTTGCTTAGGTACATCTCTTTTGAAAAAACCCATCTCTGAGATCCATTTATTCAATTTGGAAGCTAGCGTAGATTTAGGCACAGAAAAAGTAAGGTAAGGAATGGATTAAAACTTTCTATTGATACCAGAAGGACATACTTTGCGAATACAAGCAAATCTTTGTAATATGATCACTTTGAAGCAACTCTCCAATTGATTTAAGAAGCTCTCAATTCCCAAGTAGATACGAAAGGGGTAAAAATGTCGAAACTGGCTCATGACATCTCTCATTTGGGTAACGTGCTAAGGGCACGAGCTGTATCCCAGATCAGAGAACATTCCACACAATTTGCCAACATACCAGAGTTTTACCGAGATCAATTGAGTCATGTAATTATTCAGAAATGGGATCCTGAAAACGCAATTGCTACTGCGAAGGATCTGTTCGGAAAAACAAAACTACGATATGCGGCAATTGATGGAACCGAAAGAACAGATCCCACGTTTGACCTAATGATTTTTTATGGGGGGGCATATGCTGCTCTAGGATCAATTGACTTGGAAATTAGAGAGCCAATTCAAAGCGTTACGATTGATTCTCAATTAACGACAGGAGGCGTTGGGGTAGCAGCTTGTATTCCTGTATACATTTCAGAGATACCTGAAATTGAACTGGCAAGACTGAAATTTTCCCATGAGAAAGAAGATCAAAAAGAAACCAGAACAATTAACGATATCTTTGACGAAACCGTCATTGATAATTCTCAGATCGCTAATGACATTATGTTACTGGCAGAAATCAGACTTGGGGAAACACTGGCTAAAACGAAACACTACGACGTGATTATTCTAGATCGCTATTTAGCCGGCACACATGCTAACCTGTTAGCAAAAACAGTTAGTTTCAACTCATATGAGCAAGAAAGTAGCTTAATTGGGTTAGAAACAGAATTCGGAGAAGTTACTAAAGCAGATCTTTGGTTCAATCGATATCGGCCATTCAATAAAAGAATAGACATCCCACCCCCGAGGGGCGAATACCTTTCCCATAGAATCTTTTTTGAATTAGAACAAAGAGAAGAATTGTCATTAAGTCAGCTAATAGAAGAATTCGGACTCTCAGATTCCCCCAGAGTCATTGGTCGAGTCAAAAAAGCAATCGAACTCTTAGAGAAAAATGACGTCGTGACCGTGATTGGAGAAGGAAAAGAAACCGAAATAATCCTTTCAGATACTTATAAGCAGTCATTTGCAAGAATTTTAGCCGCAAAAGAAACCATTGTGTCCAAATTATTTGATTTGGAGGACAAGGACACAAACCCACTTAGGATTGATGTTAAAGGAGAAAAAAGATGGCTAACTACTGTAGATCTCGCCTTGCTTTCTCTGTTCAGCTTCAATTCACTGGTTCATGAAGCACAAACAAGACCTTTCTTACTAATTGGGATAACAAAAGATACGTATAGCCGCGATTTTCGTAATCAGTTCTTGAATTTTCTCAATGCGTTTCCTGAGTCTCCCGTAAAAATCGATATGAAAACAAAGATGGCCCTCCCTCAAACAGATAGAGGATTACTCCAAGCTGTCTCACACGTGGTCCTTGATGAGTTACATCCCCCCTGGGCAACCCAAGAATACGATACTGCATTTAGAACCATGGGTCCAAAAAAAGGAGAATTATGGCCAACAATGTCTGGAAGCCATCAAAACATAATATTATCTGAAAGGCTTTTCGTAAAATCTTTTATTCAATTGAGAGAGGGAAAAACCAATCCCGAACTTCGATCTACTGTACTCATGACAGATAGAGTCGTTCTTGAAAAAGATCTAAAACACGCGATTAGGTTGCCTAACTTAATTCACCATTATCGGGGGATAAGCGAACACGTGCGTCCTTTAGTAATGCCGGCGAATGCAAAAGATAATCCAATACAGAATTTAATCATGCGAATCTTGACGCTCCTCGACGCTCCCTCAATTCCAGAAGCAATGGGACACAACAAACCACTATTTGTAGCAGACAAAGTATGTAAATGGTTTGGAGAAGTTTTTGGTGGTATTGTGTCCTCAACTAAGCAATGGATGGAAACACATAAGGACATAAGATCCTACGCATTCCACTTAACATCATTTAGGGAAAAAAGAACTGATTTTGAACAAACAAGGAAGGGATAAAAGTGATTACAGAAGAAACTATGAAAAAATATTTCACGGATATGGATGGGAAGCTAAAAGCTAGGCTTTCTCATGTTCTCTTAGCAAGGACATCTTATGACCGAAGCACACAAGGAGTATCCTCTAAGTATAGTTGCATTGTAAAAATACAATACCACAAGCAGTTAATGGCAGAACTAGAAGAAGGCATGCTTTTTGCAGTTGAAAACTTTCGCTCAAAAGATGACAATCGCCGGTTTACTCTCATGGAAATCTCTAGGGTCTATCCTGAACATTATGGATTAAAGGGCCTATCTGATTCCAGCTTTTACCCGCTTCAATTTGAGGTTATAGAGCAGTCTAGAGCGGACTGGGAGTTCAACGATCCTAATACCATGATTATTCATGCATACTGCATTCCGGTCAACTACGAACTGATAATTGATTCGAAGGGCGAAATCTCCTTCAAGAAAGGATTTGTGTATCCGATTGTTGCGGAAAAGGCGTATATCGTAAATAAGGAAATCATTGACCACATGTATAATGATAAGGTTAGGCAACGAATGAATTGGGATATTGCAAAAACAACGAGTCACTCGGAAAAAGACCCAAGACTCGGGGTCATCAAAATGTTCGAGGGGCAAGGAGAAATCCCCATTTATGTTGATTTTGATCGTCTTGTAAGATATCATTTTGGGATTTTCGCATTCACAGGGGGAGGGAAAAGCAATCTCATGTCAAACCTATTGCGAAGGCTGATCAAACACACAAAGGATACAAAAATTGTTATTTTTGACATTAGCAATGAATACGTTTGTTTGTTGCTTGATCTCTTCTCTGATCCAACCATTAGCGCAACAGTTGTTCTTGATGAAGAAGTAACCAATAAAGAGCAATTCTATACCAGTTTCGCCAAACCCCGTAGCCTAGAAGATGCAGACTGGCTTAAGCCCACATTTGACAAAGTGTGGGAAATGAAAGATCGTGTCCGATTCCTTCAGCCTGACGAGGCGGGTCGACCAACATATCAATCACTCATAAGAGACCTAGAGCTACTGCGAAGAGATAATGCAGAAAAGCCAACCAACTTGCGTGCGATTCAGGAAGTAACGGATAGTCTGAATCATATAATCCTAGAAAACAAAGTTTCCACAAACACTGCCGTGAGTCCACAAATATTGTTGGAATTTGCGGAAAAAGCACTGCAGATATTCCAAGAATACAAGGTGTGGAATCGCAGTGCTCTCTTCACCTGGGCAGAAACTCTCCCACGCGTTGCTTCTCGAATTGAGGCTGCAGAAGAAATCCCCTTTGACCCCCGAAAAATCACAGCAAAAGAGTTACTAGATCTCATTGAAGGAGAGACTAGACTTGTTTGTCTATCTATAAGTGATCCTGTGATTTTAAAGAAACTTGCAACAGAACTTACCTATCAGGCCCTACACCGAAGGAAGAAGCAATTCAAAACCTCTCCGCAAGTTCTCTTCGTATTTGATGAAGCACAAGAATTCATCCCAAATGCGTCATCAGGAATAAATCAAGACGTTTCAAGAGCAGTAGAAATGCTCTTGAGACAAGGAAGAAAGTATGGACTAGGGGGTTGTATTGCTACACAACGATTGGCATACCTTAATACTAATGCCTTACAACAACTACATACCTATTTTGTGGGAACTCTCCCGCGACCATATGATAGAGGGGTTGTTAGCGAGCAGTTCATGATCGACATTGGTATTCTGGAAAAAACGCTAGAATTTGGACCCGGAGAATGGCTGCTAAGTAGCTACATTGCGACTGGTATCGAAAATGTTCCTATCTTTATCAAAGCTGATGATTCCGAAAAAGAACTGGAAAGATTGATTTCCAAACGAAAAAGCAAGGCGAGATAGTAGCAAGGTTTTAGAAAGGAAAAAAAGACTTGCCGTTGTGTATTTACAAGGTCATATTGGTGTATCTGCGCTAATCTTGCACTTCTTGGAAAAAAAGGGAATAAAAATTATTTTTCCCGTGGCTCTTTTTTCATCAATGCTTCCAGATTTTATTGACAAGCCTCTTGAGTTTCTTTTTCTCTTACCAGGAAGGTTCGTTGGCCATATGATCTTAACATGGCTCATTGTCGTAATGCTTGGAAAGGGAATCGCTACAAGAATGAATCGACCCGACGTGTTCATTTATTCTTATAGCCTGGCATTGGGGGCAATGTTGCATATAATTGAAGATTTTAGGGATCCTATTCTTTTGAGAACTGTTTTCTGGCCATTATTTGGCTGGTCTCTACCCTCACAAAATGGAAGATTTGATTTCCTTCTTGGGTTAAAAGATCCGTATTACGCTGTTCTTGAAGGAATTGGCTTAGCACTAGTTTTTCTTGTCGGAATCGATAGAGGCTGGGAAAAAGAGGAATTCATAAAACTGGGCGGGATACTGGTTGCTTACTGGATACTCTATCTCTCGTTTTACGCAATTTTCATAGGCATCCAAATAAATTAGCACAATTAATTATTGAACTAAATGACCCTCATTGCTGAGAAAAATAGTTTACTTGAGTTGTTCTAACATCAACTGCTCTCTTTCTTTGTAATGATAGGCGGGTCGCATTTCCTCGATAGCTTCCATTATTCGGTTCACAATTAATTGGGAAGCTTCCTTCCCTTGTGGCAAGTCATAGTAATCTTCAAGAGGAACCGGGCGACCGTATTCAACCGTAATCTTGATCTTGCGAAAGCCTGGTCCCTTGGTAGGCATTTTTCCTACGGGCATGGCTAGCTCGGCCCCATCGATAAACACGGGAATGATTGGGGCTCTTGTCGCATGGGCAATCCAGCCAGCACCTAATCTGCCTGGGTTGAGGGTTCTCATCCAGGGCTGCTTGTGTCTTTGACCTTCGGGGAACCAGAGCAAGTCCTTGCCTCTCTTGACTAACTCGATAGCATATTTGACGACGTGGATCTGTTTTGCACCTTTTCTTACTGGAAACGCATTGAGGTTTGAGAGGAACCACGAGCTGAGGGGATGCTTGAAAAGCTTTTCATCAGCCAGAGCATGAATTTTTCTTTGAGGGAAAAATCCTTTTCCTACTAGGAAACCATCCAAATGGCTAATATGGTTGGGCATGAAAATAACGTTTCGGCGAGGAACGCGCTCGCGACCAATGTACTTAATCTTCCACATGATGTCGAAAGAAGTACTTAGGAGGGGACCAACTAGATAATACAAGGCTTTTCTCGTTTTAAAGGTGTATCGGAAATAGTCGGTGGCACCAGCCTTGGTCGTAGGTGTGAGCGGATATTGCGAAGGTCGAGCTCGCTTGGAGATGCTCTGACTCTCAGCTTTCCGTAATGTCATGTGTGAAGATCAGACTACAAATATAAAAAATATTCGACAACGAGCCTTTTTCCTCGCAAAATAATGGTTTTCTGTGGTAAAATATGTACTACTGCGCGGGTACGTGGCTCGGGAGAAACGATCTAGTGCAAGATTTAGACGCACTTAGAAAAAAAGAAGTAAAAACGAGAAAATTTGCGCTTGATTCATTCAAGGAAATCAGTCGCTAACATTTTTCCCTTTCTCTGAATTAGCAATGCCCTTACATCACGAATGATCCAAGATAGGATCGCTAAGCCGATCAAGGAGAATAGAAATAATTTCAGGAGTTGAGAACCATTGTCTCGGGAGAGAAGAGAACCGACACTGAATGAGGATTTAACTAGCTCGAGAACAAATTCGTCGTACACTAATTTTACTAAGTACCGATTTGTGGCATCATAATATCGCGTGAAGCCTTCCGTGTCCTCCACCCGCAGAACAGAATGCTTGGATCCGTCTGACAGCGTTATGGTGGTTTTTTCGACAACTACTCCAAACGAAGGAGACCCCCATTCTGCGAGATAAATGTCACTCACAGCAACATCTGGAAGAAAGAAAGGATTCCAACTGAAAGGGGTCGTTATGTCGAGCCATGAGCCCAAAATATTAGACGGACGCAAAAGAACAGTGCCATTATCTATTGTTCTTAGAAAACTTCGAGTAACAAATGTGTCATTCACGGTGGCAAAGAAAAGATTGAAGGCATTTTCTGCGAATGTAAGCTGGAGAAACTTAGAGGTTGAAACATAATGATAAATTGGAAGGAGCTCCCCCTCAAAAGAATAAGTCATTCTCTGAGAAACAAAATCCTTCGGCGTTGAAGGCACTTGAAGCCCAAAAGAGATGGTGAAGTTACTGGGATACAAAGTTAACTGATATTCGAGAGACGAGGACTTACCAATGGATGGCAGGGAATTAAAGTAAACGTCATTTGTGCTACGAAAACTTTGTCCACGAACATTCACAGTTCCAAGACTGACCGGGGGCAAGAGGGATCTTGCGCCCAATAATGTTCTCAAATCAAAAGAGATGTGAAACTGCTCAGAGACACCCTCTGATTCTATTTGCGAGGAAGAAATAAGGGGAAAAATCATACGAAGAGGGTAGTCATGCACTCCGGGTTGCAATTGGATGGGTGTGACTCGAAGAGGAAAAATACTCGAGGAAGATCGGCCTTCAGATGTTTGCGGTCCAACTCTTGCAAATAAAGTAGTAGCAACGGATGAATAAATGGTAATTGTTGTTGAAAACTCTAAGAACCCCAAGGATGGGGAAAAAGTAGGCTTATTTATGCTCAAAATCTCAACACTAGTTGCTTCCCAAGATTCAAGAACAAAAGCGGGAAGTGAATCAATGGTTTCTGCAGGTATCCCATCTTTGTACAAAGCATCAATCTGTGTGACCATAAAGGGGGCAATTAGAGGATCAGAAGAACTGCCGTATGAGACCTTTGAGAAAAACCATGAGGACGGGAATTCTCCTGAATAGATAGAAATATTCTGATTGCTTTTGGTTTTAGGTAGAACAATGGGGATTGGTATTCCTAAAACAGTTAGCATAACCATCGGATATGTTGAATTGAAAGCTTGGACCGTGATTCGAATGGTTTCATAGGCCGTATTGTTATCTTTGTCAAGTGGAGTGAGAGTTATTTCTGCCTTTTTTTTGGGAGACTGAAGAATTGAAGAAGTGATTTCAGATTTGATCTTGTCGAGCGGGACTGAAAGCTTAAGCGCAGTGTTAAGATATAGATTTTTGCCAGAGTAAACCGTTTCCATAATTGCGTAGAGTGGAAAGAGGACAAGAGCATCCCCCGGGGTGCCAGATAACGCATAGGTAATTAATTGGGTGATCTCACCAAAAGGAATCTCAACGCTAAAAGAAGAGTTCTGTATTTGAATGGGAATCGCTTCATAGGGTTCTTTAATGGGGGTAGTTTGAGAAATCAAAAGATTCGAATCATTTTCTTCTTTAAGGAAGAGGGCTGAGGGGGGAACTACGATTGGCATCGGTATGAGCCACGCAGAAAGAGAAGATAACGAAAAGCGGGGTTCTACTATTCCTCTGAATGTTAGAACATTTAGACCGTTCGTTCCTTCTCTAGAAACCTCTTGGACTGCAAAAACAGGGTCAAGCATTTCTATTTCTATAAGACCGATCTCTTGCATCTCTCGGTTCTCGAGAATCGTTAGTTGGATCGATAAGGGTGGCCGAACAAAAGTAGCAAATATGCTAAGTTTAGCTTGGAAACGCAAGGAATCAATTTCTGGACCCATTATTTCCTTGGGATCACGAATTAGGAAAGGAGAGTTTTGGAAGGGGAAGAATAACTCAGCAGTAACAAATTTATTTACACCGGGATCTTGAAACTCGATTTTCGAAGAAGGAAAGGGATAGGAATCAATTTCTGTTAGCAATAAGGAAGACGTATCATTTGATATTAATATGAGCTTTCCATTAAATTCAATTGCATTAACCCCCAATTGTGGGAATTCAACAAAAAGAGAAAACACAACACTAATCCCATCAATTTTTCCGTTACCATTAGCGTCATGTAATCTCGTATTAACAATTTGCAAATCCGAGAAGTCTGGTGAAGCGACAACAGAAGTGCTATCAGTAAGAGGAGTCGTCGGAACAAACAAGTGAATAAGAAATGGTGACGTAAAAGTGGCTAGCAATAGCGTTGCTAGAATAGCAATGAATCCTACCAACACAACGGGGGTTCGCTTCATTATGCGTTAGTTGGATTCCGACCATCATAAGTATTCTCAATCTAGGTCAAGAGAAGGAAAGGAAAACTATGGCTGATTATTCGCCTGGAAAAACCATGCGCCGAAGGTCTAAAGCAACGTCAAGTTCTTCTGGGGAAAGAATCCCTTCATCCAAGGCAACTTCACGAATTGTTTTTCCCTCTTCGAAGGCCTTCTTAGCAATTCTTGCAGCATTATCGTATCCAATGTACGGATTGAGTGCGGTAGCTAACATGAGGGATTGCTCAACAAGGAAACGAATGCGATCTTCATTCGGTCTGATACCTTTAACGCATCGCTCATTGAATGAGAGCATGGCGTTACGGAGAAGGTTAACTGATTCCAGGACATTATAGGCAATGAGGGGCTTTGCAGTATTTAGATCAAATTGTCCACCAAAGAATCCACCAATAGCTACCGCTTGATCATTCCCTATAATTTTCATGCATACTTGCACAAGCATTTCTGCTTGCGTTGGATTAACTTTTCCTGGCATTATTGAAGATCCCGGTTCGTTTGCTGGAAGAATCAGTTCACCGATCCCACAACGAGGACCAGAACCAAGGAGACGAATATCGTTTGCAATCTTGATTAAAGCCACTGCCAGAGTTCGAATGAGGCCAGACAGGGTTACCATCTTATCATGAGCGGCAATATCTGCAAAACGATTCTTGGCCGGAGCAAAGGGCAGTTGTAACTCTTCTTTCAAGTACTGACAAGTTTTTTCGGCTAACTGGGGATGGGCATTTAGACCCGTCCCCACAGCAGTTCCTCCAATCGGAAGTTCGCACAGAAGAGGAATTAATGCTTCTAAATTCTTCTGAATCGATAGAAGTTGTGTTGCATATGCACTGAATTCTTGGCCAAGAGAAATGGGAACTGCGTCTTGAAGGTGTGTTCTACCAATCTTTATGATTTCCATATATTCGTGAGCTTTTCTCTCCAGTTCTTGCTTAAGTGTTTCAATAGCGGGAATTAATTGATCTCTAACTGCTAAAGCTGCGGAAATGTACATTGCTGAAGGAATAACATCATTCGAGCTTTGCCCACGATTCACGTGATCATTAGGATGGACAGGATGTTTTTTGCCTCTTTGTCCGCCCAAAAGCTCGCTTGCAAGATTTGCAATCACCTCATTAGCGTTCATGTTTGTTTGTGTGCCACTTCCTGTCTGAAAGACATCTATGGGGAACTGATCCCACATTTGTTTTTCCAGAATTTGCGTTGAAGCCTGAATTATCCCGTCTGCGATTTCATCATTGAGCTCACCTAAGTCCTTGTTTGCTTTTGCAAGAGCCCTTTTGAGTCGGATTAGAGATTCTAAGAAAATAGGGGGAAAAACAATCCCGCTAATCGGAAAATTCTCTATTGCTCTTTGCGTTTGGGCTCCCCATAGTGCTTCATTTGGAACTTTCACAGAACCTAAGCTGTCGGTTTCAATACGATAGTTTTCCATGTTAATCATTCTTAGTAAAGAAATTGCAATTAAGTAATTGTTGAATCCTCCGAGTTTTTTGATCCGAAGTAAAACCGCAGTTTGAAAAAAATATTATTCTACTCGAAATGCTTTCACATAAGGACATTCTTACATTGTCATCAGAAAATTTCGAGGAATCGGCATGTTCGGAGAATTTGGCACAGAAGAGGATCTAAGAAAAGTCGCGGACACGATCTATTCTATCATCACAAACCATTATGCGCAGCTTTCTCAGGGAGATGTTTTCCCGTCAGATGAAGAATTAATACGGACGATGACAGAAGTCCATTCCACATCTTTTCCGGACGAACCATCGCTTTCAATCGATAACCTAGGAGATTGGCTTTGGCAAATTCGCAAAAGGAGCCTAGCTGTCTGGCACTCTCGATATGTTGGACATATGGACAGCGGGATTATTCCTGAGCTGAGTTTTGTTGATGCTTTTATTTCAGCCCTAAATCAGAATCTCCTTGCGTGGGAACTAAGCCCTATTGCCACATACATTGAAAAGCAAGTTATCAAGTGGTTCGTGGGCAGATTCGGCTTACCCCAAGACACTGCCGGCGGTACTTTTGTAAGCGGAGGAACAGTTGCGAATCTTACGGGATTATTTCTGGCGTTGTATAAGCGGTTCCCGAATGCAATCCGAGAAGGGATTAGAAATCTTGCTCCCACTGCAATCTTTGCAACACAAGAGATACATTATTCAATTGTCAAAAGCGCTTCTATTCTTGGTCTTGGCACAGATTCCATTGTTTCGATTCCAACTACCGATTCTGGTACCATTGACTTGAACGAACTCGAAAAAGCAATAGACGAATCCGATAGAATCCCTCTTGCGATCATTGGAGTCGCAGGGGTAACAAATTCAGGAGCAATTGACCCGTTGAGTGAAATCGGGAGAATTGCGAAGAAAGAGAAGGCTTGGTTCCATGTGGATGCTGCTTATGGCGGAGCTCTAATATTATCTGAAGAACACAAAAACAAGCTAAAAGGGATTGAACAAGCCAACTCAATCACTTTTGATCCACACAAGTGGCTTTGGTTTCCCAAGAGTACCGCAATGATTATTGTTCGGGATCAAGCAGATCTTCAATTGTTGGATCATCAAGCTTCCTATATGCCAGTGCATCCAAGCAATGTTTCTGAAACAGGAATTGATAAGAAAAGCCTAGGAAAGCAGACCATTCAAGGAAGTAGGCGGTTTGACGCGTTTCGCATTTGGTATGCCTTCCAGCGATTTGGTGTAACACCTTTTGCACAAGGGATCACGCGGACCATTGAATTAGCACAACAAATCAGTCTTTACGTTAGTCAAGATAAACGAATTCTGCAACTGTTGTTTGAGCCAGAAACTAATATCGTATGCTTCAAAATCAATTCTTCAATCGTTTCAAGCTTAAAACAGCGTGAAAGATTGACTAAATTGGCTCATGAAAGACTAGAAGCCTCCGGAAAAGGCTGGGTTTCCAGAACAATCATCAAGAACGAGCCAGTACTAAGAATGGTCATATTGAATCTCAACACTCGGCTTGATGACCTGAAAAAAATAGTCGATTCTTTAGAAAACTTTCTCTCTGCTGAAATTGAAAGACGACAATAATTTACTTTAAAGCGAATCTCAGAGTATATGGTAAAACACGGTGATTGTCAGAAATGTCTGATAGACAAACAGTTCATGCACAAATTAGAAATGTATTCGAAAGGGAACTAGGAATCGAGTTTCTTCCCGAGGAACGGGCCGAGTTAGAGGAGTTTAGCAAAGCAGTGAATCATCGAGAAAATATAATCATCGGATACGTACATCAACTTGATGATCACCAGGTTATTCTGCGACCCTCGCTTTTTTCTCTTAACAAATCAATCATTTGTGTTTTAGGAAGAGAATTAGAACCACCTCCCAATAACGCAAAAATAAAGGCCGATGGGAAGTGGAAGAGAATCCCTTATCTCGAAAAGAACGAATACAAATCTTCTGATGTTTTTCAGATCTTTTCTTGGACGATTCTTCCAAGGCCCATTGTAGAACTGCCCCTCTCCTATGAAGAGGTTCTCTCTTTTTTTGTCGATGATATGGGAATTGAGTTCAAAGATCCATACCTAGCAAATAGACTTCTCTATCATGATGCCTTGCTGGCAAACGCAATTAGTGCAGCTCCGATTCCTGAACGAATGATAGGAGGGTTATTCTCTACAGTAAGCTACCTGAATAATTACAAGACATTAGCACAGCGAGCATTGTCCCGAATTCGAAGAATGGTTCCCAGTACACAGCTTCGCAAGAGAATGGGGATGAGGTCTGTTGAATTTCATTATTACAAACTAATGGACGTTAGAAAAATCAGAGAACAAAAATCTCTATTAACCCGAAGAACGAGACTTCTCAGCCTAGAACCGTTAAGCGAAATTTCAGCCAGCTTCCACTTGCATGAAGCGAAGATAGAAAAATTCGCCTCAAAGAAATTTTATGGAGACATTAACTTTCTTTTACCTCCCACTCTTCAAGTGAGAAAGAATCTTCCCACAGAAGAAAAACTTCTTTTTGAATATAGCTCTCTCTTCTCGGACAAGGCCGTACTTCCAGCAACATTACACATTCCCCTTTTCTTCATTGCTACTCACATCAATATGCCAATAATTGAACATGCTACAATTAAGAGCGAAGAAAGGCTCGTTTCTAGGGAATTAGAAAAAATAACAAGTGAAATTCCCTCAGTTCTGATTGGGAAAAACAAACTAATCGATCCTTCTCGTTTGTCAGAGCAAGCAATAAGAACAGCTAGTTATCTCTCGCGCCGTGTTCACTCACAAAAAACGGATGAAAAAACCGTCCGGGCAGCACTAGCGCAAATCTTTGAATTGTCAAACAAGTTTATCGAAGATTTATCATTACATGAAAAAATGGGAACCCCAAAACTAAGTTCCATGCAAGCAACTATTCTCAAAGCAATCGAAAGGCTTAGCCCAAATAATGAACCAATAAACAAAAAAGAAGTTATTCAAGAATTGGAGAAAAAAAGGTTTTCACGAGTTGAATTAGAACAGGAAATTGAAAAAATGCTTAACATGGGATTGATTTATGTCCCTGCTCCCGGCAAAATTAGAATCGTAAGATAGAGAAAATGTTTGAAGTTGTCTATCTCTTTTTCCATTCATCTCCAAATAATCTAGCCTTGAACACAAACGACGCGGATGTTCAACAGTTCCTACCATCTGAGGTTATCGATTCATAGGATTATAGGAAATCGTCAAGACGAACTTTATACTCCCCCAATACCTCATCTAAGGAAAGGTTAAGATTGAAGCGATTAACTGCCCTAATTGCTTCCAACATGTAGTAGTGCCGATCAACACGTTTGAGATTTACCAAATCAGGATGTCTCGCTCTATCTCTGATATTCCCCTTTCCTTCAATAACCACAAACGGAAAATAAGAAAATTCCTTCCAAGCGTGCTCTGGGTCGATATTTTTCTGCTTGCAATAATGAATGAATGCACCAACTGCCGGAGGAATTATTTCATATTCACTTGGTGGTTTCTTGATAGGTCCAAGCAGAACCAATTGATGACGAATCTGTTCTTCATCAAATTTGAGGATTTGAGCAATGAATCGTCTCATTTCGTTCCTAGCAAATTCCAAGTCTCCTGTTTTCAACACTAACTCAATCGCTTTTTTCTGGGCTTCTCGTGAGAACAGAGACCAGTCACTTCGTATCGCCTCAAACCCAACAATGACAATCTGTTTTGTCAATACCGATGCATAAGTGTATCTCTTCTTTGCCCCCTTGTGAAACAATATGCGAAAGGCGACATCTTGGAGCTCTAGTCTCATCTGCTCAGGAAGTTCCTTTCTCAAAAACTCTACAAGCTCGGAGATCTGAGGAATCCTTGAAACAACCTCATCTCTTGAATGAGGGGCTGTTTCCCACAACGCTTCAATTTCTCGTTTTAGAGGAGTCTCAATAAAAACAGAATCCGTATCGCCATAGATCGTTTCATACCCCTCTCCGAACTCCGTAGTTTTCTCTCTTAACTCGCTTAGGTAAAGCCGACCAATCTCTGTAATTGTCGCTGCAATTTGAGAATTATACAATCTGCTCCCGATAAAATTATAGCTGCCGAAAGTGGAATTCGCAACAATCTTCAGAGCTGTGCTATATGCTTGCAATGCCCGAATCACAGATTCATCAGCTTGGTTTTCCAATGCATCTTGGAGCTGATTTTTTACTTGGACTCTCTTAGAAAAGATCATTTCTTGCATCAGAGCCATTGTGGTCCGGGGGTACTTTGCGAATCGCTCTCTTGGGTCCTTTGCATTCGGCTTCGTGAAAGATTCTGCCCCTACATTATGGGCAATTATTATGCTTGGATACATGCTCGTAAAGTCACAAATTACAACTCCAGTAGCAATTTCCTTTTTCGGCGAAAAAACCAGCCCTCCCTTTGCAATTTGATGATCTTCTAATCTTTCCTTTCTCCCTTTTACTCCCGGAGATGCTGGAATTAGAATGTTCGATTCGTGCATCACTCTAAACAATAGAAACTCTCCCGCCTGTCTCGCAGTATAATACATCGCCTCCCCTGCAGGCGCACCTGTAATTCTTATTACCTCAAGCCATTCTGGCAAGCCCAATCTAAACCAAAGTCGATACGTAAGTTCTGCATCTTTAAGCGCGTATTTCGCAAATAAGTCAAGGGCATCAGCATTAGTGAGTCCTTTTCTCCAACTCTCCCCATGTGTTGTGAATAATTCTAGTTTTCCCTCTCCCAAAATCGCTTGCGCAATTGAGTTCAACGATTTGCTTCCGTCCTCTGTGTGTATGTGTGATGATTTTCGAATAATATCAAATGCAAGAACCCCTGGAATCAACCATCCATGACCATACTCCGGTTTTCGAGGGAATCTGTCCATAAACGGCGTCATTAGGGATGGCCTTAGTCCAAGGTTTTTGATTCTCTCAATAAGATATGGAAAATCAAACCGGTCTCCGTTAAACGTGATTAAAACATCCGGATCGATATTTTTCCACAAAAACTTGAATGCTTGTTTTAGGATTTGTCTCTCTTCATCGTCTGAGTCCTTTTGGAGAACGAATATCTTTTCTTTTCTTTCTTCTTCAGTTCTGCCATAGCAAAAACTGATTGCCGTTATTCTTCTCTTTGCTTCCCTTATTATGCTTGCTAACGATTCACTATCAATATCCGGATCTGCATCCGCATCGATCTCTATATCTAAGCTAGCAATCATTGGCGGGTGTGTTGTAAGATCAACGGGGCTCAAATGGCTTGTCCGCCTCAATCCTTGGCGAGAAGGAATACCATTCTGGATTCTGATCCCTTGTAGACAAAACAACCCCGTATCCAAGAGAAAGCGATGAGTAAAAGGAATATCTGCTTCAAAAGTCTCAATTCCCTGCTGATCAAATATCTGTCGTATTTGAGGAATCGCCCATGGATGTTTCCCTACAATCCTACAGATCTTGACTCTTTCACTCCCCTCATATCTGTATTTTGACACCATCTCTGCTTTAACATACCAATCTGAAAAAAGACGATGCTTTCTTTGCAATAACCTTGCCTTTTCCACTGAAGTATTTGCATAAAAATAAGGCAAGAAATCCTGTATCGAGATTCTTCTCCGAACTCCATCTCTTCCCCGCAAATACAAAATTATTTCAGCAATTTCGCGGTCTTTGGTTTTCCTTTTTCGATAGTCTATATCTATCAACCTAGCAACATTTTCAGACTCATCAAATGTGATTGTTTTCGCTTCTTCCAATGATTGCGTATGGGATTGGTCTAGCCTCAATTCACTCCTCTCTCCATATTAGTCACATTCGAATCAACTAAGAACTTTCAGCCCAAATATGATCCAGTTCTGTTTTTTCAAGAAAGCCCTTTTTCATTGTGTTTTACAGACAAAAAATACGCATTCAAAACGCACCATCATGCATTGCTAAGAGGAATAATACGCTCCCAGGCTATGGGGGGCATGCCCGGGAGCCACTTCGATGCACTCGCGACCTCGCGGAGTGAGCATGAACTCCATGAAATTTTAATATTTCAATGGAACGCTCCTTCTGGAACGTATGTTCTATAATATTTGGTCATCCCATTCTTTATAAATCCATCGGCGCCACCTTTTACACTACTTCTAAACTGAAAATGACCGATCCTTTGAAAAATACGTTTTCACGGCATGACGTGCAAAATTTCGAAAGGGTAGCGACGCATGGTTCCGGTGTATCTTTTGAACAATCCATTCAAGCTCCTCCAATTCAACTCCCCAACCAATTGAATAAAAAAAACCCTTTTTCAGCTCTCCTCTCAGAACTGCAAACCCTGTCTGCTCTCCTCTTGTTTCTAACTTATAGAGTTGCATCCCATAGTAACCCAAGTCCCCAACGAAATCTGTAACCCTGCTGTATGGTAGCAAACTATGGGCGACCCCTATTGACTTTACTCCCAAGGCCGCGCCTATACTACAAGCCAATCCCCAAAAGCGAGGATGTGCTTGGCCGTGTCCCAAAACCAATAAGAAATCATAATTTTCCGTAAAACGAGATATGAGATTTATCCATTCGTTCGCTTCATGCCATGCCCTCTCTTGTGAGACATAGCGTAGCTGAGAAGTATTCTGATATAAACAGGCCTTATCAATTAATCCTCTTTGAAGGTCCCACAACACAATACAGCATCTGACCATTGAATCTTGAGCCTGTAAATACGGGAATAATATCTTCTTCATACTTCACTAAACTGCTCTATGAGAATTGCGCAATCCATTCTAATTCAATTAACCACGTGATTTCCTCTGTATACCGAATAACGGGATATCCACTTTCAGTGATGCTTAGGAAAAACTCGATGCGTTCAGTGATTTCCTTGATTTTTGCGGTGTCTTCAAGAAATGTGGCAACTTCACTTAAGAATTCTTTTTCCTTCTCGTAAGAAAACACTAGACAGATGCTTGCCCCAATTATCAATGGACTTGGATATGATGGGGGAGAAACGTTTTTCGGCCGAACTTTCTTTAACAGCTTAATCGGCTTAAACTCCACTAAGTCATAAGTATAAACACGCCTTCTGTCTACAAGAAATAGTACCTGCTCATTAATTGAGAGCTTCTCAACCTCTCCTCTTGGTGGAGTAATGTGAAATGTTGGTTCCGATGCTGGGTATTCGTAAATTTCCACTACCGCACCATCATAAAGTGCTAAGACACTACGATTTGCAACAATTATCCTTGGTTGTCTTATTGGAGGAACTACACGAAGTTCGCGGTAAATTTCTGCGTCCCAGAATCGAAGACATCCTGTTTCATCTCCTGTAAGAATGCCCTTGTCTGTGATCCCGCTAGCTGTCAACGCATTGGTATGCCCAAGAAGCGTTGCTTTGAGCTCAAAATTCTGCAAGCTCCATATCTTTGCCACTCCATGTTCCGAACCTACGAGAACATGGGTTGAGGACCCTGCAAGAATGCTTGGTTTTCCTATCCCACTGAATCGGTGAATTTCTGCAAACGACACCAAATCCCAAACAATTACAAGATCATCCTGACCTGTGGATATCAAATGATACTCCGTTAAGACAACATCTGTTACCTTTCCAGCATGTGCAACAACAAATCCAATTCTTGACTTCTGTTCAAGATCCCAGACCTCGAACATTCCATCTTCTCGTCCCAACGCGACATAGCCTCGACTAACATGAACTGTTGTATAATTTATTCCTTCGCTACGTATTTCGAGAGACTTTATCTCGTTTTCAAAAACATAAGCTACGTCTCCAGAAACAATACATGTGAAGTCTTCGCTTGCTGAGAAATCGGTAAATGAATTGTTTTCTGGCAACGCTATTTGAAACTCTAATTCGGATGTACTAGTGTTCCAGCACTGAATATACTCGTTCCTAACACTAACTAAAAATTTCGTTGGTTTTGCAAGGATCGCTTTGGTAATGGGGGCGGTAAATTGCACGATAAAGAGCATTTTTTGTTTTTCTAAGTCCCACAAGACTATTGAATTGTCCGCTGAGCAAGAAAGAACAAGGTAATCATAACAGCTAATATGGGTTACTGTGTCGGAATGTCCTTCCCTCAAAACTGCTGGAATAAATAAAGGATGTTCCCTATGATGTTCTTGCATATTTCATGCTAGTAAATGATTTCATATTATAAAAGAATCCGTGGAAGAATGGCTGATTGATGGAGCCGAGTGACTCGACTCAGTTCATCGATCCCCCAAAGGGTACTCCCTGGGTCTTAAGGTTCTCGACTCCAAGAACTGGTCGAAAATCCAAAGTATAAGCATTGTTATGGGTTCGCATAGGACCAATCTCACCTTCTTCCCCCAAACTTGTTTGAAACTTCTGGCGGCCCTTTTTCAGTAACTAATCTGAAAATTCAGTCAATATCCATCGTTTGATAGTTTCTGACGCTGCGATTACTTCTCTAATGGGCACTCGCTCATTTGTCTGGTGACATAGGTCTGGATCTCCCGGCCCAAAGATGATGAATGGGACGGGCTCTTGTTCCCGAACACATAGAATCGCCGCATCAGTCGCGTACCTCAAGCCTGTTATCTGTTTTTGCTCTCCAGTTACTTCTGAAACGATATTCAATACATCTTCTGCCCAGACAATGTCGGGATTCTCTAATGGAACCAATCTATGAACCACTTCCATTGTATATGAGAACTCCGTTCGGGTATCTTCTTCTGCAAGAATATTCTTAAGCTTAGAATCAACGTCTTCGAGACTAGAGTGGGGTGAAATGCGGTAGTCCAAAGATACAAACGTTGTTTCAGGAACAACATTCGGTTTCGTGCCGCCCCTGATCACGCCAATATTTAAGGAAGAAGGGCCTACCAATTCGTGATCATCACTCGGGATTGCTTCGTAAAATCGGGGCAAAATTCTGGCCATTTCTACGATACTATTTTTTCCTAAGTGAGGGTATGCTCCATGTGCACTCTTACCGTGCACTGTCACGTTTACCCAGAAGACTCCCTTTTCCGCAATGCCAATGTTAAGACTTGTCGGCTCTGCAATGAGGATCTTTTCCACACCTTCCATCATTCCCTTTTCAACAGCTCTTCTGGCCCCGTTCATGTTGATCTCTTCTTCAGTCGTTAAGATTAGGCGAACTTCTGGAGTTGGCTTGTCAGATGAAGCTAAGTCGAGAAAGGCTCTGACAATGCTCGCGATGCCTCCTTTCATATCAACAGAACCCCTTCCCCAGACATGATCATCAACAATTTCACCCGCGAGAGGATCGTGAGCCCATTTGCTTTTTTCACCAATCGGAACGGTGTCCAAGTGCCCTGACAGTGCAACCGTGTGATCCAAATCACCTTTTATGGTTGCATAAAGATTGGATCGTTCGGGGCTATATTCATCAATCTCTGCAGCAATCCCTACCTCCTTAATTGCATCTCTTATTAGGCTAGCCGCTTGCAAGCTCCTTCCTTCTTGGGTGTCTAATCGAAGCAAAGATTGAAGCAATTCAATCGCTTGATCCATACGGTAAAAGACGAAAGAGAGGATTTGAACATTACTAAAAAAGTGATTCAAAGGGAAGAAAAGAAAAAGATTGCTCAAATCAGTGTTTAGTTTATCCCCGTTGCTCTAGTGGGGCTTTGAAATTGCCTCAAGGTCTTCCCTGACTTCCTTTGGCGGTGGAGGGATGAAACCTTCTCGCATTAACATTTTGGTCATCTGCTCGGAACGCATAATCATCGAGCTCGCCTTCTCTAATAGCTCTGCTCTCGAAGGCTTGATCCTAGCAATTCCATGCCTTATTGCTGCTTCACCAACAGCTACGGCTTCATTGATGAAGACTTCTCTTTGTTCCATTGTTGGCACAATATGGTCCGGTCTCAGCCCATCTATTTCAGCAACCTCTGCAATCGCATACGATGCCGCTAGCACCATTTCATCAGTTATTGTAGTTGCTCTAACATCAAGAGCACCTCTGAATATTCCAGGAAATCCCAAGCTATTGTTAATCTGGTTATCAAAGTCGCATCTTCCCGTAGCAACTATTGCTGCTCCTGCTTCCTTAGCATCCCAAGGCCAGATCTCTGGCAATGGATTCGCACAACAGAACACAATTGGGTTCGAAGCCATGCTTCTCACATGCTCTTTAGTTACCGTCCCCGGTTTTGGAGTGGACATAGCAATAAGAACATCTGCTCCTTCAACTGCTTCACTTAATCCGCCGACCTTTCCTTCAGCATTTCCTCGAACAGCGAACTCCCATTTCTGCGGGTATTTATTTTTCAAGATTTTTCGATCTTCTCTATTTGGATGCAAGATGCCCTTACTATCCACCATGATAACATTTGACATCTTGGCTCCCGCCGTGACAATCAACCTTGCTATTGCAATATTCGCCGCCCCTGCTCCCAGAAACGTGATCTTGACTTCATTAATCCTTTTCCCCACTATTTTTAACGCGTTAATAAGTCCCGCTAAAGTAATTGCAGCAGTTCCTTGCTGATCGTCATGCCAAACCGGGATGCTTACCTCTTTGTCTTTTCTTAATCTATCAAGAATTTCAAAGCACTTCGGTTGAGAAATATCTTCCAGATTGATTCCTCCGAATGATGGCTGAAGCCACTTCACGAATTGAATGATCTCCTCGGGTTCGTGAGCATTTGTGCAAACCGGAAATGCATCAACCCCACCTAGATATTTGAATAACAACGCCTTTCCTTCCATCACAGGAAGTCCTGCTTCTGGACCAATATTTCCTAACCCCAGGACGCGCGATCCGTCTGATACTACAGCTACCGTGTTCCACTTAAAAGTGTGCTCATAAGCTGCATTCATTGATCCTGACTTCATGTCTTCTTCTATTATGCGACAAGAACGAGCAACACCAGGAGTGTACCAAATACTGAAGTCTTGCATTCCCTTGACTCGACATTTAGGAACAACTTCTATTTTCCCGCCATAGTATGGGTGGAGGATTGCTGCTAATTTTGAAGGGATTCTTGCTCTCCTCTTTAGTTCATCTATGGTTGGCTTTTCCTTTTCATCTATGACTCGTTGCATTTGATCACCGTAACACTTAACCTCACTCTTTTTTTGTTGTGCAATAAAATATATTTGTTAATTAAGATTTGGAATTATGGTGTTTTTTATCAAAACTCATCAACTATTTTTCAAAAAATAGTAGGATAAATGTATCATGTAGCGATCTCCTATTTTCTCCCTCGCCCCCTACCCTATTCGGAACGAGGGGAATCCATGCTAGAAAAACGGTCTCCTACTTATCTTGCTTGCTTTATGCGTTTATTGTACAATCTTCGCATGTTTATTACAACATCATTGTTGCGGTTATGTGCTGGAGGTATGAACATGTCAAGCGGCTCACAACAGTCAAATCACGGGGTAAAACTGTATGGGGATACATACCTGTTCAAGTATGCTGTTTTTTGGAAGGGAGAACCCTTGAGTCTGGTTGCATATTGCTCCTTACTGCATTCTGTATTAGCCTTGTCTTAGCGGTTCACACCATAACCGTTGTGTTAATCTTCCTTAGTAATCGAAGTGATTGGATTTGTCTTAACAAAAAACCAGAAATGATTTAGAATATTTACTGCAATATCAAATTTAGAGGGAATAACTTTAGCGGTGTACCTGAGTGACAAGTCAAATTAGAGCCGAGCATCCCATAACCCTTTATCTTGTGAAAAAGAATGGGAAAATCTTGCAATTTCAACACAAGGATGGCTACTATCCTCTCACCTATTCTATATACTCTCTCTGCACGGGATCTCCTCAATCTATCATTGCTCTTGCAGAGGGAATCTACTCAAAATCATATCCTTTTCTTCAAACTATCCTACTTACTAAGCCAGAACCTCACTTAGCAAAAGTTGCAATTTATAGAGAAAAGGATCTGCATGAAGACGAAGTCCTTGTTGCCTTAAAACCTGTCAAAGTTTTCAAAGAGCTTGATGTAGAAGCTATTCTGAATATTCAGCGATTTGAATCCATTTTCGACAATTTCGTTCAAGGATTTTCAATCCATGTTGGTAATGACTTAGTCCCCATCGCGCTAAATGATCGGTTTTGCAAGTTGAGTTGTGAAGCTTTTGCTTCTTCCTTCTTCATTGGTAACATCAATGAGTGTGAAGCAATTCTTTTCCTTCCACACAATACTTCTGAATTATCCATCATGCCAACTTCGAAGCTTGATGTAAATGGAAAGTCTCTCTTTATTCACTATGAATCGACTCAGCCTTCATATTTCCCCCAATGGGCAGAATTGATTTTTGCAATAGCCCTTTCAATAGGAACATATGCTGGCGGAAGTGAAAAAGTCGATTTATCATGGGTTCTTGACCAGATCAAAATCGGCGTCATTTGGGCAGATCCCAGCGGAAACTTAGAATTCATAAATGAAACTGCCAGAAAGCAACTAATCTACATTGGGATGAATGAAAGATACTCTCTTTCAGCCTTTCTAAGCGAATTCGGCTATATGTCGCCGTATATGCCCACGATAAACGTTCGTTTTCAAAAGATCATTCGCGAAGACCCTTTTCGGGCTTTGGAATTGCATGTCGCCCCTCTCTTAACGAAACAACTTTTCCCCTTGGGATATATCCTTCTAATGTTTGAAGTAGATAGCTCTTCATCGGGTTCTTCCGAAACAATCTTTGATTCCATACTTTATCAAATTCTTAACAATACTCAGACAGGGGTCCTCCTCTTGGATTTTGAACGTGGGAAAGCTTATCCCTCTAGACCTCTTCGCTCACTTTTTGGGCTAAACAAGTCCGAATACTCGCTCTCTCTTGCATATCCACATAATTTTGAGATTATCGAAATGCACGAAGAACCCATCATGGAAATGATTCTTCAGATTGTTCAGAATAAAATTCGTAATCCTTCAATTCAACACGTTCCCATTCACCAGAAGGATAACGGAGAAAAAGACCTCATAATCATACCTAAAATAATCAATGACGAAAAAGGAAACCCCATAGGTGCTTATGCTCTTGTTTCTCAGCAGTCTCAAAATGGCTTAAGTGAACAACAACAAGAAGTGCTTGATTTCTGGAGCCATATTCTTAATCTCTTACCAAATGCCATCGGTCTTCTCAGACAAGATGGTTCATTATTATTAGGAAACGACAAATTTAAGACACTTAAGGATCATCTTCTTCCTCCAAACTCCTCACTTGCTATTGACCTTATTCAAGAAACTCTAGATCATGCATTCACGTCAGAAAAAAGAGAAGTAACTTTCAATAATGGGGTCTATTTTGCACAAATGACCAACCTTGGCAATGACATCTTTCTCCTTTCTCTGACAGATCTAGAAAGAGAGGAAAGCCTTCATCAAACCCTTATACAGACCTCCAAAATTCTTGAGAGTAAGAATAAGGAACTCCAACAGCAAATACGCCGACTGGAGGAAACCAATAATGATGCCCTCTTGTTTTTGCGGGCTGCAAGTCATGATTTGAAATCTCCTTTGCGCTCGCTCGCTACTTTTTCTACATTCATCGCGGAAGGTATATCGACAAGTCCAATTGTTCAAGACATTGCTAATCAAATCAATGAATTATCGCATGCCATTGTAGAAGCTCTTGAAGAAGTTGTATATGTAAGCCGAGTTTTCCTACATTCCTCTTCAAATGAACAAATTGATGCTATCAAAATTCTAGAAAGCGTCGCGCAATCGCCACAGCTCAAACCACTTTTTCTCTATGTTGACAGCAACGGCAAAACCCGATGGGTTGATAATCCCGAAAGAGTTCGCGAAATCTTGCGCTTAGTATTAATGACCAATATTTACGACACGACAACACAGTGGGATCTTCATATTCACGGCGTGCACGATGTCTTGCGAATCTTCCTTCACAAAGCAAAACCACTCTTTCCTGAACAGACCGTCATCTCTCCCCTAAAACAAGTAACAATGACGTCTTTGGCTCCTTCCATCTATTTCTTAGCAAATTATGTCGTACATTCGCTATCGGAAGAAAATTCTATAACCATTTATATCCGACAACTTAGCAAAGAATAATCCGATGGGGTGAGATGAACCATGGAACCAAAAATTAGGAACAAACAAGTCCGTGATTTTCTCCTCTCTAACGACGTGGATGATTCTGTTGTTACGGACGAGTCATCATTATCTGGTCTTTTCAAATCGTTCCTTGCCCAGCATGAACGTATAGCCTTCTTTGGGATTAATGAAAAAGAAGGGGTTATTTATTCGAATCTGCCACTCATAAAGGAATCCCTTGATGGAAGGCAGGAAATTCGACTTGGTCTCCTTTCCCAAGACCAACCCCTATACACTAAAATATTAAAGGAAAATGTTTCGATTCGTCATTTTCCAATTATTATCTCTTCATCTGGAGGTCCCGTCAAAGTCTATCTAAGTGGTTTTCCCATACGCACTCCTACCGGTGAGATTCACGAAGCTTTAGAAGTGGTTTTCTCCCACGTACTTTACTTCAAGGAGAATAATGGTCTCTTTTCGTCATCTCCTGCCGAAAACAAGTACTGGCTATATCTCGCCTGCAACCTACTTCCCATAGGTATTATTGTGGTAAATGCTAAAGGGGAATTAGTCTATCAGAACTCTGTAGCAGTGAAACTTTTTGGTAAAAACCCTTTGGAGCAAGTATTACTTCCCGAGTTCTCCTCTACTCCCATCAGTTTGCAAAATCTAGTAACAACTCTACAATATTCGATTTCAGAATATCCCGTGCGACTCAAAAGAACTGGAAAACCACTGTCAATAACGCTATTTCGGGATAAAGAACTCGGAAATGTAATCATCACCGTTATTCCTGGTGAACCAAAAGTTTCTGCGAGAAGTACTTCAAACTGGTTCTCATCAACCCCACAAAAAGGTCTTCTATATTCTCTTCTCCAGGAACTGGATGATGGAATTCTCATCATTGAAAAAGATCCTAGAAAAGAGCCTATTTTGAACCCCCAAGCACAAAGAATCATAGATCAAGCAAAAATCATCCGCAACCCTCTGGGCCGCTTTTACTCCTTGCTCCTGCTTTCTGCTCAAGGAGACCCTCTCCCTATAGAAGAACTCCCTACGTCCCGAATACTGAATGGCGAAGCAGTAAATGAAACATATCAACTCATCAATAAAGATGGCACCAGTAGTTATGTCCATATCATTGGAACGCCAATAGTTCGGCAAAATGAGGTCGTTTCTGGCATCCTATCCATCAGAGATATTACATCCTCCTATCAAGAATACCTAGCAGTAAAAAAGCAACGGGGTATTGTTGAAAAAGCTATTGATTTCCTCGATACCGCAATAATTATTGGAACAATTGGAATTGACCAACCACTTTACAGCAATGATAAAGCCATTGAACTATTTCAAAAATACACTGATGGAATCCCCTCGCTAACACATCTCCTCCTTTCTCTTACACCCATTGAGGAGCCCCAAGAAGGGGGCTCAGAAGAGCCCCTAGACATTGTGACAAGAATTCTTGCAACAGGTAGGATCTCATCCACAAGAGTAGTAGATGAAGATGGCGAAACCTATATTCTCCTCGCTCAACACCTGAGTCTGAATCCCCCCACTGCAACGCAAGCTTCTTCATGGATTGCAAGCAGTTCAGAAGACACTACAACGAACTTCCTTCTTCTCATTCGCCCCCCCACCCCCAGAGAAACAATGGTCAACCAACTACTGAATATCCAAAATGAATTACAAGCCGTCAACGACGCTCTTCTGCTTCACAGTAGGCAACTCTACTATGCAGAAAAACACATCGCGAATCTAGCTCGCAATCTCCAAATTCTGTTTTCTGACCCCATGGATAAGTTAGAGCAACTTCTACAAGTTCTCTATGACGAAGCAATCAGAATGGCAGACGACGACACGATTATTGCTGACTTGTCCGTAATAAAAGAGGCTTATTTGGAGCTCCGCAATCTATTCAAGATTCTGACCAGAGCAGCTAATACCCTTGAATTTGAACAATCTTTCGAAACAATCGACCTGCGCGAACTGGTAAGACAAATCCTTCGCACTGTTCCTGTTCCAGAAGATTGGTTCAAGATCGATGTTCCCCCAATTACCCTGTATACTGATCCCGTTAAACTCCGAATCGGGTTGCAAAACCTTGTTTCCAACGCCATCAAATATGCCAACCAGAAGAAGCCCGTAATTAAAATCAAAGCAAAGCAGTTGAAGACAAAAATAGTTATTTCCGTACAAGACAATGGGAAGGGCTTGCCTCCTAATGCTGAAAAACTTCTATTTCATCCTTTCAAAAAGCTAGATCCTTCCACTGAAGGAACCGGAATTGGTTTATACTTAGCCAAACGAGTTATTTCATCGTTAGGGGGGACAATCACTTGGAAAAACGCAAAGCAAGGTGGTGCAATTTTTTCAATTAACCTCCCCTATAGAACCCTTGGTAAAGAGCTTATACGTTGATGTTACGTTTCAGTTTCAAAATATTGGCGCCATCGTAGGTGGTGAACTACAACCAAGTGGAAAAAAGATATTGTACTCCGTTCGAGGGTTCACACATCTGTGTAGCTTCATGGACGATGAATCTCTTAGTTAGCCAGGATCAAAGTCTAAGCCCTTGTGTAGCTGGGTAGCAAGGCAGTATGTTCCGGGCCAGTCACATCTTGGCAGTGGGCACAGAAGTGAAAGAAGCCAATAACTTGGTCGAAGCATTCACGAACTGATTTCGCTCAGAGGTTGTTTGGGGATGTCTTACATCATCCCGCTTGCATCTCCAGTACTAATTCAAGGGTTAGGCAAACACGCAAAGACTGGGAACCTATTCACTCTATTATCGGCTCTACAGATTCAAAAGTAAAGTAGTGAGTTAATAATCAATTAACCCAAGGACTTAGAATCGAAATCTATGCATGGAAGAAAACAGCGTTTTCAAGGTTCTCTCTTATTTGGACCAACTCATTTGGTGCTTCTCTACTAAGATACTTCAAAACTAACCCGATGCCTGAATATACCATATTCACCTGTTCTCTAGTTTCTCTGAGAACATCGTATCGAACGACATCTGAAAGGGTTACTAGTAACGGGACCTCCGATCGGAAATGCTCAAGTCTAAGCAAGCGAATTCGCCCAATCCATCTTCCCGCGAAGTTGTCTAATTCAATTTCGTCATAAGGCAATAATCGTTCAATAGTCTCTCTGTTAGGGATATCCCTGACCTTGACAGAAAATAATTCAACAAATACCGACGATTTTTCGACTGCAATTGGTGCATCATTGGCAACAAGCTGATTCTCTATTTCATTCACCAAGTCTCTAATCACAAGGATTAGATCATTAATTCGCAGGTTAATTTCTGCTAACAAGTCGTACAGCCGACTTGCTTTTCTCCCATTTGTTGTTTTTGCATGTTTGGAAAGGATTGGGAAAATGTCTGCTATAATGCTCTCAGGAACTGGCTCTAACAATGCGTTTGCAAAAGTTGCCCTCAATATGTGGAGAAGATCATTTGAAAGAAGGGTCGGATTCCTTCGTCGTTCGAATTCAGTAATAACTCGTGCAAGTTCTTCCTGATCAATCAATATCCCTTTTGGAGAGCGGCGGAATCGCAAAACAAAATTTTCCGGATTGACTTCAAATATTCCTTTGAATTTCTTCGCATTTGATTTTAATTGCTTTCCAAGTGATAACGCACTTTTTCTAGCGATTTCTAGCATTGCTTCCCTTGCCTCTTCCAGAATGCTTTCCTCATCCTCGCCTTTGTTTCTCACAGCTTCCAAACGATTCAAATAGCGAGAAAGGGTTTTTTCCGTTTTTTGCAGAAATTGTGTCAGAATGTTTTGTTTTTCACTTTTGTTCTTATTTGGAGTGTACACCGTTCTGAGCAAAGTCGCAGCATCTTTTGGCAATCTTTTTGTCGGTTTTTTCTTCATCAAAGATATCAACGGATTGATGATCCGCTTGTTGACATGAAAAATAAACGTTAATTGAACGGCCTTGACTAACGTGCCAAACTCTGTCAAGCTATTAACCAAAGATAAGGGATCTTGCTCGAGCTCTTTTATTGGTGTGATTTTTTCTTGCGATTCCATTTGATACAGCTGATCGACTTGCCCTAATAACTCCCAAAGTTCTCTCGTCTCCTTTCCAACTTTTATTCTCCATGAGTCCTTAAAAAAGAAGAATTTTCTTTTCTGTTTAACCCTTGTTGTTTTTCGGCTAAGCTGGTTCTTTTTCAAAGCTTCAAGAAGTAAGAATGTTGAAACTGAAGGAAGAGTCAATTCCGTATCGACTCCCAACTTAGTCAGAGGGTGGATGATCTTCAAGGCTAAGGACGTTGCGAGAATATATTGGGCATGGGCATGGTACGTTCTAATAATTTGCTTTACCACATTTCCAAGTTCAGCTGGTGGATTTCCTAGGTATTCTGATCTTATCAAAGATGCGAGCGCATTCATGCTCGCGATTCCGATAGCTTTCCAAATCGCTTGTGCCTCTTCCACTTGTGCAAGAGGCAGTTTTTCTCGAGGATTCTGGCTTAGGTTTCTCTGAATCTCCTCTGCCCAATCTGGTCGTCCTATTTGGCTTGCATAAGTGGAAGCATTATCAATCACACTTTCGATTTTTTCTCCTAATGCCGTAAGAAAAGAGCGTAAAGCAATCCATCCCCCCTCAGAAAGAGGTTGCTCTCCCAATGCCTCAACAAATGATGAAATGAAAGCTTGCATGGGTATCCTTGCTCTTTCTGGAACCTCGCTCTGAATTGCGTGATTCAAAATGATTGAAATATCGTCTATCTTATAAGCACGGTAAAGCTCTTCAAATGCTTGAAGTATTTTAGATCTCTTCAGATACCGAAGTACCAATAAGGGGGATTTTGAAGTGGCATGTGAAATTGCCGCTCTAATTGCTCGCTCACGAATCACACTCTTGTAGCTGTGGCTCGAGGAAAGAGGTACATCTTGAAGTACAGTGGCCCCGAGTTCATGGATTAAGTTTTTCAGCTCACTAATAACAATATCTTCCGGATTCTTATAGCGTTTCTCTAGTAATTTATTTAACACGGCCTCTAAGTGTGTCTTGATCTCTCTGGGATTGTGATACAGCAACAAGGGAAAAGTATGTTCGTCAGCCGCCTTCCACAAAGCTTCATCTACTAATTGTTGGCGTATAGAATACACAAAGGAAGGTGTAAGAAACTCGTTTCCCCAATACTCCTCGTGAGATAGGAGGTACTCGGGATCCTTTAGGTCAGTTAACGGTGCGAGGTTTTCACTTCTGTCAAGAATGTCATGAAGTATCTTTGAAAGATTGATTTCTAATTCTTGGGCCAGTGCAGGTCGCTCCTTTGAGCTAAGGTGGGCAACAAGAGCTGCATTAATGAAAGCCCATGCAATCGCATCATGTCGAAGTTGTTTTCCTGACTCCACGTATCGCTTAAGCAGACTAATTTGGAGTAATTGATATCCAAAAGCCCTAGCGAATTCATCAACAAATGGAATTATATCCAGTGGCAATTCTTCGCCCGGTGGCACGGTGAGGACATAAGTTACAGAAATGCTAGCTTCTGAATCAACTCGGAGAGTAATATTTCCAAATGCACTATGATCTGTGGTTCCCGCGAGGACTCGTGCTTCTGTCTGTGATGCTTCCGTACCAATAATATCTTTCAATGCAGATAGCGAGCTACCAAGTAGATCTTCAATATTTGTGCTAACACCTAGCGCTAAGCTTCCAATCTGTGCTATTGGAATTCCTGCATGAGAAGTCACTGTTAGGAAAAGGTTTGGAACAACCATCGGCAGAGTCCTCCATATTCCCCTCCACTCTTCTTGTCTATGTTTGTTTTGCTAGCAACGATTTTTCCAATAAAAGCAAATTTTGTTCTGAAATGCAATGATTGAGCAATAGTGGTAAAATTGCTTGGAGAAGCAGATGTGCACTTACGGGTATTCCCGTTTTTCACCGCTTCTCACGGCAAGAAATGAGAACAATAATGCTAACCCACCCAGTATTAAGAGGTTAGAATACCACGCAATATCAACAACAAAGCCTAGCTGGAAGAATTCATTTGCTACGAATTTCTGATACTGCTCGACGTAGTTGCGAGCAAAAAACCATCGAAGTCCTCCTCCCGCACTTGCTTCAATAATTCCATAAATTAGGTATTCCCACAATATGAGGTAGATTATTGAAATGAGGATTGATCGCGGGAAGCGAGTAGCGAAGAAAGTCATCAGTGATGCAAAGAAGAGGTTAGTCATAATCGCAATTGCTAAGTGATGAGCCAGCAATCCCCAATATACCTGTTCTCCAAGAATCTGTGCCCCCCACGCGAACATGAAGAAATTGAAAGAAACAACGATGAGAGACATTAGTGTAACCCCTAGAAACAGGGAGAGGAGTTTTGAAATAAAGATCTCATAACGGGGGATTGGCCTAATCAACCAATAGGTTATGGTTCGGTCTTCGATTTCATCTGAAATCAAGAATGAAGAGACAATGGCGATAGAAAACGGAAAAATGATAATCTCGAACAAGACGCGCATCCATCCATGAAATGCCTCCATCGCGCCATTCGCGTAAATGTTCTTGTCTTTTACCTGTGCCATATACACACCGATAATGGGGTAAATCGCAAAAAGCAACTGGACAAGAATGACTGCTAATCCCCTCTTCGAAAGCACTGAACGGCGAATGCTCACTTTAAGAATCACTTGATTTGAGAGAAGATCAGAATGAGTTTTCATTGTAGTTGTGTGTTTTTCCATATTCCTCTACCTCCTATCGAGAAATCAAATAGTCGAAAACAGCCTGCAAGTTATCATCTACAGATTGGAATTCTTCCACAGAAATGCCAGTCTCTACCAATATTTTGGGTAAGACTCTGTAGAACTCCTGGGGCTTTCTTGACAACACCCAGAGAGACGGTTCTTTTCCTCCGTTGTTGATTTCTACGCTACTCACACTTGATTCTATAACTAGATGCTGAGCCAGCTTTCTTGGGGATTTTGTCTTGATGATGATGCGGTGTGGATGATCATAAATGAGTTGTCGGATTCTTTTTACCGGCCCCTCGGCAAGCAATCTTCCACGGTACATTAATTTTATCTGAGATGCAAATGCTTCTACCTCATGCAAGACATGAGAGGAGATGAGAATCGAAATTCCTTGCTTTTCTAACCTTTCGAAAACCTTCCCTAGGTGAGCCCGAGTTATCGGGTCCGCACCAGCAAAAGGCTCATCGAGAATAAGCAGCTCTGGATTGCCAATCATCGCTTGTGCTACTTTGATTCTCTGCCTCATTCCTTTCGAATATGTGACAATTCTTCGATCAGCACGTGCATCATCTAGTCCCACTATTTCGAGTACCCTTTTTGTCTCGCTCTGAGCATCCCCTTTCGAAAAACCGTGAACAAGGGATAAGTTGAATAGGAATTCTTTCCCCGTCATCCAGGACCAGAACGCGTCTTGTTCCGGGCAATACCCTATCTTGTTGAAAATTCCGGTGTTCGCAAAAGGATTTACCCCAAAAATTAAGACTCGACCAAGATTGGGATGAATTTGTCCGGTCGCTAATTTGAGAAAAGTACTCTTTCCAGCACCATTTGGACCGAGTAACCCTGTTATCCCTTTTCCAATTGTTGCAGAGCATTGATTAAGACCAATAACATTACCAGGATACCATTTGGTAACATGTTCAAAGATAATAAGAGGAGAATTGTGCGCCAAATCAGATCACCTCCAAAGACCGTATTCTGATGAACAGAAGTCCTATGAATACTGCAATTAGTACTATTACCGAATAGGCGCCCATGGACCCCACGTAAGAGACAGAAGTTATGAGACTCGCATCAAAACGACCGAGCCTCTCTATCAGAAATGTCTTGTCAATACCAAGTAGCCAGGCTAGTATGTACAATGATGAGGCAAATGGTCCAACGTAAATCGATGGGTTTTGGACTTCTAATTGTACCAAAATTGAATACACGATATTGCTCACAATTGGTAGGGCAACTAAGATCACTCCGATATACCATCCTTTGCGCAAATATGAAGACAACAATAGGACAAATGAGGTTAAAAGCAGAATAATTAGAAGACCATATCCCATTACCGCAAGTAAATACTGAAGATACTCCCACTTAAGATAATCAATTGGCTTGAAATCATACGCGGATCCCAGTGCCAAGTAAATGTATATTGCTGGTATCCATGTAAAACTTACCACATAAAATGCTACAGCCGAGAACTTAACCGCGAGGTATTCTAACCTCGTCAATGGTCTGGAGAAATACAGAGAATATGCCCCCGAAAGTCTATCTCTAGAAAGTACTGACGATCCCGCATAAAACACCAGCAAAACATCCGTTAACCCTAACATGGGATTACCTGTACTACCTAATCTCATGAAGTAAGATTGGTTAAAAGGAGAATCTCCTAAGGGAGGGCCATTTAGAACGCTTAGCATCTCAAAGATGAAGAAGATCAACCTTAAGCTGACAAAAACATACAATGGCCATCGAGGTCTTGCAATCAGCTTAATCTCTTCCCACGTAAGAAAGAGAAAACGCTTCGAACTGGGCTGAAAAGATCTCTGCCAAGACCTATAACCCGTACCATATATTCTTGCTTCGCTAGCTACCTCTTCTGATTCTACTACGTCTTTACTCATGGACCTCACCAATTTCGATATTTAATGCAGCTAGGAAAAACTGTTCCAATGTTTTTCGCGGCCTAACAAGTCTTTGCAATCCAATATCATGATCTGCAGCAAGAGCAATGATCTTCTGTGGATCCCAGTCCTCTAAATCTACAAGTATCTGTTCTGAGCTCCAGTGAAGAATGGGGATCCCATTTTCCTCCAGAATTTTAACAAATCGCCTATTTTCGCTAGAGTTCACTATCCAACGCGAACTAGTCTCATTCAAAATGTCAGTTAGTGAGTTGCTAGCTACTAATCTCCCATTGTGTAAGATCATTACATATTCACATATCTCCTCAATATCGGGCAATATGTGACTGGAGACAACCAGGCTTTTTCCAGCTTCTCTTAACTCTACGAGGAGTCTTATCATGTCTTCCCTTCCCTTTGGATCAAGCCCATTTGTAGGCTCATCGATCAACAGCAATGGAGGATCATGAACTAAAGCTTGAGCAAGCTTAACCCTCTGTTTCATCCCAGTACTATAAGTCTTTACTAAACGGTACCTTGCTTCGTCTAGTCCAACATAATCCAAGACTTCATGGGCTCTCTGAATTGCATCACTAGAAGAAAGGCCAGACGCAATTCCAAACAGTTTGCATACCTCGACAGCGTTCAAATTCTCTTGCAAGGAATCATTTTCTGGGACATAGCCAACATCATATCTTATTGCCATAGAGTCTGTTCTAATATTCTTTCCAAGAACCCAGGCATCCCCCTCAGTTGGTCTGATCAATCCAAGAAGAAGCTTAATAAAAGTGCTTTTTCCGCTACCGTTAGGACCTAGCAATCCAACTGATCCAAATGGCAGAGCGACGGTTAAATCCGCAAGTCCGATTACATTGCCCGGATAAATTTTTGTCAAGTGCTTAGCGACTATGCTAGATTGGCTCGTACTTGAGAGAATATCGCTAGTCGATGAATTTACTTTTGAGTCTGTAGAAGACAATCAAGTCACCTCTAGAGAAAACATTTAACCAAATAAGCCATTCCAAATGAGATTATAAACCTAACAATTTGAAGCTCGAAAAGAAAAGAAAAAAGGAAAATAGGAGTTCAATTGTAAGTGGCTTACTATTTTATCTCCCACTGGGGATTAGGCTCTTTAGAGAATAACGCTTTTGTTTGAGCGTGGAACCAGAGACCGTATAATCCAACAATTGCTAAGATAATGATCAAGGGATTTCGGGAAAGTACAAAGAGAACATAGGCGATTGTTGCGAGAATTCTTCCCCATTGTTTCAGCATCATTGTCCCTATCCCCCCAGCTATGGACACTACACCCACTAATACAAGAACGTAGGAAACAATTCTCAGGAACCGTTCCACTTCTTCAGGGCTTGATCCTAATTGCTGAGTAGTTGTCTGAAACTGGGGATCATTTAGCATTGCATCCAAAGCGCTAAGAATCAATAACCCCGAAAGGAGTGCGATCGCGCCAAGCAAGAATAGTACGATGAGAGTATAGTAAATGGCCCACGTCTTTTCTCCTGTTTGAGCCGGCATTTGCAAAGGCTGTGAAAAGCCTTCAGCTGGCTCTGGAGAGATCGAACTAACTGGTTCTCCTGACATTTTTGTCTCAGGTGGAGGTGCCGCAGATTTGCCCGCTGGCTGAACTGAGCTTATTTTTGAGCCACAGTAGGGGCAAAATGCTGCCTTATCATCAATTTCATTGCCGCAGAAAGGACAGAACATATCATGCTTAATCGGGTCTTAGTATTTGATAAGCATTCGGAAATTCTTATGAAAACATGAATCATTTTTGTATGTAAAAATGTGCTTTTCTTGATAAAATTATGAGATCTTTTTAAAGCCCCTCCCCCTCATTGACTTTCCTCATTCAATCATACGGGAACCGCGGTAATCTTCCCCTCAACATACTCTGATCCCGTCATTTGAACCAATATTCGATCTCCTAGCTTGACAAGCAACCGGGCAGTCTCTCCATATTCATTAATCATTTCTTTCCAATTTGCCGGATTAATCTCACGCATTGCACGATCTGCATCCTTTATTCCAACAAAAAGCATTGATTCATATTCATCGATAAAGGTTTTTTCCGAGGTAAAAGCGTGCATTGGTATCTTTCCTTCGATGTTTTTGCGTAGCATGATGAAGATCCCGCCACTTGTAAGCCCCGTAATTAGCGCATTCACTGCTTGCTTTAGTGAAGGGTCTTGTCTAGCTAGCAATACGATTCCACTCGCAACAACTTCTCTTTCAAGAACTTCGGCGTTAACCGATTGGTCTGTGCAATGTTGCGCTATTTCCTCTATTTCCTCGGCAGAATATAGCGGATCATCAGGACTGGTCTCTTTTCTAAGTAAACTCTTAACTAGTCTATGGATGATAAGGTCCGGATAGCGCCGAATTGGACTTGTAAAATGAGTATAGGAAATACTTCCCAGTCCAAAATGTCCAATATTTCCTGCAGTATAAATTGCTCTTCCAAGAACTCTCAAAAGCAATAGGAACGCAAGAGTTTGTAGCTGCTCGTCTTCTATTTCCCTGATCTTATGTATTGCATCATTAAACGGCTTTAACCATTGTTTCCTTTCCTCGGGTGACATTTGTGCTAAGCCCGCTGTGATCGGCTGCCCAACCGAAGGCTTCTTTTTTTCTTCCTTTGTCTCGTCGCTTTTCGCTTGGCTTTCTTGTTTTTTCTCCTTGTCCTTTGACTTAATAACCAACCCCCCACCAAAAAACTCAACTTTACCACCTTTCTTGAGAAGATCTATAACACTCTCCTCCTCTACTTCCGGTTCATCTTTATCCTTTGCTAGTTTTGGAGGATCTGGTAACGAAATCTCAGCATCTAAACCAATAGCAACAGCTTGATGATTGAACTTTTCTACATTTTCCTTATCTGGTAAGGGGTGGCATCGGTACATCGTTGGAATGCCCTTCTTTTCCAAATATTCGGATATGGCCTCATTTGCAGCTACCATGAAGGCTTCTATCATTCGAGTAGAGGGAGTCGCATGTTTTACTGCTAAGTCAATTGCTCCCGTTGTTGAACCAAATTCTAATCTTGCCTCTGCCGTTTCAATATCTAATCCTAACCTCTTACTCCAGATTTTATCTGCGAAGGCAGACATGCTTGCAAAGGGTTCTTCACCTTTCTCAATTGCTTCATTCACTTGGTCATAGGATAAGTTGTTTTTTACGAAAATGATCGATTCCATTGGTTCTGAGCTAACTCGGTTTCCATCTTTGTCATAGTCGATTCGGACCGTCATCGCCAATCGTACTAATTGTTCGCGTAGTGAACAAAGATCATCGGACAATCTAGATGGAAGCATTGGCAGAACTTTCACTGGCAAATATACACTCGTAGCTCTTTTATATGCATGCAAATCAAGTGAAGAATCCTTTTCCACGTATTCTGAAACATCCGCGATGTGAACCCATAAGGTAACCGAGCCATCGGGGTGTTGTTCAAATGAAATCGCATCATCAAAATCCTTTGCTGTAGGCGGATCGATAGTGTATGTTTCCAAATGTCTTAGGTCAACTCTATTCTTCCACAACTCGGGGTGATCATTTGGTTCTTCAAAGCGTTGGGCAATTCGTTCAATGTATTCTGGCGTCTCCCAATTGAAATCGGGGTATTGTCTGACTTTTCTTTTCGCAATAACATTTAGTGCATCTTCTGCTGTCCAAAACTCCGTTCTTAGAAGAAACTCAATGAATGCATTTGCATAGCTAGTTCCTTTCAGTCCCGTCCAATCCTCTGCAAGCCATTTCAAATATCTCGGCAAAGAAAAACCTTCCAATGTATGAATCGGTGTCCCCGCCAAGCCAATGCCACTCCAAGAGTCCTTTTCTACATTCTCAGCCATCCATTTCTGAACCTGATTGAGAAGTTGCCAATCCTCATCAGTAAACCCGGCTTCTTCGAGTGGAATCGCTGCGATTTTTGTTTCTAACTCCCCCTCCTCATTCTCTTCCTGATACGTTGTTAATATCTTTTTTCGCAATAAGCTTAACTGCTCGATCGCTCTCATTATCTTCTTGTAATCGTCTACCGATAATGGCTGCCACCTAACCGGATTCACCCCGACCTTTTCAAAGAATCCTACTCCCTGAGCTGTGCTTTCAGACAAGCATGCATCAATTTCGGCTAATTGCTGGGGAGATGGATCGTCGGTTTCAAACCAGATCACTGCCAATTCCCGGGTCTTCAGTGGTCCCTCGTTCTTGTTGACTTTTTCCCACAAAGCCCTCTCCGAGAGCTTCTTAGAGCTCTTCTTTTTCTCAGCCCTAGGAGCATTAAATTCCTTAATCCAATGAGCTAGCCTTGCCTTAAGTTCTTCTGGCTTTGCCTTCTGTGGATCGGATAAATCTACTCTAACATTGAACTTACGCTTAGTTATCTTATCCACTTTTGCTTCTTGCTTCCCTTTCACCGTCATCAATTGAACTAGAACGGTTTTTTTCTTGGAATACCTGTCGAGGACAATTCCTAAATTATTAGGAGGATCGATTCCGAATGTTCCCGGCTTGAACTCTACCAAGTCTCCTTTCTTCACAAGAAAGTAACTGCACTCAATTGTCCAATAGCTTTTCGATTAGAATCGGGTTTTTGATGCCTTCCCTGCAACTACCTCTGCCCTAATACTGGGCATATAATACTTCTTCTGATCCACAATTCGGGCAGCGACCAGTAAGACGAACCCAAGGCTCAAAGTGATCCAAATGGAAGCCCGCACCACAGCAAGGAGCAACTACGATTTCTTCTTCAGAGCGAAGCACTCCCTTGCATACCTCGCAGAAATGCAAGTATGACCCACATACCTCGCAGTTTTCATCCCCATATGTAACGGGATAATGGCATGTAGGACATGTCGACTGAACGTAGCGAAGTGTGTTGTACAATATTTTCATTCCATATGCTCCACTTCTCACCCAGATTGAAAGAAGCAGTAGTGTATAACCTGACGATAATAGCGCAACTAGTAGCGCAAACCCTTCCCACTGGGATAATCTTCCCTTAACTAACATGAATGCAGATACGATTAGCCCCCCGAACGACGTAGTGGAAAACGCCGCTAGAATTATTGCCCAGACCGTAGCTGACAAAGAGCGATTGAACATTTCAACTAAATTTTCTCAACCGGTATTTTTCAATCTATCTCTATCTCTAACCCCAAAATGAATCATAAGATTAATATAGGTTGAAAATTCGGGGGAAATACGCATTTTCGTCTTAGAAAACAAGGTTGGCTTTTTCTTACCTACTCTGTGCGCTCAATGCCAAGATATTTGTCAAACCAGCTTAGAATTTGTCGTAATCGGTCAATAATGTGACGGGGTTCACCACTACGGGACAGTTCATGACCCTCTCGAGGATACCTAAGCATGGCAACCTCCTTACCATGACGTTTAGCGGCAAAGTAAAGTGCTTCGGCAGTGGAAATGGGCACTCGGAAATCTAATTCGGAGTGAAGGATAAGCAATGGGCAAGACAAGTTCTTTGCATACATCGATGGTGATTGCTTCAAATAAGTTTCATACTGTTCCCAGAGTGTTCCACCATTATAATACTCAAACCAAACAGGAATATCTGTTGTTAAGTAAAATGTAGGAATATCATATACTCCACGTTGAGCCACAGCCGCCTTGAAGTAGCCTTTTTCATCATGAGTTACAAGCCATGCCGTTAAGTATCCTGCATAACTCCCGCCTGTCAAAACAATGTGATCTTTATCTAGTTGATCCGGGAATTTTTCTAGAGCCGCTTCAAGAATTGCAATGACATCGTTTGCTGGTCCATGTCCCCAGTCTGCCTTGTTTGCTGCCTTGAACTCGGTACCATATCCTTCACTTCCCCTGGGGTTGCAGAAAACGACAGCATACCCTGCGTTTAACAGCGTCATGAATTCATGCCACATTGTTCGTTCGTGAGGGGACCACATGACAGCCGGTCCCCCATGCATTTCTAAGCAAACGGGGAACGGATTATCACTTTCGAAAGGAGGTAGCGCGAGCCACCCCTGAATACGCTTTCCGTCACGCTCCACCCAAATCTCGTGCAAGTCTGGAATAATTAGGTCTTTGATAAATTCTTGATTAACTTTAGAAACTCTCTCAACAGCTCCCTCTGGTGTCCTAATGAAAACATCGGCTGGTCCGTCAAACCACGAGCTTGTGTCGACAGCAATGAAGCCGTTAGCCACATCAAACGCTGTAATGCTTCTCTCAAAATCGAAAAGAACGGCTTCTTTACCTGATTGAGGATCAATCCTGACCAAATGATGCTTGCCATGCCATGGTTTTACTGCGAAAATTTCTGTTCCTTCCTCATTCCAGCGAACTTGATAGTAGGACCGCTCTTGAGTAGTGATTTTCTTTGTATCGCCAGAATCTGTATCAATCATCCAAATATGACTTGATCCTAGTACGGGATCTTCTACAGGGTGCGCATCAGTAATCAACCATTTTCCATCTTGGGAAATATCGGGCTTTCCGGGCCATCCCCCTAGTTTTGTTAGAATTTTTTCCTCTTGAGTCTCAACATTTATCTTGAGGATTTCAATGAACACACTGAGATCCGGATCATCAAATAGTTCTTTTTCACGACTCCGCCTAATAACGTAGATCCATTTTGCATCTGGGCCAATGGAAAAGACCGGATAATCTCGATTCTGCGAGGTAATTACTCTTGTTTCTGGTTGGATCTCTCCAATGGGGGTAGTCAAAGCAGTTTCCACATCAATATTCATCAATAATAATTGCATTCGCTTATCATCTAGGAATGATGTTCCGGATCGATACATCGTTCTGGTAACCCATCGGGGGTCTGTCCTCAATTGCTCTTTCGCTTCTTTTTTCGCTTCCCATGCCTTGAATTCAACTGGCTCAAGCACGGGATTTGGTGGTTCTTCAGGATTTTCCATCTTTTCTCTTTCCTCTGAAGAAAGCATTGCACCAACAACGAATCCCGATTCATCAGGCAACCATTCAAAATCAATGATGCCATTAGGAAATTTCCCTACTTGAACGGCTTCGCCACCGTCGGCAAACATCACATAAAGTTGTGGCTTTCCTTCTACCTTTCTCAAAAATGCCAAAAACTTAGCAGATGGTGACCATTTAGGGGAGAAATCTTCCTTTCCATGCGTAAATCTCTTTGTCGAGAATCCTTCTTTTACATCGACAACATTGATCCATGATTTGTATCCATTTTCGCTAGGGTCGATCTCTTGTACAACGTACGCTAGCTTGGATGCGTCTCTTGTTAATTTCGGTGTTAGGGTATATCGGATTGCTAATCGATCCTCAGGGACAACTTTCTTTGCCATTATGGTAGGAATATGCAAGAGTTTTTTCAAACTTCTGGGAGACTCATCGCATTCAACACTTTTTCATAACGCTTTGAGAATCCAATCAATCATTAGAGAGACAGACTTTATTCTGTGAGAAAACTTGTTCTTTTCCTCGAGGCTCATTTCTGCAAATGTTTTATCCCCTCCCTCTGGTACAAAAATCGGGTCAAACCCAAATCCTTGTTCCCCCCTTCCTTGTGGGGAAATGCTCCCCTTTATCGATCCCGTGAATGTCCTTATTTCCCCGTTATAGTAAACTGCGCATACTGATCTAAATTGAGCAGTTCGATCCTTTTTATCCCTCAGTAAGGAGAGAATCCCTGACCACCCAAGTGTTTCAAAAACATATGATGAATACGGGCCGGGAAACCCGTTTAAGGAATTGATAAACAGTCCCGCATCCTCCAAGAAGTAGTACTCGCCTCTATTGATAGATAGCGCACTCAATACCGTTCCTAAAGAACCAATCGCTATTTCTGCCAAAGAGTTCCCCTGCAACTCTGGATACTTCAGTTTTACCCACGACAACTCAAGGTTTGAAGCTTTCTTTTCAAATAATGCCTTTATTTCTTCAAACTTATGTTTGTTACTTGTAATGAATCTTACCGTTTTAGAACCCATTGCAATCACAAGTTTTGCAACAAACGAACAATGAAAACTTTCCCATTAGCCAGTTCAAGACAGACACAATGTTTTTGTTACTTGTGAGAAAAACGAATATCATGGCCTTAGTTCCTCAAAATACTGGAGACATTATCGCGCTTATTGTCAATATTATTCTGATTATGCTAGCATTCTTCATAGTAGACTACATCTCGGCAAGGGGAGAAACCACCCTCTCTTACTGGCTCCGTCTTCTTGCAATTGCGCTAATTCTTATTTTTATTCCCCCTCTCGCCGATTCTCTCTTTGCTGAAATTGATTCATTTTTTGATGGAGCAATCAATACTTCAGGAGTCTCACCATACGTTGCTTTTGTCATAGGAATTTATTCTGTCAAACTCATTACTGTAAAGCAAGGGCGTCATGAACCCCCCCGAGAATGGGAAAACAGCATTTGGTTAACATTCTTTGCCTTTCTCATAATTCTTGTCATAACTAGCTTTATTGACTGGCTTGCTGCCAATACTTAACCTCCCGTCCTAGATTTCTCCTTCATATCTGAGCACTCTCTTCTTTTCTCCCCACGGAATGTTTTTAGAAGCCGGTTGTAGTTTTAGAAAATATGAAAACGGCTTCAGAGCACACTCCGAGCAGATATCTAGTCTTTATAGAAAACGCTGTTCGGAAATTGCAAGCTTTTTTTCGCTCGGAGGAATGGAGCCGATTCAAAAGAATCTATAAGGAGTCCACTCCTGTTGCTCTAATTACCGTCGTCGTCGAAATAATTGCCGGACTAGAGTTGCTTCGTGTCAGTGAGTATTATCTTCTGCTTCCCGGCCTTCTTTTAATCACCCCCGGTCTTATGGAAGCCAGAGGGAACATTGTTACTTCTCTGGCAAAACGCCTCGGAAGCAGTGTGCACCTTGGTCTTGTTGACTGGGATCTTGGCATAAACGACGAAATAAGAGTCAATTTTTTTGCAACCATTTATCTAAATATCATACTCTCGCTAGCTTTAGCGCTAATGGCCTACTTTGGAGCAATACTCCTAGGAATGACTCATATGACCCTCTGGGGTTTTCTCTTCATTGCCTTGATGATGGCAGTTGTTGTTGGGTCCTTCCTTTCACTTCTTACCGTGCTTGTTGTGCTTCTAACTCACCGCTATGGTCTGGATCCTGACAACGTTACGATCCCTATTGTCGCAACTCTGGGTGACATTCTTACAATTGGCTTTCTCTTCGCTGTGATTCGCATGACTTTGTTCCTTGATCAATATATCAACATAATTTGAGGGCTGTGAAATGACTGTTCGGCAGACAACGAAAGAAATAATTCTACAGAGCTTGCCTGTGATTGTAGGTGTTCTTGTCTTCTCAGTCATTACCGGGAATCGCCTTGAAGAATCAGCAGAACTGGTAACAAAAGAGGTTCCTGTCCTTTTAGTATTACTGCCCGCCTTCATCAACATCTCTGGTGATCTAGCTGATGTGTTTTCTTCGCGACTCACTTCTGAATTATATAGGGGGCGTCTTGACAAGAACTTTCGCCCTTTCAAGATTTATTTGACGGATCTGTTCTCAATTCTCGCAGTATCGTTATCCGCCTTTGTTTTTGCAGCGTTCATTGGAAATCTTGTCACGGGCTATCTTTTCCATAAAACAAGTCCATGGGGGCGTCTCATTTTTGTGGTCCTCTTTGCCGGGCTAATTGCAACGACCTTGATGAGCTTAATTGCGACTCTGATTGTTAGATGGTCTTATCTCAGGGGAATTGACGCCGATTCCGTTACCTCTCCAATTAACACGACAGGCGGCGATATGATCGGAACTACTCTCCTGTTATTTCTCGCCCAGCTTCTCCTAACCTAATACTAGTGACTCAAACCTCCAATCTTCCTTCAATAATTTAATCTGTGTTCTCACAATTTCAGAAGAAAATGTCAAGATTGAAGCACTGAGTTTTTAACTGCCGAATAGTATTAGAAAAAGCAAGAAACAATCACATGTTTTTTGAAAGAAAACGCATTGAGGGATTGAATTGACCGGCTGGTTTGGACGAAAGATTAACTATCTACATAACTTCATCATTTCACATCCGTTTACCTTCACAATCATTCTCGTCAACGGTCTTGTCTCCTATCCCCTTTATGACTGGACAACCATCAAATACACAATGATAAAACCATATTGGAAAGGGTTTTTTTCAATTAATATTGAAAGCATTGCTCGTGGAGAGCTATATCGGTTTTTCACGTTTTCCTTTGTGCATTTTGGCCCAACTCATCATTTTTACACGTCTCTGTTGATCTTAGGCTTTGTTTCAAACTTGGAACGGGAAATCGGATGGCAGAAAACAATGTTAGTATATTTTTTCTCCACGTTGTTTATTTTCTTTGCAATTCCTGTTGATTATTTGCTACTCAAGTCAAACATTAACAACGTAATGTGGGAAAATATCTGGACCCATAATTATACAGGTGCATCTGGAGCCGCATGGGGGTGCGGCGGTGCATACCTTCTTCGGGCCTGGAAACGAAAAGAGAAACCATTTTTATGGTTTACCCTTATCAATTTCGTTTTCGGCCTTTTTCGAAAACCAATTCAAGGCATTTCCGATTATAATGCTGACGTGGCTCACTACGCTGCTGCGTTAGGAATGCTTATTCTCGTTGCAAAATATGATTTTCTGGGGATTCGATCTTTGACCATGCCTGAAACGAAAAAATCCCCTAATTGAACTATTGGGGCATATCTCTGTTGGCTCCAAACTGAGTCAAAACGGATGATAACTGGTCTTCCAAAACTTCCAAATCGTAAACTAGTTTTTTCTTGTCTCTTTGGGAATAAAAGGCTCGGATGAGAATGCAAAAGTCAGTAATTCCAACTCTCCAAATTAACCATCCCTCATGAATGCCTTCCCAATAGGGCCTATCCCTTGATCGTCTTAGCTTTGTTTCTCCGATCCAATATCTCTCAAACGGAATTTCACTGAGCAGTTCCATCATCGTTGTAACGATATTATCATCCGCTTTCTGTTTCCAGATCTTAATGATCCCTCCGTCATAATCTGCCATGAAGAAAGTGTCTACAAATCCGTTTGTTCGGTGTAGAAACTCATTAACAATGACGTCTATCTCCGCCATTTTTTCTTTAGGAAACGTCATGGTCTGCAATAGATCAGCAATATCATCCGGACGACGCGGAGGTTCTGAAAAATCCCATCCCCTAAACAAGTCATGATACTTATTTATTACTCGATCCAATACCTTGCGAGTAAAAGGCTCGTTGTCGTAAGTATCTTGCAATGCAACATAAATGAGGTTGTCTTTTTCCAGAATACTTAATTGATAACGACCAATCTCTGCCTCTCGAAGCGCTCCCTTGGGGTCACCAAATTCTTTCGTAAAACTCATCATTGCCCTAACAAAACTAGTAAGTAAAATATCGTTCATTGGAATTGCTCCATCATCAAACAATGTCACGCCTAGCCCTGACTTTTCTTCCATGACAACGAGCTTATGAATCAAACCACATCATGAGACTCTAGCACATGTTTCCTAAATCCTTTTTGCAAGGATGTTTTACTAGGATCTGAGTACTCGATATGGTAAGAATCGAATCTTTTTTTTCTTCGCTATATTCTCCCGACATCCCTAACCCGAAATAAGAACCAAGAAAGAGGTTGTTTTCTTCGATTTCCATTCCTTGAATATTTTTCCACGTTTTTTATCTCGGAAGACACATTTATTTTCTCCACTCCACTGAAGATGGTGTGGAATCAGTGGCAATCGCATGCAAAACAATCAACGGCCAATCAATTCTCTTCCCAAATATTCATGCAGTACTTTTCGATCTTGATGGTACATTAATCGACACACTTGAACTGCACATTAAAGCATTCAAATGGATTATCGAGAAGAATGGAGGAAGGGTAAGTACGGATCAACTTGAACCACTTCTAGGAATGACTCCCCAAGACATCATTGGGAAATTTCTTCCTCATCTTAGCGACAAGGAAAGATGGGACTTAGCAATTGAAAAAGAAGAACATCTCTTTGAACTCACCGACAAGATTAATTCTTACCCCGGGGTAGTGCCTTTTCTCAAATCGTTGAAAAAGTGGGGAATAAAACGAGTCGTAATAAGTAGCACTCATCGTTCCCTAGTAAACCGGTTATTGAATGCAGCAGAACTCACCTCCTTCTTTGATGAAATGG
>JALTMP010000181.1 GCA_027001645.1 Candidatus Heimdallarchaeota archaeon
TGAAAAATTTAGGGTCGTTAAAGAGATTCTATCATGAAAGTACAGAGCTGAAACAGAGAAAAGAAGAGACGCAAACCACGCGTCGCGAACGAGTTTTCTGATTTCCCTCAAATAATTCTTGTATCTAGAAAATCTCGGATACGTTGCTGAAGCCTGAACAGAGTGGCTCAAGTCAAATACCTCTCTTCTTGCTGACATTTGATAGGTGATTCCTCACGGTTTGAATCTAATTCCCGTGCTTTTCCGTAATAAGGTTTGCAATATTTTTGCTACCAATTAATGAAGCCTCCATAGCAGTTGTAGCGCATTCCACAGCGTTTAGATAATACAGATCTTCATCCAACACTAAGGGATTCAGCTGCTTAATGGGCTCAATTTTCGGATACGCATATTCCCAATCTTGGGCAACAACGGTTCGTATGTCTGAGAAAATCGTTTCAAGATCCTCAATTTTGGCCGGTGTTTTCGAAATAAAATTGTAAACGTAATCACCTTGTGGTGTCTCCATCAATGTTTCTATTGCTGTGAAGGGGTGATCGTGATCCTTCGTTGTCAGGATTAACGTAGGCATCTGTTTGGTAGAAAGACCAAAGTAAGAGGGTCTGATTTTTCCCACAACGAGTGTATTGCTAACTTGGAGGTAGGTTTGACTAAGCAAGGGGGGTAAAGTGATTTTCTCGAATTCAATTTTTGCTATTTCGAGGGGACTAGCAATAATTACGAGATCAAATTCTCCCACTTTCCGGTTAGCAGAGAAAAGAGAGTATTCCCGTTCACTTTTCATGATCTTAGTTATTCTCGTTTTAAAGTGAAGTTCTGCTTCACTCAGTTTCACCATTTTTTCTAATAGCTGAAAATTGCCACCTTCAATTTGATAAACTGATTCTCCTTCAGAAGCAATAATTGCAACAAGACCAGCAAAAGCGCTGATTTCTAACCCTTGATCGTAAATGAATCGTATTGCAGGCTCGATGAATTTTCTGGCAAATTTCTCAGAGATACCGTGTTCAGACAGAACATCGAATAAGCTACGCTTCCCAAACTGCTCAAGGAGGTTTTTTCCAAGCAAAGCGTCTAATTCAACGATTCCTCCACGGTCTAATCGATCATAAACTTTAGGAATTTCTTTTTTTAGCTTCTTGATCAGCTGCAAGAATCTATAGGAGCTCAGTGGAAACGATCCAAAGATCTTGAGATCGTCCATGAATTTGAATTTGCCAGAACGCGAGACAAACGCTCTTCCGTTCCATATTCCGTATGAAGGCATCTTGTATGCTTTTCGCTGTAATCCTAACTTATTGGCAAGGTTTAACATGATCTGATTGGTTTCATGGAAAAATGTTGCTCCTTGTTCGAACCATTCTCCTTCAATGTTTGTAGCCTTAATACGTCCACCAATTCTGTCATTCTTTTCAAAAATATGTAATTCAGGAGAGTGAAGAGATTCTTTCAAGAAATAGGCTAAGCTCGTACCCCCAATTCCTGAGCCAATGATTCCAATTTTCATTAAATTAGTTGCGTGCTTTAAAGTCAAAAGTATATCGTTTTTAAGCTGAGCTAAAAAAAGAGAGAGTTTTGAAATAAAAGAGATGGGAGAAAGCCAACAAGAATTTGGTGAACTTAAATTTCTATTCTCAGTGGAGAGTTTCAAATTCTTATTCAGTAGTGACACTAAGCAGGATGCAAATTCTCGGTGTTAAGAGCCTCCAAATTATTCACGGAAAGTCAATGAATCTTTCAATTAGTCTTTTTAGCATGAGAATATTGAAAACAAAAAGTTATATTCACACGAGACGAGCAACGATTACGTTCTAGTGTGCTGAAATGTAGGGAGGCAGTCAAGCGGGAGCAAGGGAAAAAATGAATGATAGCGATTACGATTCTCAAAACGGTGAAATTGCATCCAGAAAGAACCAGTGTCCAGATCAGTCAAGCCAAGAACAAATAATTGAAAAGTTTTATTCAAAACCAATATTATTGAGTCTCGGATTTGGATATTCACTCTTTTCAATACTTATCGTGGGAAATGTTGGATTTTTCTACTCGATCCCATTACTTCTATCAGCACTAGTATCATATTATAACTACGAAAAAATGAAGAGATTCATTCCCTATTTTTACTTCATCCTTGCATACCTTTTTTTCACGGCTCTCATTAAATGGAGGAGCTCAAGAGTCATCTATTCCTTTGCTTACAAAGCGGATTCCTTTCTTTTTGAAACATTACTCGGGGTAAGAATCCCGTCAATGCAGTATCCCCATCTAAACAAATCCCTCCTCATACTTCTTTATGTCATCTACTCTAGCCTACCACTCATTTTTGTCTTTTCAAACCTTTACTGGATGAGGAAGAAACAGATTGATGCTTTCAGCTTGGGACACTCCATTCTCATACTTTCTTTAATCATTTTCATAATTCATTTGATATTTCCCATGGCCCCGCCATGGTATATTTTAGAGATAAGAGACGAAATTCATTTCTCTAACATTTCTGACCGCCCAGAATCTTCAATAGAAACGAGCCAAGGATTGCTTTTGATTATAAAAAGTGGTATTCAACAATTCACAGCCTATAAGTTCGGCTCCACTCCCAGTGCTCACATTGCACTCGCAACATATCTGGTTCTGATGCTTAAGCATCGTCCAAAATTTGAATCCATAATCTTTGCATGTTATTTTCTATTGCAAGTCTTCGCAGTTATTCTACTGGGATATCATTGGACGATAGACGCCTTATCAGGCATACTCACTTCAATTATTTCGTGGAAAATAGCCACACCGATGAAAGACACGGTTGGAGATGCTTATTGATTATTGATTCTAAAATTAAAAATCGGCCTTTGAGCGGCAGGACCACATTTGCTTTGTTAGTGAGAAAATTGCCGAATGTGATGCGTGACGCGTTTCTTTCAACTTTTCTCATAACAATGGTTTCGCTTATAGTCCATGGCAATTTTTCTGCAAGGAGCTTGGGTCTTGCATTTGTGCTCAGCTATGGATACGGATTCGCATTCGCGTATAATGATCTTCAGGATGCTCAGCTGGATGCAAATAGTAGTCATCGGGCTACAAAAAATGTATTCTCCAAGTATTATCTTTCAAGAAAGGTTCTACTATTACTGGCATTCTTTTCGATCACACTCTTCATTATCGCGGGAGCATATTATGCTTCCTTAAGAGGTGTGTCACTGGCAGTTCTATCTCTTGGCATAGCATGGGCGTATTCGAGCCCACCATTAAAGTTCAAAGGTAGAGCGGGATTAGATGTGCTTGTCCACAGTTTCTTTGTGGAGACTTATCCATATATGCTAATGATCATACTCCTAAAAATAGAATGGTCAGCGATAGATGCTTTTATTCTAGGTAGTCTTTTCATAAACTCCATTAGTAATCAGTTAGCTCAACAGATCCGAGACTATGAAACCGATAAGAAAGAAGGATTAAGAACTACTGTAGTTGTTCTAGGTATCTTGCTATCTAAGATCTTATTTCTAGTGGCTAATTTGTTATTGATGGGACTATTGTTGTTGACTTTTGTCTTCTTTCTTTGGAAAGCCTTCTTCGTTGCTCTAGCAATTGTCTTGGAAACGTTCATTGCCTTACGGATGATGAACGCCTTTAAGCCGATTCGAATTGAATGGTACTATAAGGCTCTTTTAGTTGTGCTATTCGTTTCTGAAACCGTAATTATTCTTGAACAATTAAGAGTTTAAACTGAAAAAGAGAGGAAAAAGAGAAGTGAAGAAGATCATGCTGTATTCTTACAAGAAATAATGGGAATCAAGTTTTGAATCAGAGAAGCTCCAGTTCGATTTTTTCCAATGGTGGCCAGAGTTCGATCCCTGTGCGTTCTTTGACAATGTCAATAATTTTTTGGTAGATCTTACGATAGTTATTTTGCTTGTTATCCAGAATGCCCGGCACAACTAGTTCGAATTCTTTCGCGATTTGTATTGCTTCTTCATATCCGGCAGCAGCATGGCGAAGGATAGCGGACATTGGATCCCATAGTAGCACCCTAAATATGCGTTCTTGAGATATTCGCTCTCCGTCAGCGACGACAATTTGCCCAGCATGTAAGCTGTAACCGACACCAACTCCTCCGCCTCCGTGATATGCGACGAGAGTTGCTCCACTTGAAGCATTTCCTAGAAGGTTTAGAACCGCGTAATCTCCAATTGCGTCGCTTCCGTCTTTCATTCCTTCGGTTTCTCGATAGGGGGACGCGACAGAACCACCGTCTAGGTGATCGCGTGAGATGAACACAGGTGCTTTTAGCTTTCCTTCAGCGACAAGCTTATTCATGAGCATGCCGAAGGCCGCTCTCCCGAAGAACCCTGCCCAAAAGACCCTTGCTGGCAGTCCCTTTTCAAAAGGAATGTATTTTTCAGCCAGATCAATCCAGTTCACTAATTGCGGGTCATCGTGGAAGAGTTTCTTGGCATATTCATCAGTAACTAGAATGTCTTCTGGGTCATTGGACAGAGCAGCCCATCTAAAAGGACCTTTTCCAATACAAAAGAGGGGACGTATATATTTTACAACAAAGCCTTCAAAATCAAAAGCATTTTTAACACCTGCTTTGTGAGCGTGCGCCCGAATATTGTTGCCGTAGTCAAATGTTTCTGCTCCTCTTTCTTGTAATGTTAGCATGAGTTTCACGTGCTTTGCAACGGTTTTGAATGATCGTTTTTGGTATTCTTCAGGATTCGTTTTTCTCAATTCTACGGCTTCGTCATAAGTTAATCCTTCGGGAACGTAACCGTTCAGCATGTCATGAGCTGACGTTTGGTCGGTTAAAACATGAGGAGTAATGTCGTTGTCTACCAAGTATTGCAGGAGATCAACAGCGTTTGCTAACACGCCGATGGAAACAGGTTCGTCTTTTTCGGCGTATTCTCTTGCAAGCTTGATTGCTTCTTCCACACTCTCGGTTTTTAGATCAAGATATGGAGTGCCACGATCTCTCCCGAGATTGTAGAGACGATCAATTTGCTTTGGATTGATTTCTGCGATAATGGCAATCTTATTGTTCATTTTAATGGCTAGTGGCTGAGCTCCGCTCATGAGACCCAGGCCTGCAGTTACCACGATCTTCTTTTCAAAATCACTTAATTTTTGA
>JALTMP010000182.1 GCA_027001645.1 Candidatus Heimdallarchaeota archaeon
ACATCCAAATCTCCGCTGAGATGTTCATCACCCCATATGCCGTCGTCATCCCATAGTTCGAATCGTAGGCGAAGTGTATCTGTCTTGACCATTCTTCCACTATAGATGAGTGCATCAGAGGTAGAGCCTGGCTGCCAAGTATACTCGATCCAATAAACATCCTCTCCGCTCCAAGTTCCCCATGTGTAGGAAAGCTCGTATCCAAGGCTTCCAGCCCAGACTTTGAAGAAGTTTTCACCATCACCGGCCCAATCGCCGTCATCATCAACTCTAACACGATCAAGCACTACTTGTACATCAACGGTCTGACCAATGTCAGAGGTAATTCCGTTTACCGAGATCCGTATTTCATTGTTCCCGGAGCCACTGGGATCTGCAGCCGTGTCACTATAATAGTCCACGCCATCTACGTCTTCAGAGTACATAATGTCCCGGTAGTAAAAGACATTAATCATGTCGCTGTCTTCCCGAAGAACGATTTTCACGTCCATTCTCGGGGACGTCCCCGGTATGGTGAATGTGGCAGTGTTGGGCCCGGAGTTCCCGGGATTCCAAGTAAAGGGTCCGTCTCGATCATACCTGAATGTATGGACGTATTGGTAATTGTCATTTCCACCATCCTTGTCCACATAGACATCCATGTAGTATTCTTCCGTGCCCCATTCGTGATCTCCAGTCATTTTGAAGTATTCAAGCCTAATAAAAGCGGTTCCAACCAAGGGAAGCGATTCTCCCTCGTTCTGGGGCGTGTACCCAAATTGCTCAATTATAAGATCAATAACACTTGGAAGAGTTGCGAGCTCCCCATGATGCCCATTGACAACATAATGTTCTGCTCCGGCAAGTTTTGGAGAGTCAGTAGGAACAACACCATCAAAGCCTGGAAGATACCAAGGATCTCCACCGACGGTTATATATTTCTCACCAGCGGGTTCGCTATAGCCTAGACTTTCCAAGAAGGAGCTCCCAGGAATCATTTGAGCAGCAGAAGCGGCCCAATCACCAAAGAGAGGCGATAGTTGGCCAATATAGGCTTCCCATGTGCCATGGTTGGGTGTACCGAGCATGATTAGTTGGTCAACTCTTGCGGCCCAATCATCATCAATGTTGGGATCAGAAGGACCTTTTTCAATCATGTATCGGGCAATAAGCCCTCCCATGCTGTGAGCAACAATGTTAATGACTTCTCCAGGATTTGTTTTTGCTTTTATCATTTCTTCAACTTGATCTGCTAGTGCGGGAATATCGAGGTTTCCAGGCGGTGCAGACGCATCGTGAGAAATCGCTTGTGTTCCAGGAGCGCTGTCATCAAAGTCGATTACTTGCAAACCAGCTTGTTCCAAAACCGGTATCATGACTTTGAAAATAGATCCATCTCCATGCCAGCCCGGAATCATTACAACTCGCGGTGTTGTGGCACTCTGAGTCATGTGGGTGCCAATTCCTAGTGATAGCAGTATTATGCTTGCTGTCAATAGGGCGATCAATGCCCTTCGATTCTTGTATCTTAGTAGATGCATTGGGGGTATCACGGAAGAATAGAATTTAAATCATGATAGAATTCGTTGCAAATAAAATAGTAATTACCATAATAGTACTCTTAAGAATCAAGAGTCCTTTGTTTAAACGGCGGACAAATAAATTTGGAAAGAATTGTTTTACTTAGGAAAAACAAGTTTTTTTCTTCAAATCGAAATAACGTTGGATGACTTTTTGTTGTTTTGAGTAAGGAAGAAGAGATATAGCTTCTTCTTCGGTAACCCATCTTAATTCGTCGTGCTCTGAGGAGCGTCTGGGAACACCCTCAACAACCTCACATGCATAGTTTAGTAACAATAAGTGTTGCTCGTTTCTTTTGAAAACGTAAGCGTCTACAAGACCTATCGGTTTGAGCTCTAAATTGAGTTCCTCTTTTCCCTCGCGAATAATTGCTTGCTTGGGTGATTCTCCTGATTCTAGCCTTCCTGCAGGAATTTCCCAGATTCCGGGTTTAAAGTCTCGGGCCTTTGATCTTTTTCCAAGAAGGATTCGTTCACCATCTGAAACAATCATAGCCACAGCAACAACAAAAAGACCATGCATGACAATGGTGAAGACAAGATCAAAAAAGAGTTTTCTCAAAAAAGAGGTAGTTTATGTCAAGAATCGCGTGTAATGATTTTCCCCCCAAATAAATAATAAGTAGTTTTCTGTAGCAGTCACGAAGCCTCCAACAGGCTACGGAAAGGGAATTGACATGACAGTTCAACACGACCCTAAAAAAATGTCATTTATAGAAAAGAAAATCGCCGAACTTGAGGAAGAGATTCAGAGGTTAAAAGCAGTTAAGTCCGAGGAGGACTACTTCCTTGAGCGAAGCGAGAAGATGATTAAGAAACGAGCCGCTCAGATGATGAATCTGAAGAAGAAAGGCTTTGATACCATTAGTCTCTGGGGCATGTATGACCAAGACGACATGAAGCAGTTCAAGTCTATGACTTTGCCAGTATTTAGCACGCCAACTGGTGCGCCATATGATTCACTCATTGATGGATCGTTGCTATTGAGCTATAAGACAGTGGATGACCCAAATAAGATTTATTCAAGGATAGACAACACAACGATTGATCATTTAGCATTGAAAATTGCTGCATTGGAGGGAAAGAATATCCCCGAACTAACCCAAGGGCTTTGTCTTGCTTCGGGGATGTCGGCGGTATTTATGGCAACTATGCCATTTTTGGAGACAGGAGATGAGTTTGTTTCTTCTAACAGGATTTATGGTGGATCTGAACAGCTTTTCAGCGTGACTTATTCTAGAATGGGGTGGAAGGTTCGCTGGGTTGATGAGCCATGGGATATTGATGCTTGGGAGAAGCAAATAACTGAGAAAACCAAGTTTCTGTATGTTGAGTCACCTTCAAATCCGATACTCTTTGTAGCAGACATTCCTGCCCTCGCAGAAGTAGCTCATAAGCATGGAATCCCATTGATCGTTGATTCTACAATTGCATCACCAGCGTTAATGCGACCATTGGAGTTGGGCGCAGATATCGTTGTGCACTCAGTTTCAAAAATCATGGGAAGCAGTGGGAGAGCGATCGCGGGAGCAATTGTTGCTAAAGAAAAGATAGTAACAAATGTTGAGGAATATGAAGAGAACTTTGTGATGAAGGTAAAAGGAGGCCATTATAGAAACATCGGTCCGTGTTTGCACCCCCCATCTGCAGCAGCCATCTGGGATAACCTCAACAGCTTACAGGTGAGAGTTCGGGCAGTTAGTGAAAATGCGTTGAAAATAGCGAAATTCCTAGAGACCCATGACAAAATTGAAAGAGTAAACTATCCCGGGTTACCGTCTCATCCACAACATGAAATAGCAAAGCGACTAATGCGCTTCGAGGACGGAACACCAGGATACAGCCACTTAATGTCATTTGAAATCAAGGGAGGATTCGAGGCCGCTGTAAGATTCGCCCAAATCTTTGATTTCGGAGTCCAAGTTACGGATCTTGGCAGAGACTACACGACATGGGTACATCCCGCCTCAACCACACACGGCCAGATGAGCGAAGAAATGAAACGCCGAGCAGGCATCCCTAATAACTTGATAAGGTATTCAGTAGGGTTAGAATCTGCAGATGACGCGATTGAAGCCTTAGATAGGGCTCTTTCGCAAGTGTGAGCACAGATCTGATTCCGATTATTCTCCCACCACTGACCCTTCTTTTTATCGTTTTTTTATTAGATTAGGCTTTTGTAATGCCAAGATATAGAGGTAAGTAGATAAGTCTTGAGAGAGAACTTAGCCCGGTGTGCGAAACACATGCCTACTAATATGCTTTTCATAGGGAAAGACGAGGATGGAAAACCATTCCTTCTGCCTACCAAAGACCTAACAAGGCATGTGTTTGTCAGCGGGAGCACGGGTTCTGGGAAATCGGTTCTATTTAGAAGAATCATAGAAAATGCAGCCATAGAAGGAATTCCTTCAATAGTCGTTGATTTACAAGGAGATCTTTCTCGGCTATTGCTACCAAGAGAAATGAGTGAAATTGAAGAGGAAAATCGAGAATATCTGAAGAGGTATTTGGAAAAAGTAGAACCGATTGTAATTACCCCTGGGGGAAAAATTAACCCGATTAATTTGAGTCCTTTCTCTATTAAGCTGGTTGGTCAAGCAAATCATGCCCAATCAGACAACCAAGGAAAGACCAGATTTGAGGATACTGCTTATGCGAAAGCAATTCTTGTGTCAAATTTAATTCCTGGCCTATCTCCAGTTTCAGCCTCTTTTCAATCCATCGTAACTTTCCTTTATTACGTGTTTTCTAACGCAGCACTTCAAGGGACAGAAATTCTAAGCCCTAAGAAATTACACGAAATATTAAGCCATGAAGAATTCATTCCAACAAGGGAACAAGCAAGCCTTTCAAAACAAGCTCAAAGATTATTGTTAACAACACTTCAGCATTTGCAAGTAGGACCAAATGCTAGATTGCATGGGCAAGGTATTTCCTTTGACATGAACAGCCTAATCCGATCTCCGCGGGAAAAAACAAGGATCGTCATACTTAATCTCACAGATATAATTGAAGAATCCACTAAGAATCAAATAATCGCTAATTTACTTCATAGGATTTATGTTTGGGGGTTTGAGCAACCCCGTAGCAGACCTAAATTAATCATAGGTCTTGATGAACTTCATGGAATAGCACCTCCTGTAAAACATACAATCACCAAGAAGCATTTATTAAAAATCGCAAAGCAAGGAAGAAAGTATGGATTATGCCTTCTATTAGCAACACAGAAACCCGTTGATATTGATGCCAACATCGTGGGAGAGTGCAATACATACTTTTTGGGAAGGCACACAGGAAGAAGAGACTGGGAAAATCTAAAGCAAGCAATCGAGGGGAACACAAGCCTACGAGAAAGCAGTGGATCATTCATTCATGAGCTGAACAGACTCGGGACAGGGCAGTTCTTCTATATTGGCATATCACGCCCAGTTAAACTCGTTCACGTTGTTCCGGGAGTTACTGACTTCATCGGAGCACCATTAACCACCGAAGAGGTTTCAGAAATAACACCAAAGATCGA
>JALTMP010000183.1 GCA_027001645.1 Candidatus Heimdallarchaeota archaeon
GTGAATATACCAATTTCACCAAACTTGTGCATCGGGGTTATTCTGTTTTTATCTCCCTTAGATGAAAAATACTGAATTTCAGTCTTGATCCCTAACTCTTCGATTGCTGAATTCACCGTTTCTGTCTGTATCCTGGATAATGTGCTATCACGAGCTCCAATTCGAATCATGGCTTCCCCTCCATCAATGCTTTTTCGAAATGCTTCTGAGAAATATGAAGAATTTCATGAAACACTCTTTCTAGGGTCCTATCAAGCTTAGAGTTCTGGTGATCCTTATCAATAACTTCCAAAAGCTGGGTTTTTCTTTTAGTCAAGGCGTTTTCCAGGTCTCTTCGAAAGTTGAGAATTCGTTCTTGTTCTAGAAAGATGAATAATTTTCGGTTAAGCTGGACTGCTTGAGAATAAATGATCGGTTTAGCATGTCTTATTGCTTGTTTTCTCTGCTTTTCAGCATGTTTTGCTCTCTCCATTAGATCTGAAACTTGTAATAGTTTCACATTCTCGATTTTCGCAACATTGGGATCACTATTTCTTGGCATCCCCAAGTCAATGATTAGCAAATGTTTGTCCGGATCTTGAAAACTGTTTTTAACTCTCAACACATCTTTTTGGGTGAAGAACGCCGCAGTTCGATCTGTGGCCAGAAATATTGCATCGTAAGGAGGTAACTCCCGATCATAAAATTGATTGACAAGCAATAGGCGAACTTCACCATCCTCAAAAATTCGGTCCGAAAGCAAAGAATTCTCCGCATGGAGTTTCCTCACTACTAATTCTTGACGATTTGTATATACGTCTAGATAAATCTTGGAAGATACCCTTTTTAGAAGCGCAATTGTGTTTTTTGCCATATCCCCCGTTCCAAAAAGGGCAATATGCAGAGGCCTTTGATAAGATTTCAAGAAAGAAATTTCATCTTCAAGCAAAGAGAGGAATGAGATCTTACCCCTGGGGAGGCTTGTCTCGCGAAACACTTTTTTTGCTGACCTTACTGCCTCTCGAATTACGAATTCTAGTGGTGGACGCAATTGTTTCCTATCTACGGCTACTTTGTATGCATCACGAACCTGTCCGAGGATTTGTGGTTCACCGAGAACCAAAGAATCCAAAGACGACGCTATATTTGCCAAGTGATAGAATGCGTTAGATCCTCGAAAAGAAAGCAAACGACTAGTAATCTTCGTTCCCAGCAGTTTTTCAATTTCCTTAATGATCGCTCGATATTGCCGTACTTGGGACCATGTCATGAAGATGATCCGCTGACATGTTTTTAGCACAAAAAATCCTGAAGAGCTGTTCTTATCCAAGATCTCCCGTATTCGTTGTTCGTGGATTGAAGTTTTTTGGGTCAGTTCTTCAAACTCTTCCAATGACAGATTTGACAAATCCCATGTTAGGAGAAGAATTTGATCCGGTAAGCTACCGTTTATCATTGTCGATCATCTCCATAAGGTACTCAGCTAGCCCCTTTGCAAATTCTGAATCCGCATTAGGGACCGCAATTCGTTCAAATCGCTTGATTCCTAAGGAATACGCAAGTTCTTTGTAGAAAATATCTATTTCAAAAAGGGTTTCCACATGGTCACTGACAAACCCTATTGGAACAACAATGATTGTCTGTGTGCCCGCTTTGGCTAATTCTTCAATCACCTCGTCTGTGTAGGGCTTCAGCCACTCAACAGGCCCAACTTTGCTTTGATACGACAATGTATGAGGTAGGACAATTCCTTTTTTTCCTAGTTTTTCTATTACTGCTGTTACTGCTTCCTCAACGCGCTTAGGGTAGGAATCTCCCCTTTCAACGTATTTCTTAGGTAGGCCGTGAGCCGAAAATAGAATGTGGGTTTTCTTTAACTCGGCTGAACTTATTTCGCTAATTTTATCTCCTAATTCTGTTGCCCACCAGTCAATGTAGAATTCTGCTTTACTCCAGTCCGATACAACCATTGTCTTGCTCCATAGATCTGAACTCAAGTGGGCTTTGATGTCTCGGAAGCTTGATTCTGACGTTGCTATACTATAGTGCGGATATAGGGGAAATAAGATCAATTTACTTGGGCTAGTCTGCTTGATTTGTGCTTCGACATGTTTGGCTCTTGGAAAGGTGTATCGCATAACCACAAATGTGGTTGCTGAAATTCCTCTCGTTTTTAAGAGGTTTTCGACTTTTTCGGCAAGTTCAGTCGTGATTTTAAGAATTGGTGACCCGCCCCCTATTTGTTGGTACATTTCCCTTGTACCATTTGCCCGAATTACAGAGATTAGTCGTGCTAGTACTGATTGGAAGGGTCGTAAGTATTTGGGTAGCTGAATAATCATGGGGTCTGAAAACAATTCTCTCAAGAACGGTTTTACTTCTGAAAGATCTTTTGGACCACCCATTTGGAGAAAAACCACAACCAATGAATCGTTTTCTCGATGGCTTTGATTCGCTTTGCTTGTCACAAGGGGTGTTTTGTCTCTTTGCATTTTGCACTCAGTAATTGTTTTCTATGAACAATAGGTTTGAAACAATGTAATTCTGTTGTTCTCTACTGTCATGACTCAGTTAAAACACAAAAATGACTACATTGCGGGATTGTTGAGCAAAATTAAGCAAGTGTCATCTGGATTAATGACAATTTATTACAGCTTCTTTATTAATCAAGTGAAACTTTTTTCCATTCTTGTTACCTAATCTTGATAAGCGATTACATAGAGAAACTTCTCATGGATCGATTAAGTCGGCAACGGCTAGCCGGCACTAAATCAGAATATAGCTTACCTGAGCTGTTCCAATTTCTAAAAGAAATATTCTCCCTTTCTGAAAACCAATGCAAGATCTATTTTACAATCCTCACTAATGACGGGATTACAGCTAGAGAGATCTCTGCAATTGCCAATCTGCCCAGAACTGGAATCTACTCTCATATCCAAAAACTTCTGGAAAAGCAATTAATTGAAGAAAAGACTCTCCCTCCTAGAACGTTTTTTGCCAAGAACCCGCGCGAAATAATACAGCGGATTAAAGAAGTAAAAAGAAAAGAGGCTGAAATGCTGTTTGAAAAGCTGAACATCCTCGAAAAGCAATTGCTTCGGCTCTGGGAAGCAACTTCTAGTCAATCCCTAACCGTGCCACCAATGTTGCTTGCGCCTTCTAGTTTTGCAGAGCTTACTCATGATGTGGACGCATCAAGCGAACGATTATGGATCGCTGTTATTGCAAAAGGGGGAACAAACCCTTGGCCTGAGCTATCGGCCCACCTAATAGACGCTATTCGAAGAGGTGTTGATGTCAAATATTACACAAGTGTCAAATTCATTCAGGAGATCTTGAAAAATCATTTCTCCCGAATTGGTGATGTCAAAATCCCCGTTTACTTTTCGACGAGAATCCCGTTTAATTTGATTCTTATCGACAACAAGGCTTATCTCTTACTGGAGAATAAGCTCACAAAGGAGTACCAGTTTTTCTCTACTGCACATCCCGAACTAGTTGGCGGATTTGAAACCCTATTCAAAAACTTAGCATAATCTTGTGTTCTTTGATTTCCGCATATCTCCGTTCATGCAAAAAATTTTAGGAAGTTGATATTGTCTCCCTCCCCCCTCCGTATCCTGCGGGTCTATGGGATGCGAGGCTTGGTGTTTAGATTTTCTTTCTTCTTACTGAGACGATTGCTCCTATTAATCCTGGAGTGATGAGCAATATTGCGTAATCCGTAAATGGCAATGGTAGACCGGCTGGCTCATTACCTTGTGGTTCTGTAGTTTCTGCAGGCGTGGTATTAGCGTTAGTCGTTGTGTCTGTCGCTGTTGAATTGGCGATTGAGGTACTGGATGTAGTAGTGGTAGAACTTGTCGATGTTGTAGTATCTGTCGTGGTTGTCGTCACAGAGCTGAGAGCACTCAGTGTTAGATTGAACTGATCGTAGAAGATACTTGTTCCCATATCGCCGTTTACAACGACTTCAAACTTGAAGAGACCATCGAAGGTAGCTGTATAGTTGAACAAGAGTGATATTGTACCATTGTAAGTTGAGTATTCATAGAATCCGTCTACCCATAACCAGTCTTGGTACGCCGAATCATAGTAGAATATGCCCCATCCTATTTCTAAAACCAGTGGAATTGAGCTGTTCAAGTCAAGTGAATACTGGACAAAGTCATTGTTGCCATCAGAGTCCGAGTCGTAAATAAAGTAATTACCATTGACTGTTATGAATTTGTCATAATTCGGAGCTGCGGAATAAATGTAGTACGTCTGAGAATAGTATTGAATCGTGCCGTTAGCATCCCACACTTCTACTATGATCATGAAGTTGCCGCTCTCATAAACCTCAATGGTACGGGTGAATTCATTGTTTTGGTTTGGGAAGGTTGTTAGTGCGATTTCCAACTGATCATAGAGCACTTGGGTATAGGTGCCTGCTGTGAAAACGTAAACGGTTTCCTTAACGAGGAAGTCTCGCGTTGCATTTGTGAAGATGAATACTGATATGTCAAAACTATCGGTCGTATTGTCGTAATTGTTGTCATATTCCATTATCGTGCTATTAATGCTAATGCCTCCCAGGAGCGTCTGTGGGGTAAGATCTGAAATAAACCAGAAAGAATCGTATGTAATTCTGCTTCCAAATAAAGTGACGTTGAAGTAATATGTGTAAGCTTCCGTTGCTGTAAATTGATACGTGAATGTCATGCCTGGGAAGAAATAAACTGTGTCCAAATAGCCTGAAATCAACTGGGTAGCCCCGTTTGAAGTGTTATATTGATAAATGTCGATTTGAACCCCGACCGGAACATCAGTAAACGGTGAATTCGAAGAGAGCTCAATGTCAATATAAGCACTGTCGAAAGAACCATCAGCATCTATGTCTTGTGAACTATAGTTGTGTGAAAGGTAGGTTTGTGGCCCCCATGTTTTGCCAAACTCGTAAAATCGATAAATCACGGCTGCATCAATGTAGCTATCGACCGATGTTCCTAAGAAAACAGAAGCACTGAGCATGTATCTTAGATCGTAGACATTTGTAAAGGCAACAGAGTCGTAATAATAGTAATACGAGCTGGTAGCATTA
>JALTMP010000184.1 GCA_027001645.1 Candidatus Heimdallarchaeota archaeon
ATTTGCTTACATTGTTCCACACACTCACTGGGACCGAGAATGGTACTTGCCATTCCAATCCTTCAGACATCGCTTAGTAAAACTTGTGCAACTCCTCCTATCATTGGCGGAAGACCCCGGCTTTCGCTTCACGTTTGACGGACAAACCATTATTCTGGAAGATTATCTTGAAGTGTTCCCTAACGATCGAGAAAAGCTCGTAAAACCAATTCGGACAGGACAAATCAGTGTTGGTCCCTGGTACATCCTCGCTGACGAGTGGTTAGTGGGCGGAGAAAGCCTAATTCGAAATCTTGAATATTCCATAGACCTTGCTCAAGACCTTGACATCCCAATAAGCAATGTTGGATACCTTCCTGATCAATTCGGGCATAGTAGCGTCATTCCTCAATTGCTCCACGACATTGCCAATATCCACTGGGCTGTTATTTGGAGAGGAGTTCCCGAAAACATTACCACCACTCCTTTCATCTGGAAACGAAGTAAAGACAGCAAAGCCTTTGTCAAAACCATTTACCTCGCAACCGGTTACTTTAACGCCGCAGAACTCCCAACAGAGCAAACAAGCCTTGAACAAGCAATTCTTGAAAAAATACAAGACCTAAAACCATTCGCCGCAACCCCCCTATACTTGCTCATGAACGGCGTAGATCATATGTTTCCCCACCCTCCCCTCTTCAAAGCTCTGAACACCCTTGCAATTCCTAAAACAAGTATCCAATTAGTAACGCTCAACCAATACGTCAAAGCGGTTGATAACTATCTGCAAGACAAGGACCTCCCCCTCCTCACTTACTGTGGCGAACATCGATCAGCAGCAAGAGCACATCTCCTACAAGACACATATTCAACTAGGATGTGGATCAAACAATGGAACCAAAGAATAGAAGACCTCCTTACTCGGTACGCGGAACCACTTCACGTCTATGCCTCTCTCATATCCCCTCTTCCTTCCTCCGCAGCTCTGCTCAAGATTGCTTGGAAATGGCTCCTAAGAAACCACGCCCACGACTCCATTTGTGGAACATCGATCGACCTCGTCCATGAAGAAATGAAAACACGCTTCTCATGGGCGGAAACCATCGCCCAAGAAGTAATCACAAGCTCAATAAACACCATAAAAACCACACAAGTCAATTCTCCACACCCCATAGCTCTGCTCATCTTCAATCCCACCAATGCTAAGGCCGTTCCCGCATATTTCGAATTCGAACTTCCCTTAAACCAAAATCCAAAATCCCTGCAAATCGGGGAAAACCAACTCCCCATACAAGAACTCGCCATCACTGAAAACAAGTACTGGGAACTCGAAACCGGAGGAACCCGATTAAAAGCCATGCTCAAACTAGTGCAAAGCCGAAAAATTGGAGACCTCTACGTCAACGAAGTCTACATAACACCAAAAGGAAACACATGCGAAATCAAGCTTATCGCCCACGAAGAAGAAAAAGGAACCCTCGACATTGCCCAACTGAAACAAGAACTTATCCAACTCATTGACTCAAAGACTTACAAGAAATTCCACGTCACCATCCTTGGCGAAACCAGCCAAAGATTCGCTAGCACAGCCCTCCTTGGGCCATGGGCAACAACTCATGCAAAGATAGTACTCGCGACAAATAACGATCATCCACCCACACAACCCCTTCTTCCCACAAATCCCACCACAAACAGAATCGAAACCCCTTATCACATTATCACATTCCAGAAAAACGGAACAATCACCCTCATCGACAAGAATACTGGCGAAACGCTCACTGGTCTTCACTACTTTGAAGACTGGGGAGATCGGGGAGATCTCTACACTTTTGGAAAACTAGGCCCAGAAAAAGCAAAACCAAAAAAGATCAAGCGAAAACTCACGGCAAACGGTCCCGTCTTCACTGAGATTGAACAAACCATGGAACTTGAAGTATTCAACGAAATCACTTCCAACCGAGAAAAACGAAAAGGAAAAACAACCATTCCCATAAAGACAACGTTTAGATTCTATGCATCACACCCTAGAATTGATATCAAAACCACCCTCACAAACAGGGCAAAGGATCATCGCCTCAGAATCTGCTTCGACATGCCTTTTGAAACCCACACCTCAATAACAGAAACCCACTTCGGCTACATTCAGCGACCCACGGATCCCATCGGAGATCCCGAAAAATACCCCGAAAAACCCTCCGGTATCCAGCCCCAAAAACGCTTCCTCCGAGTCAACCCCTCCAATAACTTCCCCCTAGGAATCACTGTCTTCAACAAAGGGCTTCCCGAAATAGAAGTCGTAAACGGGAGAAAAATTGCCCTAACTCTGCTAAGAGCAATAGGATGGATGTCAAGAGCAGATTATCCGGAAAGACCAGAACACGCAGGTCCCCAACTCGAAACCCCCGGAGCCCAAGAACTCGAAAAACAATACCAATACGAATACGCGCTCCTAATACACCCAAGAAACACCCCCATGCACGAAATCCAAGACCATGCTGAAACCTTCTGCCTCCATGCAACTACGATCCCCCACAACAGCAACACCTCCCCTCCGCCCGCCCTCCAAGATCCCTTAATCCGCTTTCAAAACCCCAACATCCGAATCACCTCTCTGCGCAAGAAAAATAACAGCATACTAATTACTGCCTATAACTCCCTCTCCCAACCCCAAGAAACAAGAATCAAAACACACCCCTTCGTCTCCCAAATCCAAGCAATCTATCTTCAAGGAAAAACAAAACAAAGCCTCCCCGATCCCAACACACAACTCATACAATTCCACCCACATGAAATAAAACTCTTCAAAGCAACCCTTCTGTAAAACTTCTCCCCACTAATCCACCCACCACTCCATTAAGATAATTCTCAAAAGCACAACAATTAAGCCCTAACCATGTTTGAACTTCTCCTAATCGCCCTCACAGGGGGAATGATCCTTGGCCTTGAAATTAGCTACTTCAAAGCCAAGAAAAGGCAACAACGAAAATTTGTCTTCCTCACACAAGCATTCCTCATCCTCCTCATGAGTCTCGCCTTCCTCATCTTCGCTTCGCCCCAACCAAATCTCTACACCCACACGGCGTTCTTCTTGGCAATCCTTGCATCATTTTTTGGAGATCTCTTGATGGATGAGAAAATAAGCATTACCAAAAACCGCTTAATCGACGGCATAAGCGCGTTCTCAATTGCTCACGTCTTCTATGTTATTGGCTTCATTTTCTGGTTCTCACAGACAACCCACGCCACAATGCCCCAATATGGAGTCACAATTCTTGCAATTCTTGGGATAAGCATCCTAGCATATCGCTTCACCGGCTACCGATTTGAAAATCAAAAGCTTCGAATAGCTAGCTTCCTCTACTCACTGCTAATCGCTACAACCTTAGCTAGCGCAGTTATCGTTGGAATCGCAGACAACACAGCCGGAAAAACCCTCGCCATACTTGGAGCAACATTATTCTTCGCATCTGATTTTACCATTGCGCTTCGAGAAACAAAATCTGTCAAAACCAATCTTGACCCGTTCACCCATCTGTCCTACGTAGTCGGGCAGTTTTTTCTCCAATCCGCAATCATGCTGTGATCTCCCTTTATGAAAAACTCCGCTTTTTCTAAAATACAAAGCACCCATTGCTTAATTTAGTACTCAAAAAAGACTTATAATCCGAGTTACCAATAAGTAACTTAATATGACAAGCCCCACCCAAGGAATAAACGATATTGCGATCATCGGGGCGGGTCCAGCTGGTCTCTCAGCAGCACTCTATGCTGCAAGAGGCGGTTTGCGCACCGTAATTTTTGGTGATCCATATGACAGCCAATTGGCAAAAGCAGGAATTGTCGAAAACTTCCTCACATGGAGAGAGGAAGGAACACAAGGCTTGCAAATCACAGAAGCAATGCTTCTCCATGCTTTAGATTATGGGGCAATCCTCGTAGAAGACGAAGTGAGAAGAATTAGAAGAATCAAAAAAGACGAAAAAGACGTGTTTGAAATCGCAGATTCAAAAGGGGAAACATATCTTGCCTACGCAGTCATCTTATGCACCGGAACCCGGTATAAAAAACTCGGAGTCCCCGGAGAGGAAGAATACTACGCAAAAGGAGTAGGCTATTGCACTGTCTGTGAAGGACCGCTCTTCCAAGGAAAACCTGTAGCCGTAGTCGGATTCGGAGAAGAAGCAGGAAGTGCTGCCCTACGCATGGTGCCACTGGCTTCACGCCTAGAGCTCATCATCACTAGGCCAAACTACGGTGGCATTGAACCATCCATCATCGAGCAACTCAAAAACGCCGGAAATGTAAACCTCTACGACAACGCACGCCCTCTAGAAATCATTGGCGGACCCGACGGAAATGTTGCAAAATTTAGGTTCAAAACCGGCAATGAAGAAAAAACTGTGGACGTAGACGCTGTTTTCATAGAAGTGGGAACGTTACCGTCCTCCGCGATAGCTGCAGAAATCGGAGTCGAACTCGACGGCCAATTCGTAAAAGTCGACCGGGAACAAAAAACAAACGTGCCCGGATTCTTTGCCGCAGGAGATATCACTGGGGGCATTGCAAGACAAGCAATTATCTCTGCCGGGGACGGAGCAAGAGCTGCAATCCAAGCAATCGATTATATTAAAAAGCACGGGCTTTCTGACACAAAACTCAAAACAACCCAGTGGGGATCCGTCAAGAAATCCAAAGCTGCGTCCAAAGCAGAAGCTCAAAAGGCCGAAAAACGTCCCGTAATTGTTGCTGGGAAAAAAGGAAATGGAGACGTCGCCACAACCCTCTACGAATATGTCATGGCTGATGAGGGATTCGCCACAAGATACCAGCAATACCAGCCCCTCGAGGATCTCATCGTAGCCACGCGAGAAAAATTACCCAAAGCAAGAGTCATCTGCATAACCGCGCATTGGTGCGCCGATTGTCGCAGAAACGTGCCAAAACTATGCAAGATATCCAAAGGCTTACCCGAATGGGAATTCATCATCGAAGACCGCGACCAACCCGGCGTGGCAGAAAAGTATAACGTCCGAAAAATACCCACATTCATCATTCAAGACTTGCAAGGCAATGAACTTGGA
>JALTMP010000185.1 GCA_027001645.1 Candidatus Heimdallarchaeota archaeon
AGTGAATGGTTTGAATATTCTCCCCTTCTTTCTGTTTACGTTTGTGAAGAAATAATACAAACCTAAGGATGTAAGTAATGCCCCATCCAGTCTAGATAACCCTTGTTCGAACACAACTCTTCGCATTGACTGGCTCATATCAACTACCAAGTAGATTAAGGAAACTCTGTCTTTGTCTAGGACTCTTATGTCATCTTGGTCGATGCTTTCAGGAGGAACTCTCGTAGAAGAGATTGCTGCGGCTTTGTACGTTTGCAAGGGTAGAACTTTTCCTAATGGTTTTGACGTTACACCATGGAGCGGTTGAAGGGCACTTTGCTTAGCTAGGAATGAGCCGAGGATGGATCCCAAAAATTCAATGACTTCGTCTTTTTTCACTCGTCGCCTATTTCCAAAGCTATCTACGATCTCTAAATCTGTGATTTCCTGTAATCTATTCAGTATTCTTCTTGCTCCTCGTATGTTTCCGTATTCTTCTTGTAATCCTTGCAAATGCCTTTGAATGAATTTCCGGATGTCTTCTTCTGTTAAAAGTTTATCCTGAGTGACTAGTTCTAGCGCTTCTGGTAATGCCGTGGCACTCATGTAGCGCAAAACCTTGAGGGTTTCAAGCAGTTCTTCTTCTTGTTCTTGGCTGAGAGCATTATACATCAATTTTTGTGAAATTGTCTCAATTGCTAATTGTGCCTCGGTCATCAAAGCCACAACAATGCCTTCGCGGATTCCTCTCGCTTTGACTGGATTTCTCCAAGCCTGTAGGAGTTTAGCCGCATCTGCGAACGACAGATCTAGTTGCCACTGGTCGAATGCGAAGAGTGGGTTTGGTAATGATCCCGAAGATATTTCCTTAATTCTGTGTGGCATAGCCCCTTGTCTCCAGTTTTTTGCCTTATTGCATGAACTCTAACGATAGGAGCTGTTCGTAACTGGGTCGAAGGAGTTCAACGACCTTCTTCTTGAGGTCCGCATCTAGCTCTTTCAGACCTTCATAAGAAATGATGATTTCGTCCAACTGTTCAGGGGTTAGGCTTGTTAAGCGATCTAGATCTGCGCTTACATCCTCTACGCTAATGCTTAGCTTGCCTTCTCTGATGTGAGCTCGCAAGCTCATTTTTAATGCTTGCAAAGCATCGTTAACGTATCTAGTATCTATGTCGTAATTGTCAAGGGTTGCTCTGACAGAATCTAAGGTTATTATTTTTGCATCGTCAAACGCGGGTTCTGCTCGAATAACGATTTCCCCGATTGCGTTATTAAGAGTTCTTAAGTCGATATGTGGCGTCTTTTGTGGGTTATGGATTTCTTCTAACGCCGCATAGAATTCGGCTCTTGCTTTCCTGCTTTCTGCTCTCGTAACATTTTCCGCCTGCAGGCCTTGAGGAATAGATTCGCTTGCGACGTGGGCAATAAACTCAACCGCTAGTCTGGAAACTACGTCTTTCCTGTCTGTTCCAGCTAATTCAAATAATCTAATTACTGAGGGGTTAGGCGGAACATGTTGTCTTGAGACCACAATGTGATCCCTAAACATGTCTGCGACAATTTTAATCCGTTCGCCTACTGACCTCGCTGGCCACAGAACTTCTGGAACTCTGTTAATGATTGGTTGAGATTCTTCACCAAAAACAGTTAATGGCGCATTGGAAGTGAAAATAATGGCACCATCAACATATATCGTTTGGCCGAGAAGATTATATTTTATGCCTTGTGGGTCTTCTAGGAATCCCATAAGCGCCTCGAGCAATGATAATGGAAGTCTTTGGATCTCGTTTACAACCATAAAGCCTTGAGAAAGAACTCCAACTTTGTGTGCTGCAGGGTTGAATGTTTCTTTTGTCTCACCTCCTAAAAGAACTTCGAGGTTTTCAACACCTGCAATAAGCATGTACAAACTCTCTGGATCTGTTCTAGGGTCAATTTGAGCCCGTCGAACGATTGTTTTCTCAACCGGGACTTTTTCGAGGGCTACGGGGATCTTTTTTCCCACTTTCATGATTTCTTCGATATTATCAACACTAACTTCGGAACTGATTTCCTCCCCTAAGATTCCCTCAATCGTTCTTCTGCAATAAGGACATAGAGATTGTAGCACGGAAACACTTGCGAAGGGATTGGCCTTAATGTTGTTGATAACTTCTATCACGTAATACGCGTCTTCAAGGAATGGACAACCAGCAATGTGGTATTTTTTCTGGTTCACGTCAGATACAATGTAATCCAGGAGCAACCTTGCGAACAAAGTTTTTGCTTCACCCGTTGGGCCCGTGAGTAGAACTTTTCCTCCTACTGCAAGTTTATCCATAACGAGTTCTTTTACTCTATCATTCCCTCTGACTCCCTTATCCTCCAAAACTCTTTGTCTAAACTCTGGATCTGTAAGGATATCTCTGACTGTACAGCCTTTGTATCCTTGCTGAATAAGATCTTTCACTGTCTTCTTCATAGTACTCTCAAAATAGAGCGAGGCTTTGTTAATTTTAAGCATTGTTTTTTCACTCATAGAAAAAAAAAGGGGAAAGGACCCTTCGTTTTGTTCACTTCTGTCAGAATCGTAATGAAACACTCATTCCCTAAGCTTTTAGCTAAATCTAAGATCTGTTTTACCCTTACATGGCTGAAACACTTCTAAGGAGTGAGCTCATTTAAAAACGGCTATGTTAGTGACTTCACCGGGGAACCCAATTCGTAACTTTGAACAATTTATTTTGTTCAGAGAAGAAGCACTATTTACGAAACTCCCTGAAGTACAATAAATACTCCAATTACGGTTAGAAGCCCCCCAATAATTATCAAGACTAAGTAATTCAGCCTTTTTGCTCTGCTTGTTTGTCTTTGTGATACCCCCGCTGTTTCTGTTACGCCATAAAGTGCAAACATCAAGCCACATGAAAAATCAATTGCTAAAATATTAAGCAAGACGATGATCCCTGCTTTGATAGCGAGATCCATATGTCCCTGTGCTAACAACAATCCCATATTTACAGCTGGAGGAGCCAAGGATGCAGCTATTGCAACTCCAACAATTGATAGATCCATTCCTCTGGAAATAATCACACCTGCTGCCGCTCCGCTAAATACAGCAAACCAAAATACATCCGGAGAAAGAACTGCTCTGATAAGCATTTCATGGGTTGGTTCTTGTCTCGTTGGTAGCATGAGTCCTACAACAAGTCCAAGAATCACAGAGAGAAAAAGGCCCGCGATTTCTGCAATAATTCCGTCTTTCAGTATTCCTTCTTCAGGATAGATAAGTCCCGCTGCAGTTAATGCTATTGGCCCCATGAGGGGAGCAACTATCATTGAAGCGATGATTGTAACAACACTATCGTAATATAGTCCAAGTGATGCTAGAACAGCGGCGAGACCTGTAAGAAGCAGATACGTTGGTGATATGGTAGCATTTCCTCTAAGACTTCCTAGTATTTCCTCAACATTTACTCCTAATCTCGAAGGAAGGTCATCACTGGTTTGTTCCCCGCTTTCAACGATTATAACGTTATTAATGATTATGGATCCAAACGCAGAACCGATTCCTCTTTTTTTTGCTTCACTTACTAAGGCGTTAACTTTTTCGCTTGTTACCCAGATAAGACAGAGTAATGTGTCGCTTTTGCTTTCGAGAATAAATGCTGAGATCTTAAAATCATCAATTAGGTCATTTAGAGCGTCTTCGTGCTTTTTGGGAAGGAGAAGTTTGACTTCTTTCATGCTCTTCTGATGCTCTTTTTTCCTAGTATATAATACTGGCTTAAAGTTAGTGTATTCATTAGAAAAGACGAGACGTTTAATAATTGGCCTTAATCTTTGTAAAAATTATTCGGAGTTTGAATTCAACTGAACAATTAGGCTAATTCAACTTCGATACGTATGTCTTCCGGTACTTGAATCCGCATGAGTAATCTCATTGCTTTTTCCTCTGCATCAATATCGATCACACGCTTGTGAATCCGCAGTTCCCAGTGATCCCAAGTGTTTGTTCCATTTCCACAAGGACTCTTTCTAACTGGAATGATCACTTTTTTGGTTGGTAGGGGAATAGGGCCTCTCATGCGAACTCCTGTGCGCTCAGATATCTTTTTCAGTTCGTCACAGACTTGATTGAGGACTTTGGGATTGGTTCCTAGTAATCTTATGCGTGCTCGCTGTACCATCTTTCCACACCGATCTATTCCAGTTTCCACTAGTCTTTGATTTAACTCTATCGTTAGAAGTCTAGTTTCGTTAGTCAATTGCTCTAGCTATAAATTAATTGCGAGGGGAGGGGAGGTTATCAGTTGTGTCAAATAATAGGTTTTCTAGTTTTGGTTGTCCCTAAGCGCAGCTTGAGCTGCGGCCAAGCGAGCTACAGGAACTCGATAGGGGGAACAAGATACATAGTCAAGCCCAATCTTGTGACAGAACTCTATGCTTGCAGGATCTCCTCCGTGTTCCCCGCAGATTCCTAGTTTCACATCGGGTCTAATCTTACGGGCGTTTTCGACACAGATCTGCATTAAGCGACCAACGCCATTCTGATCAATTGAAATGAATGGGTCGTTATCAATGATTCCGTGTTCTAGATAGTATGGCAAGAATTTTCCAGCGTCATCCCTTGAAATGCCTAATGTCATTTGGTGAAGGTCGTTTGTTCCAAAACTAAAGAATTCGGCTCCATCTTCACCGCTAACAATTTCCTCTGGAGCGAGCGCAGCTCTTGGAACCTCAATCATTGTTCCGACCCTGTAGTCAATTGTTGCGTTTCGTTCTTCCATGACTTGCTTAGCTGTTTCATCAATGATTTTACGTGAGAGTTTGAATTCCTTTGGAAATCCGACCAAAGGCACCATGATTTCTGGGTGGACCTCGATTCCTTTTGCTTGAACATTTAGCGCTGCTTCGATGATTGCTCTGGTTTGCATTCTGATTATTCCTGGCATAGTTAATCCTAATCTGCATCCTCGTAAGCCAAGCATTGGGTTAGCTTCTTTCAAGTCTCTAACTCTTTGTAGCATCTTTGTGAGTTTCTGTAGTTGTTCGCTTTCGTCCCCTTTTGCTTTCAGCTCTTCAATGTGCTTGATTATTTCTTCCTCCTTTGGAAGGAATTCATGCAAAGGCGGGTCAATCAATCGGATCGTAATGGGTTTTCCTTTCGCTACTTCAAATAATCCTTCGAAATCGGTTCTTTGAAATTCGAGCAACTTGGATAAGAATTGTTCTCGCTCTTCTTCTGTTTCTGCCAAAATCATGTCTTGAACAATTGGCAATCTCTCCTTTTCAAAGAATTGATGCTCTGTTCGCGCAAGTCCTGTCCCCACAGCTTTGAATTGAAATGCGATGGCAGTGTCTTCGGGTTTGTCGGCATTAGTACGAACCTTTAATCGAGCGACCTTGTCCGCCCAGTTGAGTACTTCATTAAGTTCTGGAGGCATTTCCGCAATACTCGCAATGGGAAGTCTGCCGATATAGATTGTTCCATCAAATCCATCAACAGTTATCCATTCACCTTCCTTGAGCTTTTCACCACTCTTGCCGACCAAATAGAATTCTCCATTACTCTTTCTGATTCTGAGCCCTGAAGCTTCTGATCCAACAACACAAGTTCTTCCGATCTGTCTTGAAACGATTGCTGCATGAGATGTTATTCCTCCTCGAATTGTCAAGATCGCAGTTGAAGCGACCATTCCATGGAAGTCTTCTGGGCTTGTTTCGTCTCTTACTAAGACAATGGAAAGATCAGGATTTTCTTTTTTCATCTTCTCTGCTTTATCACTATCAAAAACAATGATTCCTGTAGCTGCTCCCGGTCCCGCGGGCAATCCCTTTCCAATTGGAGGTGCTACCTTTATTTCTCCGTTTTCAACGTAAGTTTTTCTTTTTGGGTTCTCCCACGAGACTCTGGGAAACATACAGAACTCGACATCTTGTGGCGTGATTCTCAACAAGGCTTCGTCTTTCGTTATGAGGCCTTCAATTGCCATGTCATGACCTATTTTGACTGCTGCAAGACCCGTGCGTTTGCCATTTCGTGTCTGAAGGATGTACAGTTTTCCTTTCATAATTGTAAATTCAATGTCTTGCATGTCTTTGAAGTGTTGTTCAAGTTTAGTAGCAATTTCGAGTAGCTCCTCATAGATTCCGGGGAACATTTCGTGGAGTCTTGAGATTGGGAAGGGTGTTCTGATACCGGCTACAACATCTTCTCCCTGAGCGTTTGGTAGGAATTCACCATACAATTCTTTGTTGCCGTTACTGGGGTTTCTGGTGAAGCAAACTCCTGTTCCTGAATCGTCTCCCATATTCCCAAATACCATCATTTGAACATTCACAGCTGTGCCTAGGTCGTGAGGAATTCCGTGAAAATTCCTATAGTCAATGGCGCGTTTGTTATTCCATGATTTAATCACGGCTTCAATGGCCATCCATAATTGCTGATGGGGATCCTCAGGGAACTCTTCTCCCGTTTCTTGCTTGTAGATGCCTTTGAATTCCTTTACTAATTCCTTTAATCCTTCAGCACTGATTTCGTAGTCATACTGGACATTCTGTTGTTTCTTCTTCTCCTCAAGCTTATCATGGAATAACTCCATGGATACATTCATCACGACGTTTCCAAACATTTGAATGAATCTTCGATATGAGTCCCACGCAAATCGTTCGTCATTTGTTTCTTTTGCCAACCCGTTGACGCATTCTTCGTTGAGCCCCAGATTCAAGATAGTATCCATCATTCCAGGCATTGAAATTTTTGCTCCAGACCTTACTGAAACAAGAAGTGGGGAATTCGGGTCGCCAAATTTTCGACCGGCTTTCTCTTCTAGCCTCTCGAGTGCCTTTTTTACTTGCTCTCTAAGTTCTTCTGGATATTTTTCGCCATGTGCATAATAATATCTACAAACTTCAGTTGTAATTGTGAATCCAGGAGGTACCGGAATTCCCATTCGGGTCATTTCAGATAGGTTTGCACCTTTTCCTCCTAGCAAGCCTTTCATGTCCTTGGAGCCCTCACCAAAGAACATTACGTATTTTGCTGTTTCTTGCTCTGTCATTCTATTCACCACATTCAAAGTGCGGGATAAGTCAATTGCATGTTCGTAACATCTATCTTAAGAGTGTGACGTACGTCACCATTCTTCAATGAAAAAAAGAACAATGTGTGTTCTTCACTTTTCCCTTTTTGGTGTATTATATGTACATAAATGCTTCATACGCGTGTAATATTTCAGAAATTAAACATATTTCTGCACTTTTGCTCTGCTTATCTTAAAAAATGAGGAGAGGAATGTGAAAGAAATTTTAGCGATCAAGATCGCCTACGCAAATATCGATGGTTCCCATAATCGCTGGAATGTCGGCAAGCTTTTGATTCTTTATTAGTTTTGGAAGGACGTAAAGATTCTGAAAGGTTGGGCTCTGGATTCGCACTCGTCGGGGTTGAGGAGTTCCGTCGCTTTCCAAGTAGAATCCTGCTTCTCCCCTGCCTGCTTCGATTCTTCGATATACCCTTTTGCCCTTTTCAGGGCGTCTCGGGAGTTTTTCAATATTTACGGGGTCACTATCTCTGAATTCATTATACCAATCGAGGGCTTGATAGATTATTTTAATGGATTCTTGCATTTCATCCAAACGTAGACGGTATCGGGCATATGAATCTCCCGTATTTCTTGTTATGACTTTGAATTTCATTCTTTCGTATCCCCAGTAGGGATCAATTTTTCGGATATCATATGCGACACCACTTGCTCTCAATACTGGTCCCGTTACTCCCCATTCAATGGCTTGCTCTTTTGTCATGATCCCGACTCCTTCAGTTCGCATCCGCCAAACCTGAGATTCATCAAGCATGTCGAGAAATTCTCCATGTTTGAGCTGAAAGTCTTCAAGAGTTCGTTCCAAAGCGGATCCGAATCCTGGGGGCAAATCTTGGGATACACCACCAATTCTGGCATAGTTATAGGTCATTCGGGCACCAGTAATTAATTCTAATAATTTGATAAGATACTCTCTTGCGTTCATCGGGTAGATGAGCATTGTGAGCTGTCCCAAGTCTGCAGCCATCGCTGCGAGCCACAGGCTATGACTCGCCAACCTCTGAATTTCATGAGTTAGAATCCTAATTGCATTGGCCTTTTCTGGGGCCTCGACTCCAAAAACGCCTTCTGCTGCCCATGCATAAGGCATGGAATAATTCATCGATTCTACGTAGCATAATCGATCCGCAATTGGGATCCCTTGGTGGTATTGTCTGTTTTGTAGGAGTTTCTCGTAACCTCTATGCAGATATCCCAACTGAGCGTCTGCGTCGAGGACCGTTTCTCCATCGATTGTGAGTCTCATTGCCCACAAACCATGCATTGAGGGGTGCTGTGGCCCCATGAAAAGATTCATTTCTGTTTTTTCCGACATTTTTTTCACCTACCTTAGAACTTCTTTTGATAATAGTCGGGGTCAAAATCTTCGGGTTTTCTGAAACGTGGGCGCTTGTAAATGTAATCTTCGCGGAGTGGATATCCATCCCAGTCTTCTGGCAGGTAAATCCGGCGTAGGTCGGGATGTCCTTCAAACAAGACTCCTAGCAGATCAAAGGTCTCTCTTTCAAACCATTCAAAGCCATTCCACATTCTGGTCATTGAGGTAATAACTGGGTTATCACGATTGACCTTTGTTGTCAGTCCCACAAGCAGGGGTGCATCCATTCGGCCAACATAATAGATAAGTTCAATTATCCCCTCGTCTGGGCGGTCTGTACCGATTAACATGTCGGGGTAATTAAACCCAAGTTCATGTTTGACATATGATGCTAGTTCCACTAGATTTTCTTGATCTACTTCGACATGAACTCGATTGGCACTTATGAGCTCCGCACTCAGGATCTTCTCGCCAAAGTGGCCTTTTACTTTATCGATGAACTCGTCTGGTTCCATATTTTCCACTCCTTGACAAATGTGGTGATTTAGAGTTCCTACCAATAGGTTAAGCATCTTGCTTATAAGTTGTTGCAATGTCTGAGAGTTGATTTTCACTAATCTTTCAAAAGTCTACGTCAAAAAGTAGCAATTTGATACGAACGCAAAAAGACTCTCGGACGTGCTACCCTATTTTGCCTTCTGAAGTTTGAGAACATTGATGCGTGTTGCTAGGTCCACATATTTTCTAGCAAATTCTAGGGCTTCAATCTCTGCTTTTTCAAACTCTTTTTGGATCATGAATAATTCTGCTTCGAGTTGGGTTATGGAATCTTCGAGCATAGATTGGAGCTCTTGGTTTGAAGCCGTTTTTGGTGAGCGATGTTTTAATTCCTTAAGCTGATCCTGTTTTCGCGAGATCTCTACTTCAAGCATCTGAATTTGCTCTTGGAGGATTGTTGTTTCATTCTCCCCTATTACTTGGGGTTGCTTTGCTCCGACTTCAAAGCTTGAAGCCCTTATTCTCTCACTGAGTTCAACTAATACATGAAAAGCATGGCTGTCTGGATTCCACCTATCAAGTGATCGTAATCTGAAAGGAAAGCCTCCTTGTCTAACATTAATACCATCTATCAATACCCGTGGAGATTCGTTAGGGAAATTTCTGGGAATGAGTAGTTCGACGGAATGCGGGTTTCCGCTTTTGTCTCTAATGTTTCCTCTCCAATGATCAAGTCTGTTTTGGAAGGGTGCGAACCCTGCTGTAAAATTATATATCAAGTACGCTTCCTTGCTTAGGATCTCATCGGAAACCATCATTGTCACCGTTTACACTTTTATTCTGAACTTCGTGCTATTTGAATGTTTTAAGATGTTCAGAAATTTCGTTCTTCCTTATTTTGCTGTTTTGTGAGTTATAATGATTAATTAGTAGCGCTACCACATACTGTTTGATGCTTGCGTCACTATTGGTCTCCCGCATCCTTGCCTTTTTGCTTTTGCTGTTTTTCTCAACCATGATTCCTCTTGACTTGTGGATGCTTTCCGACAAAAGGCCAACCCGTGATTATGGCATTAAAAGTTCGAACAAGATCAATGTTCTTCTTAGTATTCCTTCCATAGGTTTATGGATCATGTGGTTTGCCTTTGCATTTAATGCTAATCAGTGGATTCTTTCCGCCTTTCCCTACTTGATATGGCAAAATGGATACGCCCAAATGATTGGACTTCTTTTTTGTACTCTTGGCGTTTTTATTGCCATTAGCGCGAGAATTGCAAGAGGAAAGTACGCACCTTCCTGGGGTTTGCATGACCAAGTTAGACTGGTCACTAGAGGCCCATACCGAATAATTCGCCATCCAAACTATCTCTTCTATTGTCTTATGTTCTTTGGGTTTCCGTTACTGTCCGGTTTTTGGCCAAGCATCCTTATGACAATTGGAATTTATGGATATGTTCAACTAATCGAAGATGAAGAAAAGCTTCTTCTCAGACACTTCGGACAAGAATATGAAGAGTATCAAACACGTACCTGGCGTCTTATTCCACTAGTTTGGTAATCTTCCTTTATCTCTAGAATTATCCATTAACACTCGATTCCTTTGAAAGCTCTGCTTGTCAATTGATGGAAATTGTTAAATCAAGGGGATATTAGTTTGGCTTAGAACTTTTGAGGGGTTTGGCATTGGAAAATAAACTAGATTTTTCTCTAGATTCAATGAATCAGGTTGGCATGCTTAAGAAATGGCCAAAACTCTGGGAAAAAGCGTGTGATACTTCGCTTCCTTCGTTTTCGAAGAAATACAAGGAAATCGTTTTCTTAGGGATGGGTGGTTCGGCCATTGCCGGGGATTATGTTAAGTCTGCGTATGGGGAAGCTGGCGCTCGCTTTGTTGTTCACAAAAACTATGGATTGCCTCATGATATCTCCTCCGTTGATGAAACTCTTGTAATTGCATCTTCTTATTCTGGAAATACTGAAGAAACGCTTTCTGGCACGTTGGCCGCAATTCAACAAGGTTATGATCTCGTCGGTATGAGCACTGGGGGAAAATTAAGGGACCTCCTTTCTAAACATGATTTACCTCATCTTTCCCTTCCGACTGGCTTGGTTCCCCGCGCTTCTCTTGGAATTATGTTTCCACTCTTGGCTCGAATTGTTGAACAAGCAATTCCTACTAAATCTCAAATTAACCGATCTTTTTCGTCTACGTTGGCTGAGATATCAGAACGCGAGCCGTCTCTCTCAACTCTTGATCTGGCTGAAAAATTGGTCTCTTCTCTTCCCGTCATTCTTGGTACAGAACATACTACCCCCGTGGCACTCAGATTTAGGGCACAGTTAAATGAGAACGCCAAAAAACACGCCATGTCTTTCGAAATTCCAGAACATAACCACAACGCAATTGTTCCAATTGGAATTGACCGTGCCTATCCAACTTACTTCGTATTTCTGGTGGACCGACAACGTACTACCCCTAGAAACCTCAAACGCATAGACTTTCTGATTTCTCTTCTCTCGCGAATTGGAGAGACGTACTCCGTACTTGAGATCCCAACAGACATGAGCATTGCTCATTCATTGATTGCTCTTACTTATGAGCTTGATTTTGCGTCCATCTACATCGCTCTGTTAAAGAAAATTGATCCAAATCCTGTTGATTCAATCGCTGAGCTGAAATCATACTTGGAAAGAGAATAATTCTGAGGGGCTTTTCTTGGTTCGCTCAAAAATTGTTTTCTTCCTGGAACAATCCTTCCAATCCTACCCAACTATTCCTAATCCGTGGAAAGGTTATCCCATACTTCGTTATTTTAGAGGCACCATACCTACTTACATTCGGATTAATACCTTAAGAGTGAAGCCCAAGACACTCTTGAATCTAATGGGAAAACGGGGAATTACAGCTAAGCCCGTTTCTGCTGAGCTCCCTTTTGTCGCAGAAATAGAACACGGGGATAATGTAGGATACTTACCAGAGCATCTTGCCGGATATTTTTACATACAAGATTTAGCTTCTGTGTTGGCAGTTCTGGCTCTTGCCCCTTCCCCTTCTGATAAGGTTTTAGATGGCTGTGCTGCACCAGGCGGAAAAACAACTCTCATTTCTCAGCTAATGAAGAACAGCGGGACTGTCGTCGCGAACGAGATTGACAAAAAGCGAATTGTTAGCCTTTCATCAAATGTTTCTCGCATGGGTAGCACTAATGTCATAATTACAAATGAAGATCTCACTCAACTCCCTTCACCCTCATGGAAAGAATGCTTTGACAAAATCCTTATAGATGCACCATGTACGGGTGATGGCTTGTTGCCAATCAGGCGAGAAAAACTCCTTCTTCTTTCGGCCAAGAAGGTCGCTGAGCATTCAAATCGTCAAAAACAACTGTTGAAAACTGCGATTGAAATGCTCAAACCAGGAGGTGTTTTGGTATATTCTACATGTTCATTCACAATTGAGCAAAACGAAGCAGTAGTCAAATGGTTTCTTGAAAATAATACCAATGTTGAATTATTACCCGTCGATATTCCCTTTGAATCATTTGAGGGATTTGTAATATCAGATGACGATCTAAGCCACCGAATTAGTTCTAACGTGGCACGTCTTTTCCCCTTTCCTCACCGGACAATAGGCTTCTTTATCTCCAAATTCCAAAAGAAATAGTCCTAAGTTTATCCGCATGCTTATCGTCCTAATTATTTTTTCCCTTTTTGAACTAACTTCGCTCTTCTATCCTTTGATTTTCCTTCTGCCGTTTGAAAAGCTTTATCTTTTGTTGGGGTCTGCTAGTTTCCGTGGATGTCAATTCTTCCCCCAAAATGGCCATACTTGTCCTTGTCCTACCTCTTCTGCTTAGTGCTTTTACTTTTTTTATCCCCGCCGCTATCGGTATCAATAATCCTGAAACGGGAACCTCTTTTGGGGGAAATCTTGAATCGATTACGGAAGGAGCTTATGTAAATTACACCCTTCGAAATGGATACTGGTTTTTTTGGGAAGTAGTAACAATTTTCCCTAATGAAACTGCATTAATTGCAAGAATCAATCAAACCTTATCTGGTCGTTCTATTTCTTTCCTAACCGTTGCTGTGGAAAACCCCGCAGTTTCTCACTTCTACCTCTGGACTCAAGTCAATCTTCTCCAACCTGGAGATTCAGGAATTGTGATCGCAAACGGAAGTGCAGATGTTGTATCCGACGCAATTGTAACAATTAGGGAAAATGAAACAACAATCCCTCTTCAAGCTTACCGTCTAGTCGTTACCAGTGGGCCACTAAGAGGATACGTCTTGTACTATGAATCAGTAACCGGCATTCTGCTTGAGTCTTATCTTTCCTCCGAGGAAAATCTTCCTTTTATGCAGATACAGGATACTAATCTTCACCTCAGTCTTCCTACGCCCGAGGATAGTGGTCTGAGCCCCTCTGAGCTAATCGAGTTAGCAGTGAGCTTTTCATTGTTTATTGGTAGCGTTCTCATGATATATGTCTTAACCAACTATAAGATCCCCAAGAAGAGGAGAGATACGGGGAACTCAGATTGACTTGCTGTCTCTGATAATCGTGTCTCTAATTACCATTCTCAGTATTGCAACAAAATTATCATCCGTGGTCTTTATTCCCGAAACATTTCCTTTTCCATCATAAGAACAAATCATTGCTTCATCATCGTCCCGAATACACGCCATAAAGTCCTTTTTTCGATATTGTCTTAGAGTTATGTTCCCCCTCTGCTTCAGTCTCGATATTAGACTTGCATCTGCACTGGGGTCAAGATCTGTAACTAGCTCAATCCTAATCATCCGCTTCTTCCTTACATGGTCAATTAAGTTTAACATCAGTTCTGGCAAAATAATTGTGCATTGTCGTTTTGTGCGAAGTATCATATCAGTAACGACTGCTTTCGCTTCATCTATCCCCATGACTCCCCAAGTATCCACGTGCATTTCGAACTTGAACTCTTCAGCCTTTTCTGCAATTCTTCTAATTTCTCGATATTTTGCATTGAACAGGGTTAGGAATGCAAGTACTGCTTCTTCGAGTTGCTTTGTGTATTGTTGCTCTAAGCTTCCGATTTGTTTTACTGTTTCTTCGAGGGCTTGTATCATGCTACTTCTCGCGTTTTCCAGAGATGCATGTAAAATCTGATCCGAGGTTTCAATGACTGATGTTAGAATATTAGATAATTCGCTATGCTTTCCAATTATCTCTTGATTATGCTTAAGTAGCTCTTTACTAGCCTTTTCGTTGAATTGCTTAATCAGATCAGTTATGGTGTCCTTCATTTTCTGGGCTCTAGCTTCATAGTTTTCATTTAATCGAGCAACTTCGGCATCGATCTTGTCCCTGTACTCTGTGCTCAAACTCCTAAGATCATCTAGGGTGGTTTCAATGGTTTTGGCAATCTCTTCTTTCTCAATGGAAGACTTTTCTATGAGTTTCTTTGTTTTGCTTTTTAGATCGCTTGATAGAGAAGTAGTAACTGCTTCCAGAGACTCAAGTATCTTAGTTATTTCACGGGCTCGTTTTTCTGTTTCAATGCTGTCAATTGCAGAAAATAACTGAGTTAACGTTTTTTCGATTTGGTCTGCAAGTTCGCTGAGGCTTTTTGCAATTTCATTCTTGATCTGGTCTCCAAGAGGAGCTGCGTCCACCTTGATTCCTAATAATTCGGAATACGTCATTTCTACGCTGTTTCTTATTTTGGTTAGTTCCTTTACACCCTCAAATACGCTAAGCCCTTCCAATACTTCTTTGAGGTTCTTTTGAAGACTTTCAAGTCTCTTCTCCGTAGTAGCGTTGAATTCTCCAACGAAGTGATTAATCCTTTCATCGATGTGATCCGTTTGTTTGAAAGCAATTTCTATTTGTTGAAGGGTTTCTTTTCCTTGCACTAAAACTTCTTCAAGTTTTGTTTGGAAACGAATGAACGTCTGCTCATGTTCCTCTAGTAGCTTCCTAGTTTCAGAAACATACGTTCCAATTGTTTTTTCTATTTCTTTGATTGCCTCCTCAAAGATGTTCATGTTTTGGTCGACATATTTCTCAAATTCTCCCCTCAGTCTTTTCAGTCCAGCAGCAAGTTTTGCGGCGTATTGAGTTAACAATTGTGAAACCAGAGTTTCTCCTTGGGCATTAAGTTGTTGAAATGTTTGAGATAGAACCTCAACATAATCAACAGCTGGTGTGAGCTTTATTAGGAGCTCTTCCAAGTCTTTGGTCATTGTTTGACTTAGCAAAATTTCTAAATCGCTCAAGGTCTGATCGATTGTTTCTTTAGCACTAACTGCAACGGTTTTAACCGGTTCGATCAAGATCTGCTCCATCTGTCTGCTAAACTCCTTCGAACTTTTAGGGATCACATCGCCAATCAAGTCTTTTTTCTTCTGAACAAACACTTGGTGAATCGTTTCTAACTGGCCTCTCAATCCAGTTAATGACAAGAGAAAATCCTTTTCAGCTATTATGAATTCATGTAAGAAAGGCAATGTTGCATAATACCTTGTTAATGCTCCCTTGAGTGGTTTTACCATTTTTATTGCCATCAAATCTGCGATTGCAGTGGTGACAACATCCAAATCTAGCTTGGTGAGGGTTGAAATCTCTCCAATGGTAAGCATGCCATGTCCCAATATCGCTGAATAAACGCGGATTTCAGCAGTGCTTAGCCCAATTTCTGCCAAAAAATCTAGTTCCTTCTCACTAAATGAAGAGGCCATCAAGAATTGATGTCTGAATAAGCATAAAAAATATGCCCCTCATCTTCCAACAGTTCTTATTCCTTTCTCCTATCGACTATTTTTTTAGCAAGGGAACTTAGGGCTCATTTCCCACTGGTTTTCGAAATAGCGGAGTGCCCTTCATCCTGACTTGAAACCTACTTTCGATTCCCATTTCTTTTTCGAATCGATCGTAATATTGCAAGTACAAATCTGGTCCATGAGCTTCAAAATATGATTCTATTATGGCAATCTTAGTCATTAACTCGATTGATTCATTGTTAAGTGATTCAACTAGAACTCTCGGTCTATGGTCTAGTACCATATACGCTGTGAATTCATCCAACGTTACTTCTACGAAGGACGGCTCTGGAACAGGGACGCCGAGGAGATCATAAAGTTCCCCCAATTTGCTTGCTCTTACGATATCCCACTGAGGGGTGTAATATGAGCCTAAGATTCGGAAACTCGAATCAAGAGGAATGTCTTTTGGGCTAATAGGTTCGGATTCAAATTCTAAGTTTTCAATTTCTTCATCGTTTATTTCTGTAGAATACACAACTTTCTCTGTGATTGTTTCTGCCTTTCTAAATCCAGAATGTACGTATAATTGCTCACTTCTCCTATCTTCTGCTTCAGCATAAAGTGCATATGCGCCTTTGTTTCTCGCTATGGCAGTAGCTCCTTGGATTAATCTCTTTGCTATACCCTTTCTTCGATGTTCTGGGTGAACTACTAACCAGAGAAAATGAGCTCTGGTCTCCTTGAAAATTGGGTCATATCCTATTGATAGGTCTAGCTCTCCAATGAATTCTCCATTTTTTTCTGCAATAAGAATGATCCCATTGGTTTCTTCCATTATTTCTAGATATAAGGTTAGAGTCCTCGGATCAAGCCACCATCCACCATGGAGCCATCTCTCATAGGGTGTTAGTTCTTCCCAGCTGGCGGGGCTGTCTGTTAGATCTCCCTCTGGAGATCCATGAAACCACTCGCCCTGATCTATGAGATTCAGTTCTAATAGTTTCTCGGTTTCTTCTTTCTGAAAGGTTCTAACTGTGTACTCTGCCATTTTCCCTCCCATCTCTTGTTGTTTTTATTCTAAAACTTGAGTGATTTTGACTTCTATAAGCACGCATTGTTTCTGCCACTGAGCCAAAATGTCTTGAAAATCACCGTAATATGTTGGGTGGAGAGCCCATATTTTTTCAGCCATTGAAATGAATTTCTCACTTTGGGAGTTGATTATTTTTGCATCACCAAGAAGCTTGATTTCTCTTCCCTCGCTCTTAACCACTATTATTGCTTGTGGCCTGAGCAATAAATTCTGAACTTTCTTCGAATCTACGCTTGAAATCATGAAAATTGAGTCGTCTTCAAAATAATGCCACATGGGCACTCTCGCTTTCGTGCCATTTGGACGATACGTGGTGAGCGATATTTCTGGTGCGTTTTGAATTAGTCTTTTGAGTTTTCCATTAATCACTAAGAAACGTTGAGTCGTGTTTTTTGAATAAACTATCGATATAGTAAAACATGCAAGATTTTTGTAGAAAAAACGGAGAAAATAAAAAGCTCGCCAAGGCGAGCTTAAGGAGAAAAACTACTTATCTAAGCAGTTATTTGCGTCTACGATAGATTGTGGCGGTGATTAAGGCAAAGGCTCCGAAGAGGGCATAGATCGGGAAGGGTAAGAATCCGCCTCCCTTGGACTTGACAATAATGGTAACGGTATCGGTTGCAACATTGCCTCCTTTGTCGGTAAGCGTCAGTTTAACGACGTATTCACCAGAACTGCTCTCCTTGAAGTCGTAGGAAATTGTTTGTTCGGTGTTACCGCCAGCAAATGAACCGGTAGCAACTTCGTTGTCATCGATAGTGATGGAATACGTTCCTCCAGAATCGTCTTTCACAGTCCATGTTAGGGTAACCGTCTCTCCTGGCTTCACTTCTTGGTCACTTGGTGGTGACACGATGGTTGGTGTAGTGGAGTCCTTGAGAGTGATCTGCCACGTCGTTTCGGTCATGGCTCTCCCGAGATAGTCGTTTCCAGTGACTTTAATGGTGTGTGCCTCATAGTCGTTGATCTTGCTCAGTTCGACGTATAAGGAAACCTTCCCTTCGGCGTTTGTGAGAGTCGTAATCGTGGTTCCATCAAGCTGGACCGTCGCGTTGAACGAAGTCTCATCGAAAATCACGCCGATTACACCCATTCCCGGATTATCTGCGTCTTCTTCAACCTCGGTTATCGTGCTGAGCATGACTGGTGGGTTCTTGTCGACCTCAATCTTGGCAGAATATACGGGGATATTGAAACCAAATAAGGTCACATCCACGAGATACTCTCCCTCATCAGCAAGGGTGAGAACTTCTCCATTGGGGTCTGTGGATGTTGAAAGAACCTGTTTGGACGCAATGAAGCTAAGATCAATGTATGAATCCTCAATGGGTCCATCATAGAAATCGATTGATATGGTGTAGGTGCCGTCGGCTTCTATTATGGCCGTAGCGGTTTCTGGTTTTGCAAGTGTTGCTGCGTCAAATCCGAATACGTCATTGTCGGGAGCAACAATCCCTGGTTGCTTTAAGAGGAATAGGTCCCAGTCTTGTTTTGCGTCTGCCCAATCAAGTGATGCTCTGACGAACATCCCTTCTCGCAAATCAACGGGTTTTGTGTATTCGAAAACTGTTCTTCCTGAAGTGGGCGTCAGATCATCTGCTGGTATCGGATAGTTAGACAGTGAGACCTCAAAGAAGCTACCAATTTCGACTCCGATTTCTGAGTTCTTTGCACTAAACTCACTCAGGAACGCTGCTGGTAATCCTGCCACGTCTTGAGCAACGCTTATGGTGAAATTGCCCGTTGTTAGAGCCTTGCCATTATGGGTCGTAGGTGCGCCACTTGGTACGGTTCCTTGGATTTCAACCTCTGGTAACGTGATATCTTGGCCAAGTATTCCATCGAACCAAGCTGCTTTGAAGGTGATCTTTTCAGGTCCTGTCAGTGAAGTGTCGATCTTGTCCAAGTAAAGTGCAACATGGATTCTGAAATCACTTGCTGAAATGTTATATCCAAAGAACTCTGCGGCTGCAGTTAGATTTACAAGGTATCTGTAACCCCACCCTTCTGGATTAGCGTTTCCTTGGTACGGGTAGTTCTTTATGAGGTCTCCAAATCTGGAGTCTGATGCCTCAAAGACCAACCCTGCAGGATCTGCCAACCAGAAGCCAACGTGGGAATCTTTTCCTGTCCAGTTCAGTGAGATAGCTAAGGTGTTGGGAGCTGCAGTGGGTGTTACTCCCGTGAACATGATTTCAAAGAATCTCATGTCTCCTGCCATTGCTGGGTACATGTCCCAATCGTATGGTTCATCAACTGCATCCTTGGTTGCTGTAGTCCATCCCGCTGTTTCTCCATTGTCGACCATTAGTGGGATGCTGAAACTGAATGGGACAAGCGCGCTAATTCCAGATGATGTGGTGAGAGTTACGAAGCCAGAGTGAAGCCCTGGTGCAAGCCCGGTTGGATCGACGGTTACATCTGCTTGTGTTCCACTTGTGACGGAGACAGTGACTCCTGAAACACCGGTTGTTTTGGAATACATTCTAACAGAAACTGAAATTTCTATCCCTTGATAGCTTGGAGAGATTGTCTCGTTCTCATCGAGGGTTGCCGGGTCATCCCAGAGGAAGTCTCTCACACCGATGTATAGGTTGTCCATTTCAGTGCTTGTGAGGTTTGAAAGTGAAACCCAAAGTGTCTGCGCGTAGACATCCGAAAGGGTTCTCGAGACGACTTCCCACTCGGGTCCGTATTCAGGAACATTATCATTGTCAGCATCTCGCCAAATCATCAGATAGGTCCAATAATTTGCCTCCGGAACCGCTGTTCCGTCAGTGTTGAAAATGAATTGGACGATGTCTGAGCTCTTGAAATGAGTAAATGGTGTAGCTCCTAAAAGATCCGAAAGGCTGTAGAACGTCCATCTTGCCGATGTGTTAGTTAATGTATAGTCGTGTTGGTAGTCTAAACCATAGGTATATGCATCGGCTGTTTGAAGCGTGCTTCCATCGTTGGGATCAATCATTACAGCCTTTGTCACGGGTGTAGTGACGGTTCCAAAGAATAGGCTGGTATCATCCATGTTTGCGCTAGTGTACGTTGATAGACTGTCTGTTAGGTTGAATCCCCAGAAGTCCGTTCCACTGCCTCCTTCCTCGTAGGTATTGGTGAAATAGTATTCGAGTGCAGTTTTTATGCGATTCATCTCCACTTCGTGGGATGCTGTGGTGTACACCCGCATCGCCGGATCGAAAGTACCTGTTGTGTTGTATCGACCAAATATGAACTGCATCGCTTTGGAAACATTAACCCTACCAACACCTTGGGAGAATGGGTCATAGCCGAGATCTGTTGCAGTTGACATAAGGATTGTTTTTGCCATATCCGGTCGTAAGGACCCTGTTGTAGTGGAGATTTTTGCCCAAGCAGAATAGATCAGCGCAAGACTGCCAGATGTCATTGGTGCTGCTTGGCTGGTTCCTCCAAAGACTCTGAAGGAATAAAAGCCATTTCCGACGTCAGTTACACCATAGCCGAAGTCATAGGCTCCTGTATTCATAATATCGACTTTGGGATAAAGATCGGCATTTGGTCCTTTTGAGCTAAACCAACCAACTTGGTCATGGTGCCCTTGGGTGGTGCTATATGGATCTATCTTAGAAAAGGCCAGATAGTTGTGGGCTGAGGATGCTCCTACTCCGAGAGCAACATCTGCCATGGGTGGACCACCAGTTCCATATCCGGGACCTGAATTACCGTATGAAATGACGAATAGGAGTCCTGGATAACTAGGATCAATTCCACCCGGTAGAGTGAGTACTTGAAGCGCCAAGGAAATAATATCACTTCCCGGCCAGAATCCACCGAGAGTTGGTGAAGTGTATCCCCAAGAGTTTGAAGAAATGTTTGCCATGTGTTCTCCGGTCCATCCATATTCAATGAATTCACCGTTGTATTGGGGTGTGAACCCAGCAGCCCATAGCCAGGATTCCAAGAATCCGCTGGCAAAGAATCCGCCTAATCCTAAAATTCTGGCATTTGGCGCTATGCCAACTAAGGTCATGTTTACGTTAGGATCAGAAGCATTTCCGTATTCACCTGCCCAATCATATACTGGGAATGTGAGTTCATTTCCAGCGATTTGGCCGGCAACACTCGTACCGTGTCCCTGTTCGTCAAATAGCTGGGCAAAGGCACCTCCTTCCGGATCAATAAGGCGGAGCACTGGGTCACTGTCTGACGTGCTTGGACCCCATCCCGTAATGTTGTAGGAATCTAGTGTGTTGCCGAGAGAGCCTAATGATATGTCGTTGTAACCGTCTCCATCAATGTCTGCAGCGAGAGTAAAGTTTAGTGCTGCTTCTTGAGCCGTCATTCCTGGAAATACACCATGCCTTTTTGCATAGGGATTCGTATTTGGATCGAAATCAAATGGAGCATTCTTATATTCTGAGAATGTTGCAGTTCCGAGAATACCATATTCTGTCATCAATAGGGCGGTCTTATAGTCAATGTACAAGGTGTCATAGCCTGGTTGAGAATCCATGTAATCTGCAAGAATGAAGGGGGCTGCAACCCAGTAGGGTCCTTGAGGTATGAATGAGACACCAAACTTAACAGTTGACCCAACTGGAAGCTCTTCTGGTGCATGGAATTTGTCAGGGAGTGTGAGTGTTGCAATCTGAAATTCCAATAATTGCTTAAGGGTGAGAATATATGGTCCAAAGGGCGCTGCCATTACTTGTATTTCATCTTCTGCGCCCTTGGTTACAATCGTGCGAGCACTTGTAATTGTATAATCTTTACTCGTGATTGACATGAAGTATCCCGCGGTGGCATAACTCATTGGTAGGTTATTGTCGTCGAGTGCCATTTTTCCAACAAGTCCCGGGGTTCCAAAGTCAATTCCTGTATCTGTAGGCGCAACAATGACGCCAGTCCCGTCTGCGAGCTGAATGGCATCATCTGCCCCAATGAGTCTTCGGGTAATTGGTCCCAACCCATCCGAGCTGCCTACTCCATCTAAAGAGGGTGTGTCTTCTGGAGTACTCAGTTGATCGAGGGTCGCTTTGTAATTTATGTCCGCGCTAACTAGCGCTACGTCTCCGCGTTCAAACAGAGTTGCAGCAGTTCGTCGATCTTGGATTGTTGCATGTACCCACCAGAACCCGTCTAGCATTTGGAATGTGGTAACTACGTTCACTAATCCCCCTAGACTGGGATCTGGATTGATTGTTAGAAACATAATGTGTACGCCAAGATTGTCTTGTCTTACCTCTGCAGGAAGCTCTCCTGTGTTTACCCACTTTGACAACAGGTAATCCTTCTGTTGTTCTAGGGTAGGAGCTGCTCCTGGATTTAGAGGTGCCGTAAATGTTGATGGGACCGCCGTGGTTGCCGGCATCGATTCAACAGACTCGATAGTTGCTGTCGTTGACGTTGAATTTGCCGGAGACACCCACGGTAAGGCCCCAAGAAAAGCGGCAATGATTAAAATTGTAAATAATGCTCTTCTATTTGTGATCCTACTTTTCATGGGACTCACCTCGTTCTCGCGATCGTGTTGACGCGAGAACTTGTTCCTATGTAAATGGCTTGAGTTGAAATATTTTACGGGTCACAGTGAAAAAAAGGCGAAAAACCTCTGATTCCATGTTTTCTAAAGCTTATGGCATCCAAGAAATGGGGTAACTATATAAGCGTGGTCTCCAAATTAGGGAAAAATTGAGAAGAATATGCAAAAATGGCAATTAATTAGTCCTTTTTCTGTTAAAAAGTGAGCCTTATCCAAGCATGTTTTTTATTTCGGCAATTCTTGTTTCCAAAACCCTAATGATCTTGGAGTTATCAACATGTTCAAGCTTCCCTCCACAGTGCTCGCAAATAAAATCGTTTTCAAAAGCAATATTGAATGTTACTCTCTGGCATTGCTCATTTCCGCAGTGGAAAAACATGTTTTCTCTTTCATATTGGAGCCGTGATTCCAATTTTTCTAAAACTAATTCTCTTTTTTGTCGCAAGATCCGTTTAATTCTGTCGGGGTGGATTTTCCAATAATAAATAAAGTAACCCGTTTCTTTATCTTTCTCTCTTCTTACTGAAACGAGTTGGGTATCATAGAGTTTGTAAAGTGCTTTTCTGACTTGATTGAGTTTTACTCCCAGCTGTGCTTCAATTTCCTCATCTGTTGTCTCACCATGCGCATTAAGCAACGCGATGGTTACTTCTTTAACATCCTCTCCCGCGATATCCTCGACCATGGCTAGTAGAGTTTCCCGTTGCTCGTCGGGGAGTTCTGTCGGCTCTTCACTAATTGATTCACTCTTATCTGGCGTCGTTGACATCACATCACCATTTTTTTATCCCAAAATTGAACATGAGAAATAGACACTAAGAACAACTTGAGTCCATTATAATTATTCAATTCATCGTATAAAGTAGTTGCGTTTTGCACCGAAATGATATGAAAAAACAGCGAAAGACCGAGCGTTCTAAGAATTGCCTTTTTTTTCTTCCTTGGGATTCTTAATGGTCAGTCCTCATATCCGCCTTCTGTTCTAGTAATTAAATAGCACTTATCTCCATCTGCTATACCTGCCATTTTTAGAGTCTCACTATCATCTAATTGTCTCCCTCTAAAAACCACAATAACGGTAGAAGCAGGAATTCGTTTTATTCTTGCAACTTCTGCTTTTAATTTGCCAACAGTATCCTGGGGATTCATCTCGACTTCGATGGGTGGACCTCCTCCTATAGCTGAAACGACTTTCACCAACATGTTCAATTTCCTCCAAAAATAATCAGCATTTGATGTGATAAAAAGATGTCCATTAGCAGTTGGTAAACTAAGTTACGCCTCGAGATGTGTTAAATATTTTCATGTCAATTGTTTTCTTTCTTAATCCCAAAAGGGTCTGGTTCTGGCATACTCTGCTTCTGCTTCTATTAGTTTCAGAATGAAGTGTTCCTCAGAATCGTTGATCGTGGTTTGCAACACTCTGCTTGCCGTTTCTGGACCGACTCCCCTGGCTGCTAATGCAATTGCAGCTCTATGTCCAGCCTGCTGGAGGAGATTTGCCGATTGAAGTGCTCGCTTTAGCATTCTTTTTTCTCCTTTATCCAATTCTTCTCTTCTCAGGTTTTTTCTGATGACAGCAATCATTTCTTTTTCAGCCTCGTGAACTGCCGCTACCATGCTACTATTACATTTTGGACATTTTATGGGGGGGCGTATAGTGGCTACTGTTCTTGTAGCATTAAAATTACCACAGTACATGCACACAAGTCGGAGTCGAACATTCAGCAAGCGTTTCTTAACGATTTTGACGATTTCTCTGGTTGGTTTTTGGGGTTTAATAAAATCCTCATATAGTCCGCGCTTTAGGCCTTCATTAGCCAGTAGTGTTGGTTCATTGATTTTCGAAAATATCGTTAGGATTTGTACTCTGTTTTCTTGAAGCTGTGCAAGCCACCATTGAATTGTTCTGAGGTCATAATACCCGTGTTCTATTTCGTGATATGCTTCTTCTCCAATCACCGTGCTTTTGTATTTATCTGCCAAGAAATGCAATTTTCTTTTATTAATTTCAGCTTTCTTCTCAATTAACCCCATTCGTTGTGCTACTGCCTTTAGTGCCACTAAGAATAAGTCGCTCTGAAGAGTTGCCACTCGCAAAAGTAGTGATGCATGTTCTGGCTTGATTTGAACTAGTGTATCATGGATTTCTTTTGCAGTTATTTTTTGTGCAGATTCAATAATTACTCGATAAGCGTCTGTCGCAATGGATACCGATTGTTTATATTTTGCCATTAGAACGGATGCGAGGAGTCTTCCCAGTGTCTCGTTCCCCTTGCTCCCCAAATACGAATGCAGGACGAGGACTGGCCCGATCTTCTCAATTACTAGCCGATCTGAACGAGGATAGTGAGTTTTGAAACCCTCTCTTGCTTTGGTGAAAAACTTCTCGATTTGTTCTCTTGCTTCATTTGATAGACTAAGAGCTTGGTATTTCGGAGATGTAACACCTGACAGTAGATCGTAGGTAACATCAGCTATGTCGCGAGCCACTTCATAGGGAATTGGGATGAGTTCTCCAACCCAGGATGGGATTACCGATTGTACGGTTGGAGGCGCAGCAACAAGGTTTACTCGATCATCCGTGATTTCTACCACCTTCCAAAGGCTCCCCTTTACAACAATTATGTCTCCCACGTCAATCTTTGATTCAACGAATTTGTCGTCCAAAAGAGCAATTAGTCTCTTCTCAGTTGCTTCCCATGCTTCGTACTTTCTTGTGTCCACTATCATCGATATGGATTCAAAATAGAATTCTCTGGTTCTGGAACTTCTTCTTATCTCAAAACCGTCCGTTCTTAGGACTCTCAGTTCGTCAAGCAATTCTGCGACCTCAAGCAGTTTTTCCATTTCTAGTTTCCTAAACGCGTACGCGCGACGAATAAGTTCCAATGTTTCCATAAGGCTCATGCGGCCATATTCTTGAACTAATCCTACTAATTGATGGGCTAGTACATCTAACGGTCGTTCCCATGGTACAATTTTCTCAGACTCGCCATTTACTGCCTTATTCGAAATAATTGCTGATTCTAAAGCATCTTCCTCTGAAACACTAATGATGTAGCCAATGCTTTGTCTTCCGAGTTGATGCCTTGATCTTCCGACCCTCTGAAGTAATGGTGAAACTTGCCTTGGAGACATGAACTGAATTACAGCATCAACGTGTCCAATGTCAATCCCTAACTCAAGCGATGACGTGCAGATGATGCAATTCACGCTTTTCTTTTTGAATGATGTTTCTGCAGAGATTCTATGCTCCTTTGCAAGAGAGCCATGGTGAACAGTAAAAGTGAATTCTGGGTTTAAGAGCAGTAAACGGTTTCCTAAAATCTCCGCGAATTGCCTCGTGTTTGTGAATACTAGCACACTATCGTGTTTTTTCACTATCTCCATTAATATTCTAAGTCTTGCAGCGGCTTCCAATGAGCAATTTGCTTTGTTTGCAATCTCTTCGTCTTCTTCCTTTTGCTTTGGAAATATGACGTGGATGTTCGGGGGTAGATCTTGAGTTGTATTTAAGATATGAAACTCGCGGTTTGTTCCAACCAGAAATTGTCCGATCTCACTAGGGTTTCTGACTGTTGCTGAAAGACCGATTCTTAGGAATTCTCGTTGAGTAATTTTTCTCAATCTTTCAAGCCCGACTATGAGCTGGCTTCCCCGCTTTGATTCCGCCAGTTCATGGATTTCATCGATGATTGTGTATCTAACGGATCGCAAGTGTTCTCTGAATTTCGGAGAAACGAGGGCGATCTGTAACGTTTCAGGAGTCGTAATAAGGATGTCTGGGGGGTTTTTAAGCTGTTTTCTGCGCTCGTTTTGGGTCGTATCTCCGTGTCTAATTCCAACGCTTAGTCCTAACGTTTCGCACAGTGAAAAGAGTCTTCCAAACATGTCTCTGTTTAATGCTCGTAGAGGTGTGATGTAGAGAACAACGATGCCCTTTTGCCTTTTCTCTTCACGTCCTTCAGACAGAATTTCGTTTAGGACTGGAATCATTGCTGCTTCTGTTTTTCCGCTTCCTGTTTCACTTACAAGAACAAAATGTTCCCTTTTCTCCTTGAAATGATTAAGCGTTGCCCTCTGTGCATGCGTTGGCTCTGTAATTCCAATATTAGCCAAGGCTTCTCTCAACAAGGGGTGGAGCTGTTCAAATAGGTTTTTCATTGCTTCACCGAAGCTATCTCATTTTCGATAAAAATCCAAGAGACGAGGTCCAAATGTCTGCAAGTTTAGTAATGTTACTTTCCCCGGAGTAGGCACGATATTTAGTTGTCGCTGATATTCTGTTTGTGCTTGCATTGTTCCGCTATTCACAATAGCTATGCCTCTGTATTTTCCTACGTCATTAATATGGACATGTCCTCCATGGAAAATGTCTGGCAATTCTTCAATTACTAGGTGATCTTCTTTTTCTGGAGCTATTGGAGTGTGTTCCCCATAAAGAGGAGATAAATGCCGCGCTCTCAGCATTTCTCGCATAATTGTTCCTGGTTTTTCAAACGAATGACCCGGAAGGTGATTCACTAAGTCCATTAAAGGTGTGCAATGGTAAAGTAGGACCTTTACCCCGTGAAGTGCGACCATGCTTGGATTAGAGGCAAGAACTACATTGGGGAGTGAATGAAGGTGTTTTGCAAAGGTTTCTGGAATGATTGGTTGGGGTTCTGCTCTTCTAACCATGTCATGGTTGCCAGGAATAATTACAGCGGTGACATCTTCAGGGAGATAATCTAGGTAATGCGCAAACAAGTCGTATTGGTCATTGATATCGTCAACTACAAGATCGTATTGTTGATTGGGGTAAATTCCTATCCCGTCTACAACATCTCCCGCAAATAGAACATATTTTGTTGAGAGGCCTAGTATTCTCTCACTTTGCTTGTCAGCTTTTCCTCTCAAGAAATTGATGAAGTTGAGAAAGGTTTTTTCAAGAAATTCCTGTGACCCAACATGAATATCTGAGAGGAAGGCAACATTTACTGGTATCTGAGCAGTGCGCTTGTTGATTTTATGAGGGACGTCTGGCCAAATGACTTTTCTTGCTATGAAAAAATCTTTTCCTCTTTTTCCTATGAATCCTAACACTGTGTCAAGCAAGATTCCTTGTGCGTCTTCCAATAATTCTCGATTACTTTTGGGCAATAGTACTGGCATTGAGCTTGTTTCATCCTCAATCTCTAGAAGAACATGACCGTTTTTTGTTGTTCTTTTTTCCGTTATCATGCCAATGACTATGGCTTCTTCTTCAGGAAGGATGGTTGCGATCTTTCTAGCGTTAGCCAATTCACCATGTTGTCGGAGTATTCTACTAAGCTTTTGGTATCTGTTTCTGAAGTATTCAACAAAATCGTCTACAGTCCCTCTAAACTTTTCAATGTTCTCTATGTTTCGAATCACTTGTATTTGAGGAGAAAAATCACGCAAAGCTGCTTTTGCATTTTCCCTGTTTATTGGATGCATCTCGGCTGACGGGGCAAATCTTCTCGATTGCGGAGCTTGCTTGGGAATTATTGTTGCGGGCTCTTTTCTTTGTTCACTCGTCCCATGTTTGCTAACTTTCTTCCAACCATTGATATTTAGCAAATCCTCTCTTGTTAGGATTTTTCTTTCTAGAAGTTCAATTGCTGTTTGTGCAATCACAATTGGATTGGCCTGCTTGAGTAAATAGTCGCTGATTTCAGGAGTGAGGATAATATCGTGGTGTGCAAGTAGCCTAACCATGCGAGCCAGTACTGATCTACGAGTTGTCACTGTCATAAGAATCAGCTTGAATCAATTTGAAATGGGTGAAAGAGGAGCTTCATTGCGAAATTGATAAGATCCCATGTCTGTATTCGTACTTAATGGGTTTTTTTGGATCAAATCTTTTGTTATGTGGTATGACAATGTCTTCACTTTTGCCTTCTTCTTTTGCGAATTCTATATGTATACTCTCCTCGGTCAACCAAATATTAAGAGTATTGGGCTCGTCAACGGTGGGGATCTCAACAATTAACTCATACTTATTTTCATCTTCTGGTAATTCCACCCATTCGTGATAAATCTGTGAACTCTTGTCGGGATGATTTGTCGGTTCTGGAGCTTTTCCAATATTGGGATGCAAAGGTTTGATTACCTTATTTCCCTCTTCATCGACCGAGAGCTGAAAACTCATTGCAAATCCTGGTAGTGTCCCCATTTCTTCTAGCATTTTTTCAACATCTTCTGGACTCAGATTCATCTGGCGCATCATTTGCTCGATCATCTCTTGAAAATTAAGGGCATTGAAATTGCTGTTTTTGAATAGGTTTTGGAGGAATGCTTGGAGTTGCTTAAGTATCTCATCAAAAGGATTGGGCGCATCTGAGTTAGGGTCGCTGGAACTCATCTATCTATTGTTATGACATGTATCATTACAAGGATAACGATTGGGCGAAATTTTTTCAAATGGTTTGAGTGGGAGAATCACCTCGTTGTTTAGGTGTCTCGAAGTAGCTTGACAATTGCTTGGGGAATATGCTGATAGGTTTGAACTTGGATGTATCGGCCTCTTCCGAGTCTTGTAAGATCTTTGCAGACTCTTTCTCCCCACTCGTGTTTTGATGGAAGTCCTAAAACATGGAGGGTTGGTATTTGTTGAACGTGTTTTCTGGGGTCTCCTCCTCTGTTGAACGCTCCGTCCGTTACTAAGATGGCAAATTTTTGCCTCGTTTTCATCTTCTTCAATTCAGTTCCAGCAACTTGTAGTGCTTCTGCAATGTTTGTGTACCCTGCAGATTCGCTGTCGAGGATCCGATCAATCACTTCCTCTGCTGTGAGTTTTTCTTCGACGTGTTTTATGACGTAGGGTTTGGTGTTGAATAGAATGACACTGTAATCATCGTGAGCGAGTTGATATGCCAAGACTGCCACTGCTAAGGCGGCAGTAACAAATCGCTTTCCGTATAGGGACCCAGACGTATCAAATATTAGGACTCCGTTTTTGGATTTTTCTCTTCGCTCGATCGCGATGATGTCTTCGTAGGTTAGATATCCCTTTTCAAGGTAGTTCTCTATTGTGATGTCAAGATCAAACTCTTCGCTCTCTGGCGTGGCAGGAACTCTTACCATTGTTGATCCTCGGAGACCTTTTCCGACAATCCCTCTTGAAACTTTGAGGATTGTCTGACGAGCTAGTCTTTTGAATATCGGTCTTGCCTGTTCGCTAAGGTTTCCCCTTAGCATGAAGAAGAGCTCTGGAGCAGACGTGTCTCCCGTGCTCGCCCTTCTTCCTATCATTTTTAGCCCCTCTCGGGACGAAAGTGCTTCGGCAACAGCGAATTGATTGGATATGGCTAAGCCTTTTACTGCTGGCATGTTATCCATTTCTAAAGCTAGCTCAGTCATTCGTTTGATTTGGTGATAGTTCATTCCTTTTGAGAGGTCTGTGTAGATCTTTGAGTTTCGCCGTCCTCTGATTATTTCAGCCTTTAATTGGGTCTCCTTATCCATTCGACCCCTGGAACTTATGCGTGGTCTAGGTTCATCGAGTGATCCAAAGTCACCCTCCCCTAGGGAAAACCCTCATCCTCCATGGCTTGGATAATGATTTCCTTGATTACCTCTTCTACACGCTTTTCCACACCATCTTCCAATTCTACTTTAGTGGCTAGTGCCATGGTTCCTGCAGAAATCCATGCTTCCGGATTATTCTTATCCATGAATTGCATAATGGACGCATAGTCTAGCGCTCCTCTAATTGAGGATCCTCTTCGTAATTCGGGCCAGTCTCTGGTCATTCTTGTTACTCTAACAACCAAAGAAATAACATCTTCGTCCGTTACTCCCGTTTTTACTGCCACTATACTTCTTTCTTCTTCCTCAGTCTGGTATTCTAGCCGTACCCATGCAAAACGGTCCCTAAGGGCTTCACTCAACGGTGTTGTGGCAACGAATTCTTGGGGATTCATTGCTGCAATGATGTAGAAGCCCTCCTTTGCTTTCACAACTCCAAGTTTGGGAATGGACACCATTCCCTCGTCCATTGCAACAAGAAGAACGTTTTGGGTGCCTTCGGGCATACGGTTGATCTCATTGAGGAAGAGAATTGAGCCATTCATCATGGCCACAGTCAGTGGCCCTGGGACAAAGGACTCCCAAGTATAGCCCTTCTCGATTACCATTGGGGGGTCAAAATGCCCAACAAGTCGAGCACTTGAATAACGTTCGTCTCCATCAACTCTTTCCAAATTCTGGCTGAAATATTGAGCGATTGCATGAGCTAGCGTGGTTTTACCAACACCCACATCTCCTTCGAGTAGGATGTGTTTACCTGCCAGTTTTGCTGCGATGCACATTCGCAATTCTGCCTCGCGTCCAACGATATTATATCGTTCTTGGATCTCTTTGATAATTGTCTCAATTGGGGGATAATTTTCTGCCTTCATGTTTACCATTACACCCACAAATCATGGTTCAGTAAACGATACTTATGATTACAATGTAAGAAAAGATTGTAGGTACAATAAAAAGCACACTGTGTTGACATAAAAAAGAGCCTCTTCTAATTTTGAATTGCACTTAGGAAATCATTCTTGAAAAAAAACGGCTTTCCCCCCAACAAAAGTGGAAAAAAGAGATGCCGGTCTAATCCGGCAAGAAATTCGTTTGCGTTACCCGCTTTAATTCTTCTTCTTGGTTACTTCCAAACAGACACCGACAGCGACAGTCTGACCCATGTCACGAACTGCAAATCGGCCTAAGTGTGGGATTTCCTTGAAGGGCTCGATTACCATGGGTTTTACGGGAACCAAGGTTGCAACAGCTCGGTCTCCATTCTTAATGAAGTCCGGGTTCTCTTGTCGGCCTGTCTTGGGGCTGGTCTTTTCATGGATTTCCATGAAGGTGCAAGCAATTTGAGCAGTACCAACGTGCAGAACAGGCGTGTAACCCTTGGCAATTGCAGTGGGATGTCTAAGAACGATAATCTGGGCTTTGAACTCTTCTGCGATGGTTGGTGGATTGTCAGTATGACCACAGACATCTCCTTTGCGGACATCTTTCTTGGATACACCTTTCACGTTGAAACCAATGTTGTCTCCAGGTTCTGCTTGTTCTATTCTCTCATGGTGCATTTCAATACTGTTTACAGTTCCCTGCACACGAGGCGGATTGAAGATAACTTTGTCTCCAGTCTTGAGAACACCCGTTTCAACACGACCTGAAGGAACGGTTCCAATACCCGTGATGGTGTAAACGTCCTGAATGGGGATTCTAAGGGGCTTGTCTACGGGCTTGGGTGGAACTTCAAACTGGTCGAGGGCTTCGAAAATGGTTGGGCCTTTGTACCAAGTCATTTTGTCGCTTCTCTTGAGAAGGTTGTCTCCCATCCAGCCACTGACTGGGACGAAGGCAACTTTATCGACATTGTACCCAATGCCCTTGAGATAGCGCTTGAGTTCATCTCTAACTTCTTCATATCTCTCTTTAGAGTAGTCCACAGTGTCCATTTTGTTGATGGCGACACAGAGTTGTGTTACTCCAAGGGTGTAGGCAAGCAATGCATGCTCTCTTGTTTGACCCATTTCACTAATCCCAGCCTCGAAGTCTCCTTTCTGAGCACTTACTACAAGAATTGCAGCATCTGCTTGGCTGGTTCCTGTGATCATGTTCTTGACGAAGTCTCGGTGGCCGGGAGCATCAATGATCGTGAAGTAATATTTCTGCGTCTCAAATTTATAAAACGCAATATCAATTGTTACTCCTCTCTCTCGTTCCTCCTTGAGTTTGTCAAGAACCCAAGCGAACTTAAATGTTCCACGACCAATTTTCTCGGCCTCTTTCTCATACTTCTCAAGTGTTCTCGGGTCGATTGCACCTGCTAAGTACAGCAAGTGTCCAGTCATTGTCGACTTACCATGATCGACGTGACCAATGATTACCAAATTAAGGTGGGGTTTGTCTCGCTTGCTCATATAAGGTCACTCCTTAAACTAGCGTTTCAAGGGGCACTTTCCAATTTCTTAAGCATTATGGTTTGTAAGTAAGTGCCGCAGACGTGTATTTTCGGCTTTAATTATTAAAAAATTGCTAAAATCGCCTTATTCATTTAACCAAATTTCATGAAAAATGGTGCGGGGGGCGAGATTCGAACTCGCGAACCCCTACGGGACTGGAACCTCATTCCAGCGCCTTTGACCTGGCTTGGCAACCCCCGCTTATGATGAGGTGTTCTCACCCTTTATCCATTCTAATCGCTTTATCTAATTTTCGCTTTACGACCTAATGGAAAATCCAACCTATGCCCGATGAGATTTCAGATAGTTACCACGGCCTTTCGCATCCAATCTTATCTCTGCTCTAAAGTTAATTCGTTTCCTTCTTTTTCTAGTGGCAACGACTATGGGATCAAAAGCGAATCTGCACTAGGACAATTCATCTTTGCTTATATGCGGGCATTATCTTGAACAGTAGTTCTTGAAGAATGTTCTATGTGAATGGTGATTAGAGTGTGTTGTGATTTATATCGCATTATTCCGATAAGCATAAATGGATGCTTCACTAGCTAAGGTTGGTTGGATTTATGAGCGAACTAGATGTAAAGCCCATAAAGGCCGGTCAAGCAAAACCGGGAACATATGTTGTTGTAGATGGAGAAGTATACGTCGTCAAGGACAATGAGCACAGCAAAGCTGGAAAACATGGACATGCCAAATGCCGAATTACCGTCGAAAATGTGTTCACAGGATCCAAAAAAAGCATTGTTAAACCTGCTGATGATCGGCTCGATTCTCCGATTATTTTGAAGAAGAATGGTCAAGTTCTTTCAGTTACCGGAGATTCAGTTCAAATCATGGATCTCGAATCCTATGAAACACTGGAATTACCCTTACCCAAGGACGAAGAGCTTCGCTCAAAATTAGAACCCAATGCTGAGGTTGAATATTGGCAGGTTCTTGGCCGAAGTATTTTGCGACGTGTGAAATAATTTTCCTATCTAGTTTCGGAATTTTTTTCTTTTCCCCCTTTCATCTTTTTTCAGAGTCCAAATGACACAAGCAAAGCATATTTCTTTTGGAAATTACGAGGAACGTATTATCAAGGCCTTGACTACTTTGGGGGCCTTCCCCGGCAAGAAAATCAAGGTTGTAAACAAGGAAGAATCTTGGGAGCTTGAAGGATATTTGCTCCCAAAAACAGAATTTACCCACGACAATATTCTTCTCTTAAAGCTGGACAATGGCTACAATATCGGCATTGAATTCCAAGACTCTCTTGAATTGTCACTTATCGAGGGAGAAATTGGGCTGGAATCGTTTCCAAGAAGGCTACCAAAACAAAAGAAAGGGTTGCCCGAAATCTCCCTATTGGCGACGGGTGGAACAATTGCGAGTCGAATTGATTACTTAACTGGCGGGGTTGTTATGGCCCTTGATCCTGAAGAAGTATTCTTTGCTTTGCCAGAGCTTTTTGAGGAAATCACTTTTCGTCGAGTGGAAAATCTTTACCAACTTGGCTCTGAGGATATCTGGTATAAGCAGTGGCAAGTCCTTGCCAAACATGCCGCTGACGAACTGAATGATGAGTCAAATGGCGTGGTTGTGATGCATGGGACCGATGCTATGCATTTTTCAAGTGCTGCGCTAAGCTTTATGCTTGGAGATTTACACAAGCCCATTGTGCTAACTGGAGGTCAGCGTTCAAGTGATCGAGGCTCTTTTGATGGTGCTCTCAATTTGATCAGTGCAAGCAGAGTTGCAGCCAATGCTGATCTTGCCGAAGTTGTAGTGGTCATGCATGCCCGGTCTGATGATGATGCTTGTGCAATTCACAGAGGAACAAAAGTACGAAAAATGCACACTTCTCGGAGAGATGCTTTTAAGTCAATTAACACCCCCCCTTTAGGCGAGATCGATGCGAATGGGATTATTTCTTGGAATCCAGTCACGAGAAAGAGGCGAAAGGAGGAAGGTTCTGTTGACCCAAGTATCGATTTTGATCCTCGTATCGCTCTTGTGAAAGCGTATCCCGGAAGCGATCCCGAAATCTTAGACTGGCTTGTTGACAAGGGAAAACAAGGAATCATAATTGAGGGTACTGGGTTAGGACATGTTCCAAGCTTCCCGCCTGAGGATGAAAAGGAAAGAAGCTGGCTACCAGCAATAGAACGAGCCACAGATTCAGGGGTCTTCATTGGAATGACGAGTCAGACACTTCATGGAAGGGTTCATCCATACGTTTATCGGGCTCTGCGCTACGCGAAGCTTTCTGGTGCTGTCCACTTGGAAGATATGCTGCCAGAAACCGCTTATGTTAAGCTTGGCTGGGTTCTTGCAAATTATTCTGAAGAGGAAGTACCTGCAATGATGCTTAGGAGTCTTGCGGGTGAGATTACTGAAAAGACCCGCTTTGATGCTTATTGAAGAGGTGTTAGGAATGTTAGAAACTAAGGCGCCTAGAACGATTGATGCCAAGTCATTAGGATTAATGGTTGGGTTAGAATTCCATCAACAGATTTTCTCACCTTATCCCGCTGTCAGTGATCCCCTTGCTTTGAAACACGGGAGTAAACTCTTTTGCCCTTGTCCGAGCTGGGTGAGGGAAGATGATCCTGACGTTTTTGTCATGAGACAGCTACGTGCTGTTTCAGGAGAAACGGGAGAGGTAGACATTGCAGCAAGATTTGAGCAGATGAAGAAAACTATTCTGAAATATGAAGCGTATTCCGACTCCACTTGCTTAGTTGAACTTGATGAGGAGCCTATTTTCCCCATAAACTCAGATGCTCTTTTCAAAGCGTTAGCAATCAGCAAACACCTCTTCAATTTAACCTTAGTCAAAGAAATTCAAGTTTTGAGAAAAACCATTGTCGATGGGAGTAATACCAGTGGTTTCCAGCGGACATGTGAAATAGCGTTTGGCAATCCCAATTCCTACATCGAAGTTGATGGCAAAAGAATAGGAATTCTTCAGACATCTCTTGAAGAAGATTCTGCCAAAAACATGGGACGAGAAGGCAACGCTAGAGTGTTCCGATTGGACCGATTAGGAATACCTCTCATCGAAATCGCTACTGCTCCAGACATGGACACTCCAGAGATGGCACGAAAGGTTGCAGAAAGGATCGGCGTATTATTGCGACTTACCGGTTATGTCAAGCGAGGTTTAGGAACAATTCGTCAAGATCTTAACGTCTCTATTGCCAAAGGAACGCGAATTGAGATCAAGGGTGTTCAGCAACTTGACCAAATTGAAACTTTTGTCCGGAATGAAGCAATACGGCAATCACGCATGCTTGAATTACTTGATTACTTGAAAAAAGAGCGAAAATGGAGCAAAGCAGATGTAGATGTTATTGAGCCCGTTGACTTGAAAAAAATATTCAAGAAAACAAAGGCGAAACTCATAGCAAATACACTGAAGAAAAAAGGAACGGTCACCGGGGCCAAAATCCCCAAATATGGTGGGCTTCTTAAATACGAATTACAACCAGACTATCGCGTTGGTACAGAATTCAGTGAAATTGCGAAGGTCATTGGAGGAGCTGGAGGCATTCTTCATAGTGACGAGTTGCCAAAATTTGGAATTAGCGAGAAAGAAGTTGAAGCCGTCAGCAATGCATTAGGAGTAGAATCCAAAGACGATGGTTTCGTACTAATCGTGGGAAGTTCTCAACAAGGCATTCGCTCGATCCAAGGAATAAAGGAGATCCTTTATTTGTGGTTGAAAGATGAGCTTCCCCGTGAAGTTCGAGCTCCAAGAGCAGATGGTACTACTGGTTACTTGAGACCATTACCTGGCGGAGCGAGAATGTATCCTGAAACCGACTCTCCTCCCATCCTTGTTGACAAGGATTTACTGGCAAGAATCAACTCAGTGCAATTTGAGACCCCAGAAGAACGCCTCAAACGGTACGTTTCTGTTCACAAACTCTCTCAAAAATTGGCCTCCCAAATGATTCTTCATCCCTTAGCCTCATTATACGAAGAATTAGTTGAAGAAGAGAAAATTGACGCTAAACTAGTTGCGACAACCCTTCTCCAAACCCTTGTCACTTTACGGCGAGATGGGGTTGAAGTGGACTACATTGAGGAATCACACTTGAAAGCTATTCTGAAGGCTGTTCAATCAGGCGAGATCCCTCGTGATGTGATTCCTGAATTATTATCTACCATTGCCGCTAAGAACGGATCTGTTTCAGTTGATAAACTCATTGAGGAAATCAAAGCCTCTCAAATGAGTGATGATGAACTCCGTTCAATTATTCAAGGTGTTGTGTCTGAAAGGATAGAGTTTGTAAAGGAGAGAGGAATGGGCTCTATTGGTCCATTGATGGGTGTAATCATGGGGAAAATTGGAGGAAAGGCTGATGGAAAACGAGTGAGTTCCATACTCAAGGAGGAGATCGGTAAACTCATTGAATAATCCCCATGTGAGCCTACTCTGCCTCGTCTTCCTTTTTCACTTAAGAATTCCGGCTTTTTATCAATTGGGATTTTTCTATCCCAAAGTTTTCTTAAATCCTCCTCGAATTTACTCACGATGATTCCTAATAGAACACCCTTGTATGATTGGCATGTTTCCAATGGAGACGTTGTTGATTTTGCTGGATGGGAGATGCCAGTTAGATTTTCTAGTATTATTGAAGAACACATGGCTGTTCGAGATGCCGTTGGGATTTTTGATGTGAGCCACATGGGACGAATCCATGTTAGAGGGAAGCATGCAAAAGACTTCATTGATTTAATCGTTCCCCGAAATGTTAAACGCATGTCCCTTGATCGAGCCGGCTACACCTATGTGCTCAACGAAAATGGCGGATTCAAGGATGACGTTATTGTTACGGTTCTTGACGATGACCACATATTCTTTGTTTGTAACGCCTCTAATCGGAAAAAAATCGTTAATTGGCTATTGACTCATCTCAAAACAATTCGATCTGTATTTTCTGACTTTGACGTGAAACTACAAGATGTTACCTTTCAAAGTGCAATGATTGCTATTCAAGGACCGGCCGCTCCAGAGCTTATGAAGCGTGTTTTTGGAACAGCGCCCGCGCGATGGAGAGTTGCACACGGATCTTTCAAAGACTATGATGTCCTATTAACTGGTACTGGATATACTGGGGAAATTGGTGGGGAAATCACCATCGAAATTGAAGACAAAAATGAACTGAAAAAGGTGGCAATTGAAATTTGGGAGGCTCTCCTAGAACACGGAAAAAATCTTGCCGTAAAACCATGTGGTCTGGGTGCGCGAGACTCTCTAAGAATGGAGGCAGGATATTGTCTATACGGCAATGACATTGATGAACAAATAACCCCAAAGGAAGCAGGATTATTCTTCAGCCCATTTGCTGATAACGAAAAGAAATGGTATATCGGTAAAGACGCTTTAGAGACCAAAGACCCTACGCAGATTCGTATTGGATTCATAATGCTCGAAAAGGGGATCCCTCGGCATGGATACGATATTCTCAATTCTCAAGGAGCAAAAATAGGCTGGGTAACCAGTGGCACGCAATCTCCACTACTTCATTCTGGAATCGGAATGGGTTATGTATCCCCCGAATATGCAAAACCGGATACGGATTTATTGATTCAAATACGAAAGAGACAAGTTAGGGCAAAAGTTGCTGAATTCCCTCTATATAATAGTTCCAAATATGGAGTTACCAGACAACAAAATACGTAAGATGTTGCTTTCTTTCCCCATCAACTATTGGCTTTTCATAATCTTTTTCCCTCTTCCTCCTAGTTCTCATATAGGATGAAAACAGTGGCCTTCTTTGTAAACCCAATTGCCGGCTTTGGGGGTGAACTTGGCTGGAAAGGAACAGACGACTTCGAAAGGGCTTGGAAGCAATCTAACTACAAGGGATCGAGAAGAGCGATAGAGAGGGCCATTGACGCTGTTCACTCACTTTCTTCCCGTCTCCTTGAAGAAATCGAATGGATTACAGCCGCCGGAACAATGGGAGAAGACATTCTAAAGCGTGTCTCATCACGATTGCGGGTCGTTTACAATCCTCAATTCCCCACTACGCCTCAGGATACAACTAATTTTCTCCAACGTGCCAAAGCGCTTACTCCCTCATTAGTTATCTTTGTCGGAGGGGATGGAACTGCGAAGATTGTCTCAAGAGAACTCAAGTCAACCACAATTCCAGCTGTGGGAATCCCTGCTGGGGTTAAAATTACCAGTGGTTGTTTTGTTAGAGCCCCTAAGGAACTTGGCTCTCTTCTTGATCGATGGTTGCAAGGCTCTCTCATTTCTGACTATGTTGACGTAACCGATCTATTGGAATCTGATTACAAGCGTGGTATTGTAAATCCTATTCTAGTGGGAGAAATCTTGACTTTAGTATCTCCCTTTCTTCAAGGTGAGAAGACAATGTATTCATTACCCGACCCCGAGTTGGCTGATCTCACTTATGAGGGCATTGCTGAAACCATCTCGGATGAAATCGAGGAAGGGTATTGGATTATTGGGCCCGGCTCAACCACTTACCGTGTAATGAAAAAACTTGGATATGAATTAACTCCCCTAGGAGTAGACTTACTCAGGAAAGGAAAACTAATCGCTAAGGATGCCAACTGTGAGAGACTTATCAAAGAACTAAAAAATGTGAATCCTACAGATCTGTATGTCTTATTAACCCCCATTGGAGGACAAGGATTCTTGCTTGGAAGAGGAAATCAGCAAATCTGTTGTAGCATCCTTGAAAAATTATGTCCTGATAACTTCCGTCTCATTGCAACTCCTGAGAAAATGGAGGCTCTGAACAACCTATTCATCGACGTTGATTGCCAGACCTCATTCAGACATTCTTCATTTGTAAGGGTCATCACCGGTCTTAATCGGGTAAGAATGATCAGATTAACCGTACTTTGACCTTGTTCACTACCCCCTTATGGAGCGCTCCTCCAACATGCCGTAAACAATTGTTAGAATTACTGTCAGCAAGCTCCAAATTAAGAAGGTGAAACCTTGAGTGAAAAATCCGTAGATTATCGAAACCGTAAAGTATGCCTTATTCGAGCCAACAATAACATATAGAGGATTTTAAATGACCCGCAAACCGTCTCGTGCTAAAGCAACACTTATTTGGACCATTACCATGGGGATTCTTCTGCTTGTTGCCTATTGGAGCGGGATTGACTCCCTTCAAGCTGCCATTCAAGCCATGAAAGATATTGGTTGGCTAGGTGTCCTTTGGGTATTTTTTGCCTACTCCGTTGTCATGTTTATCCGTGCATTGAGGTGGAAGGTCTTTCTGGAGAAAGCAGGTGAAACAGTCTCCTTTTGGTATTTGCTCAAAGTCGCATATGTTGCTTGGGCTCAGAATTCATTTCTTCTAGCCCGACTAGGTGAAGTCTCTCGTCTCTATTACCTCAAAAAGGATCATAAGGTTAGCATCGGACATAACACTGCAACCATTATTTTAGAAAAAATTCTTGATGTAGTCGTCTTAGCTGGCCTTCTTGGAGTAACAGCATGGGTGGTCAGCATTTTTGCACCAATTGATAAATCAATTAAGATTGCTCTTTTGGGACTGGGCGTTGCGAGTCTGCTTGGTATTGCGATTCTTATACTTTACTTAGCCTATGGGCCAACTTTTGACCGGCTGTTCAATAAGATTCCTAAAGTGGGAGAATTGCATGAACGATTCTATAAGACTTTTAGTGAAGCAATGAGACTTGGTGTCGCAGAACCTAAAACAATTGCTTATACTACTTTTCTGACTGCCATCGCATGGATGACAGAAGCTATTACCATCTACTTAGTTGCACTTCGCTTCGGCATTGACGCTCCTGTTGCCGGCGTGATCTTGGCTTCTTTGTTTGGTTTCGCCACATTTGTGCTTCCCGTACTTCCTGGAAATATTGGTGCCTTTGAAGGTGTTGTCCGCCTTGTTTTAACCGGGTTTAATGTTGACGGGCAAATGGCGACACGCATACCTTTCGTCACCCACATCTTAATTATCTTCTACTTAGCAATCGCCGGTGGAGCTAGTTTCTTAATCTTGGAAACCCATGGAAAGAAAACAAGAAACACAAGTATCCAATCTGAAATTCTTTCGGCAAACAAAAATGTGGAGTAAGGCCGCCCCATTATCCCATTCGGGTTTTCTCTGAGTATATTGCTTATATTCTTTAGATAATATATCCAGTTTAAGCTTGCTATTGGTTAATCGTCTTGATGATATCGCATTTCAATAACTATGAAGAAATCACAATACGCAGTGGCAGAATTCATCCTTCAGATAATGAAAAACTGGCTTCTCACTATACCTGTGATTGTGGGTCCCGAATGAGGCTTCTTGGTCATCAGTATAGCGTAAATGGTCAAAAAACTGTGCTTGACACATATCATGTTAAGTGTCCCACATGTTTTTCGAGAAAACGTCTTCATTTTCCAATGGAACTGCATGTTGTAAAACAAGCCCTTGAATCCGACTTAGCAAAACTTACCAGTCTTTTATCAAAAAATTACAACATCTCAACTTCGGATGCGTCATGATCCTTTAACAGCTCTTCATCTGCCTTGTTCTCTCTTTTCTCACCCGGGGGTTGTTCATAAACCCTAATGTTTCCTTTGACATGATCCATGATCACCTGCCTCGCGATCAAATCCACGTTCGGGTCTCCGCCTTTTAAGACACGATTTCTTTTAATTGCAAGTTGCGCAAGAAACGAATCTACATTGTCAAATGGAATCCCGTATGCTTCCAACATTATTCCCGGATTCATCTCTTCTAGTGTTTTGATTAATATTCCACAAGCCTTTATCGGGTCACTCAGCCGTTCTGGGCGAATAATCCCTAATAGTAGCTGATCCGAAAAAGGGATTGCTGAAGGAATCACACCCGGAGTATCATATACCATCATTCTCGCACCTATTCGAAGCAATTGCATTGCTTTCGTGAATCCTGGAATTGGAGCTGTCGGAGCAGAAGAACGCCCCTTTAGGATGTTAATTAGAGATGATTTTCCAGTGTTTGGCAACCCAACAACCCCGAGAACAATATCTTCGTGTTTGTTTTTTCTAGGAGCAAAGCGCTGAATTTGTTTTCGCAAAATACTAGTTCCTAACCTTTCTCTTGCTGAGACCAACACAGCGTGAAATCCTTCTCTTTTTAGGAACCTAAGCCATCTTTTTCCTACTGATCGGGGGATAAGGTCGCTTTTGTTGAGAACTAGCATCAACTCTTTGTTTGATTGCTCTTGGATTTTATTCTCTAAGTAAAAGCTTCTACACCGCGAAGGAAACCTAGCATCCACTACTTCTAGCACAACGTCGCTTTTGTCTACAACATCCCAGACAATTTTCCAAGGATTTTTCTTGCCCAATTTTACACGCTCCAAGGTTTACCTACGTCACGATCATCATTTTTATCTCTCGATATGTGCGTTGGTCCGATGCCCGGGTCTGGGCTTGGATGAAACGGGGGCGTAATTCCATGAAATCTCAAGTGTTCATAAAGCATTCTGCGCAGTTCTGTAACTTCTTTTTCTAGCATTTCTACTCTTTTCGCTAATTCGTTTGGCTTTTCCATACATATTGTTTCATCAAGACGCATACAATAGATCTTTGGAAGAGCACTTTTCATCCAGAAAACATGACCATCGCTGAAACCAAATAAATTTCTGAGTAGGGTTACGCTTCTGTTCCCGCCGCTAACTTATCTAGTTCTTCCAGAACTTCAGGGGTTATTTTCTTAGCAACATTATTGTTGATCCTGTATAAACCCGCGCTCATGAAGACCAGCAACCCCGTCTGCTTCCATTTTCTGAAGAGATAGCGGATCGTTTTCTCTGAGAAACCAAGACTTGTCAGACCTCCAATGCTGATGACCTTTTCCTTTAAAATAGTTGACAAGACTTTGGCCTGTAGAGGTGTGAGATCAGTACCAAAAACCTCGTGGATGATATTACGAGTCATAATTGCACAACAAGTTTCAAGTTGAAATTATTAAAGCCTATGCTGGGAGACGTTACACAAAATAAGAATCTTTATGGCCATATCTATGAAGATTATGAGTTCCCCATCCGGTACACTACCTGGCTTTCGCTTTCTCCCATTCTTGAAGTGCCTCTCCAACTCTTTCTATCTCCTCCCTAGTCAGTGTTGGAACTATTGGAACTTCGGCATGAGTAACTGCTACTTCCTCCGCAATCGGGAGGCTAATATTGGTATAATCCGGATAATCAACGCATTTCGCCCATCGCCACTTGGAAATATCCCGATATGCCGGTTGCTGATAGGCCAGAACAGAATAAATCCTTCTTGAGAGCACATTTTTTTCTCTCAAAAACTCAATTAATGCATCGATCTCCTGCTTGGTCCTCGTCTTCACAGCGAATACGTAATTCGCATGTTGAAATCCTCTAGGCACTTGTTGGTAGGTCAGAAACTCTAATTCATCGATTGTAGCTCTTAGCATTTCTGCATTTTTTTCTCTTCTTTCGAGAAGACTAGGAAGTTTCCTTAACTGGGCTAACGCTACTGCAGCACACAGATCCGTTGTTCGATAGTTAAATCCGATTCGAAGGTGCGAATATCCTCCTTGCTTTGGTCTTCCATGATTTTTCAGGCTATCAAGCTTATCCCTCAACTCATCGTTATTGGTAACCACCATTCCTCCCTCTCCTGCTATCATGTTTTTCGTAGCATAGAACGAAAAACATCCAACATCGCCAAATCCCCCAACATGCTTGCCGTTGATACGGGCACCGTGGGCTTGTGCCGCATCCTCAATTACTATTAACCCATGCTCTTCAGCAATCTCCAAGATTTCAGGCATGTTGGCAGGTAGTCCAAATATGTGAACCGGGAGAATTGCTTTAGTCTTTGGTGTAATTGCTTTCTTTATCTTCTCTGGATCAATATTCCATGTTTGTGGATCAATGTCCACAAAAATAGGCACTCCTCCGACGAAAGAAATTGAATTTGCAGAAGCAATGAACGTAAAGGGAGTCGTTATCACTTCATCGCCTGGATTTATTCCCACTGCCTCCATTGCTAAGTGGAGTGCTACTGTCCCATTGGCTGTGGTCATTGCGAACTTTGTTCCTGTGAATTCTTGGAATTCCTTTTCTAACGTTCTGGCAACCTTTCCTTCTACCAACCACTTTGATTTGATAACGTTTTGTACCTCTTGTAGCTCCTCAGCTTCGACCACCGGGTCGACGAAAGGTATTTGTCTTTCACTCATTACTATTTTTGAGTAAAAACAAGTTAAAAAGTTTAAGGTAATCTCGCCATTTCTAAAATAAAAAGGCGTACTCGCTTAAGGATCAAATCTAAAGACATAGATGGCCTAACCTGAGAGCGCGTGACTCTGTAGCATGGCAAATGAACAAAAACAAAAGGTATCCTATGGAATCTTCTCGGCAAATTCAAGTAATGTGCACTCTCAAAATACGATTGATTGCAGTCAAAAGTCCGTGCAAAAGACGATATTCTTGAGGTTTTCCTTTGAAATCTCTCTTTAGAATCCCGTAGGCTAGTTCAAAAATAGGTTGTGAACGGATCATTTCCAATCATTTGCGCTTTGATGATGGTGTTTCCCCCAAAGGGCTCAAATCCTTTAAGAAAAACTTTTTTCATCATTTCTCTTTTTTTTCATCTTACGCAGGCATGTCTTGGATGTTTCCTTGTCTTGAAGGATTCTATTAAGAGTGGGGAACCTTTTTTCGAAAGATTTTTTTCTTCAATGATTCGGGGTAGAAGATTTTTTATCATTATCATGTGGAGTAAAAACAAATGAGTTCCCATGAAGCATTAAATGAAATAATGGGATTGGTTTCCAAACATAATCGGATTTTTCGGGAATCAATTCCTCTGATTGCAAGTGAAAATCTCTTATCAAAATCTGCAAGAGAAGCGCTCGTTTCTGACTTGGGCATGCGGTACGCTGAAGGTTGGCCTGGTGAACGCGTGTATGCAGGGTGCCAAGCAATTGATGAAATTGAGCTTAAAACCATTGAACAACTAAAGAAATTATTCAACGCCGCTTTTGCTGATGTAAGGCCAATATCCGGAGTAGTTGCAAATCTTACGGTCTACACTGCGTTTACAAAACCCGGCGACACCATGATGGCGATCTCCATTGCCAGTGGTGGACATATTTCAATGGGCCCGTTACGGGCTAAATCAGGAAATATTATTGGAGGGACTGCCGGCGCAGTTCATGGTCTCGAAGTGGAGTACTTGCCCTTTGATCACAAGGAAATGAATATTGATGTTGCAGAAGCTGAAAAACGAATAAAAGAAACTAAACCTCAACTTGTTCAGTTTGGTGCATCCGTTTTCCTATTTCCACATCCCGTGAAAGATCTCGCGCCCATTGCACACGATGTTGGAGCAAAAGTTAATTTTGACGCTGCTCACGTATCTGGGTTAATCGCTGGAGGTAATTTCCAAGATCCCTTACGAGAAGGTGCAGACTCCATGAGTTTTTCCACCCACAAAACATTCTTCGGACCACAACATGGTGCAGTTGTCTTGCGCACAGAAGAATATGCGGATGACATAAAAAGAGCCGCATTCCCCGGAATGACGTCTAACCACCACTTACATAATGTCGCCGCTTTATCTATTGCAGCTTCAGAATTCGAAGCATTTGGAAGAGAATATGCTACTCAGGTTGTGAAAAACAGCAAAGCCCTCGCCCAAGCCCTATATGATTTTGACTTTAATGTTGTAGCTGCTGATAAGGGCTTTACAGAGTCGCATATTATTTTGGTAGACGTCTCCAATCTGCAGAATTCAATCGGACTCGGTGGTGATATCGAGAAACTCCTGGAAAAATGCAATATTATAGTTAACCGTAACCTCCTTCCGTGGGATATTCGGGAAAAACGCTCATACATGAATCCCGGTGGGATACGATTGGGCACAAGCGAGTTGACTCGCTTAGGAATGAAGGAAGAAGAAATGGAACAGATCGCGGAATTCATCAAAAAAGCTCTACTTGACAAACAAGATCCTAAAGAGATTAGAAAAGACGTTTTGGAATTCAAGAAAGACTTCATGACTTTGCATTACACTTTTGACGAAGGCTTTAATCCCTATCTGGACTACACGATCGTTCCTATCTCTTAGATTGTTCTGTTAATGGTTTTGCCTCCCCTTGATCCTTTTTCTTATTTGTGCATTTGTCTGTCCCCTATCGCTATATTCGTTTATTTGCACAATATAGGGTGTATATTTTTCCTAATTTACGTTTGATTCACCAATTATATAAAAATCTGTTTTACAAACTATTTTACTAAGACTTAGAGAGGTTATGTTGGATTGTGAGAGTATGGTCACATCAAATCCAAATGGGAAATCGGTTCTCATTATTGGGGGCGGAATTGCCGGAATGCAAGCCGCGTTGGATTTAGCAGATCAAAAAATAAAAGTCTACTTGGTTGAAACACTTCCAAGCATTGGGGGACGTATGGCGCAGCTTGATAAAACCTTTCCAACTCTTGACTGCGCTTCTTGCATTTTAACGCCGAGGATGGTGGACGTTGCAAGACATGAGAAAATTGAGCTTCTGACATATTCTGAAGTTCAAGAAATAGCCCGAGAGCACGGACATTTTGTGGTCAAGATTCTCAAGAAACCAAGATACGTCAATACTGAAACTTGTAATGGATGTGGAATATGCGTTACTAAATGTCCTAAGAGAGCTCCAAACGAATTTAACCTCGGTATGGATGAGCGTAAGGCCATTTATTTTTTGTTCCCACAAGCTGTTCCTTTGGTTCCTGTAATCGATCCGACTGCTTGTATCTATTTTCTAAGAGGCAAGTGTCGCGCATGTGAAAAACACTGTCCAACTCACTCCATCTCTTTTGATCAGGAACCCGAACTCACCGAAGTTGAAGTTGGGGCCATTATTTACGCTACTGGCTTCAGCTTATACGATCCAAGCAAGAACAATGACTATGAATACAACACCTTTCCGGATGTGATTACCTCCTTGGAGTTAGAACGGCTCGTATCCTCAACAGGACCAACGGAGGGCTGTGTGATTCGACCATCTAATGGTGAGAAACCGAGGAAAGTTGCTTTTATTCTTTGTGTTGGCTCTAGAAGCCAGCGAGCGAATTACTGGTGCTCCCGGTTTTGTTGTATGGCTTCAATTAAGCAAGCTGTTCTATTGAAGGAGCACGACCCCCGTATAGAATGTACAATTTTCTACATGGACATTCGAGCTTTTGGTAAAGGCTTTCAAGAATTCTACGAACGAGCAAAGAGCGAGTTCAATGTACGTTTTGTCAAAGGAAGAGTTGGTTCTATAAAGGAAAACTCTCAGGAGGGCAATCTTCTACTTCGATATGAAAACATAGAGACAGGGTACGTGCAAGAGGAGAGCTTTGACTTAGTAGTGCTTGCTGTTGGAGCTGAGAATCCTCTACGTAAACCTCCCTCCTTCTTGGAACTGGATGATGATGGTTTTATCGCAGTTATGGATCGATATCTAGCTCCCGTGTACACGAGTGTGGAAGGAATTTTTGTTGCAGGGACCGCAGAAGGCCCTAAGGATATCCCTGATTGCGTTGTTCAAGCAAGCGCCGCTGCAATGGAGGCATCTATTTTGATAACGGGAGGCGAATAAAATGAGTGAGGAAATACGGATCGGTGTATATGTCTGCCATTGTGGTATCAATATTGCTGGAGTCATTGATGTAAAGCAAGTAGTAGAACATGCAAAGACATTGCCGAACGTTGTGGTGGCGAAAGATATTCTGTTCACTTGTTCTAGCGTTGGACAAAATACTATCGTTGATGATATCAAGAGAGAGAAGCTTAACAGAATCGTTGTTGCAGCATGTTCTCCAAGAATGCACGAAAGTACTTTTCGAAATACTGTTGAGCAAGCAGGCTTAAACCCATTTCTTTTTGAAATGGCAAATATTCGTGAGCATAGTTCGTGGGTTCATCCCGATGATCCCGAAGGAGCGACCGAAAAAGCGAAAACTCTAGTTCGTATGGCTGTTGCGAAGGCAAAACTACTCGAGCCTATCGAAAAATCAAGAGCAGATGTGACGAAGAAAGTATTAGTGATTGGAGGAGGAGTTGCCGGTCTTCAAGCTAGCTTAGATGCTGCCAATCGAGGTCTATCAGTTACCTTGGTGGAAAAATTACCCGTTCTAGGCGGGAAAGCAGCGCTAATTGGGGATTTAGTGTATTCTGAAAAGAAAGGATGGCAGATCGTGAAAGAATTAGTAACCCAAGTGGTTACTCATGAGAAAATTCATGTTCTAACCAATACGACAGTTGAAAATGTTTCTGGAGCATTTGGGGATTATCACGTAACTCTCACTATTACGCCGCGATACGTTAAAGAAACATGTTTGACCCCTGAAAAAGGAGAAGAAGCTTGTCCTGTTGAAGTTCCCAACGAATATGATTTTGGTTTAACTCGCCGAAAAGCCTTTTATAAGCCCTTTGAACAAGCCTATCCCCCTTTATATTTAATCGACATGTCTTCTTGCACGAAATGTGGTCTCTGCCTCGAAGCGTGTGGGAATAACTCCATTGATCTAGAAGAAAAGCCAAAGACCTTGTCTGAAAAATTTGGAACAATAATCGTTGCAACCGGATATGAGCCCTATACACCCTCTCTGGGGGAATACGGATACGGCAAAGATGGCAGAGTGATTACTCTCTCTCAACTAGAACGAATACTAAGTGAAAATGGCCCCTCTTTTGAGGATCTCAATCTATTTGATTCTGTCGAAAACATAGTCTTCATAAGTTGTGTGGGTTCGATGGAAAACCCAAGAGATGAGGGTGCTAGGACGTACTGCTCCAGAATGTGTTGCTCTTCATCGATTAAGAATATGCTAAAACTCCGAGAACTCTTTCCTTCATCAAACATCTACTTCCTTTATCGTGACATACGGACCTATGCTAGAAAAGAAGAGCATCTTTACGAGCAAGCTAGTAAGAATGGAATTATTTTTCTAAAATACGATCTCTCGACACCACCCGATGTGAAAATCAATGGGAAACCAAGTGTGGAGGTCTTGGATAAACTTCTAGGCAAACGGATTCAGATTCCTGCCGATCTCGTTGTTCTCGCAAATGGCATGGTTCCTCCGGCTGATATCCTCAAACTACGGAGTCTTTTGAAGTTTCCATGCTCCTCTGAAGGCTGGGTTGCTGAAGCTCATCCTAAGCTTCGACCCGTCGAACTTCCCTCCCCTGGAATATACATTGCTGGATCAATCCAGGCTCCTAAGGACATTATAGAATCATTGATCTCAGCAAGTGCTGCCACCGCAAAGGCCGTTATTCCAATTATTCATGGGAGAGTGGAACTCGAACCTCTTGTTTCCTATGTCCATGAAGATGTTTGTGGAGCCTGTGGAATTTGTGTCTCAACGTGTCCCTATGACGCAGTTCAACGCGTCGCTTTGGAAGATGGTAGAAGGGTAGCAAGAGTTGATCCTCGATTGTGCATGGGATGTGGTCAATGTGTAAGTGCTTGTCCTTCTGCTGCAATGCAACAAAAGAGTTTCACGGACAAACAGATTCACGAAATGATTGAGCAATTGGTGGTGTAAGAATGTCCGCGAAAGAAGTAGAACAAACTAGTTATGAACCAAAAATCTTGATGTTTGCTTGTAATTGGTGTGCATATGCCGGCTTAGATTTGGCGGGGACAAGTCGGCTCACCTACCCCGCTAACGTAACTGTCATTAGAACGATGTGTTCAGGTCGAATCGATCCCTCTTTTGTAATTAAGGCACTAACTGAAGGTATTGATGGTGTTCTCATCGGCATGTGTAATTACGGCGATTGTCATTACATAGATGGTAACTACAAGGCAATGAAGAGGTTTCTTTTGCTACAGAAGATGCTTCACGATCTTGGTATTGAAATGGAAAGGGTGCGAATCGAAGGGATCTCCGCTTCAGAAGGGCTCAAAGCGAAGCGAGTAATTAGTGAAATGGTTCATACATTACAAAAACTTGGCCCGTTGAAAATTGTGGAGGAATAAGAAAATGGGAGAAAAACCTAAGGTTGCTTTTTATTGGTGTAGCACTTGTGGAGGTTGTGAGGAATCAGTAGTTGACCTTGCAGAGAACATCTTAGATGTGGTTGCCGCAGTAGATATTGTTTTCTGGCCCGTGGCTTTAGACTTTAAATTAGAAGACGTTGAATCTCTCAAAGATGGAGAAATTACTGTATGCTTTATCAACGGGGCAATAAGAACTTCCGAAGACGTCCATATAGCAAAACTGTTGCGACAGAAATCACAGTTGATTGTCGCATACGGATCTTGTTCTCATTTGGGAGGAATTCCTGGTCTGGCTAACTTCTGGAATCGGGAAGCCATTTTTCAACAGGTGTACAAGGATGCACCCACAATTCACGATGATGTGCCCATTTTTCCCCAAGAAAAATTCGAAATAGACGGGATTACTCTAACTCTGCCAACATTTTACAACACTGTGCGAAAGCTTGGCGACGTCATTGATGTAGACTACTATATCCCTGGATGTGCCCCTAATCCTAATCTGTTGTTAGAAGCAATTAACTTACTTCTCTCTGGAAAGATTCCACCAAAAGGTTCCGTCTTGTCACCAAATCGAAATATGTGTGAAGAATGCCCCTTGGAACGAAAAGAAGAGAAATTCAAGCTAACCTCATTTCATCGACCTTTTGAGATTATCCCTGAACCATCTAGATGTCTGCTTGAACAAGGAATTATTTGTCTTGGACCAGTAACGAGAGTTGGTTGTGGTGCTCTCTGCATGCAAGTCAATATGCCTTGTAGGGGATGTTATGGGACAACAGACGGGGTCCAAGATGTGGGAGCGAAATTTGCCTCTGCGCTTGCCTCTATAATTGACGTCGAGAATGACGAAGAATTTGTGAAACTCATAGAGTCCATTCCGAACTATACGGGACTTGTCTACATGTTTAGTTTGCCGTCTAGTTATCTGAAGAGAAAGAAAATGGAGGTCAATAAACCATGAATAAGAAAAAAATCATTATCGACCCTATCACTCGATTAGAGGGGCACGGGAAGATTACAATATTATTAGATGAAAATGGAGATGTCAATAGGGCATATTTCCAGGTTCCAGAACTTCGTGGTTTCGAAAAATTTTGTGAAGGGCTCCATGCTGAGGAAATGCCTCGGATTACTCAAAGAATCTGTGGAGTGTGTCCAACTGCTCATCACATGGCTTCAACTAAGGCACTAGATGACCTTTTCAAGGTCATTCCTCCCCCTGCTGCTACAAAAGTTAGAGATTTTGTATATAACGCGTTCATGGTGGAGGATCATACTTTGCATTTCTTTTTCCTCGGGGGGCCCGATTTTATTGTTGGTCCTCAAGCACCCAAAGCAGAAAGGAATATTCTAGGGGTTATTCAAAAAGCGGGAATTGATGCTGGAAAGCGTGTAATACTTATGAGAAAAGCAATTCGTAATCTTTTAACTAAGATTACTGGAAAAGTGATTCATCCCGTATTCGGACTTCCGGGCGGCATTTCAAAGGCCGTTGATAAAGATACTCAGGAAAAAGCGATTAAGATTTCAAAGCAGGCCATCGAATTTAGCCAATGGGTAATGGAACTGTTCAACAAGATTGTTCTCGGAAACGATGAATATGTACAGCTGATAAAAAGTGAACCTTTTTACTATGAAACTTACTATATGGGCCTCGTTAATGAAAAGAACCAAGTTGACTTCTACGACGGAACACTTCGCGTTGTCGATCCTCATGGAAAAGAATTTGCCAAATTCCATCCCTCCAAATACTTAGACTATATCGCTGAGCATGTTGAACCATGGACCTATGTTCGTCAGACCTATTTGAAGCCAATTGGCTGGAAAGGGTTTGTTGATGGTCCTGATAGCGGGTTGTATCGCGTCAATCCCTTAGCACGCCTCAATGTGTCTGACAGCATGTCGACTCCACTTGCTCAAAAAGAATTTGAACGCCTGTTCGACTTATTGGGTGAAAAGCCTGTACATTACGTACTTGCTTGGCACTGGGCAAGACTGGTTGAATTGATTTTTGCAGCCGAGCGAATGTTAGAACTAGCTTCTGATCCCGAATTTATAGATTCTAATGTGCGCGAGATTCCTTCCAAGACTCCTCGTGAAGGAATAGGGTGTGTAGAAGCCCCAAGGGGAGTGCTTATCCACCACTACCAAACAGACGAAAACGCTGTAATCCAGAAAGCTAATCTTATTGTTGCGACCCAACAGAATGCTGCCCCGATTAATCTTGGAATTGCAAAGGCTGCTAAAGGACTTATTCGGGACGGTCACGTGACCGATGGGCTGCTCAATATGGTTGAAATGGCATTTAGGGCATATGACCCTTGCTTCGCATGTGCTACACATTCTTTGCCCGGGCAATTACCACTAATGATCGAATTGTATGACCATGAGAAAACCCTAATCGAAAAAGTCCCAATGTGGGAAAAAATAGGAGGGAAATGACATGATGCAAACAAGCGTTTTAGAACCAAAAGTTGCCCCTCCCAGCAAAGAGGCATTAAAGGTTAACCCTCAGTTAATCAATGAATTGAAGCAGTTTGGAGTTGTGTCCCCTGAAATCTGCTACAATTGTGGGCTGTGTGTTGCAGTCTGCGGACAATCCGGTGCAGAGCACAACTTCCCCCGAAGAACGATTCGGTGTGTTCAATTGGGTTTGGAAGAGGAGCTTCTTAGTAGTGTTGAACCTTGGCTTTGCTATTACTGTGGTGATTGTACTGACTCATGCCCAAGGGAGGCAGAACCAGCTGAAATGATGATGGGTATACGCAGATGGCTCATTGCCAAGTACGATTACACTGGTCAAGCAAAGCATTACTATACGTCTACTAAGCGTCTTATTCTTGACACCGTTTTTTTTGCACTCCTTCCCGTGCTGGGTTTGTTCATCCTACACTACTTTGGTTGGGCAAGAATCGTTTCTAACGAAGTGAGAATTAATGAGTTCGCACCAGTCATGATAATCTGGATTGCTGCGATTATCACCGGAACAATCCATGCGTTGATACTACTTGCTGGGGGCTATCACATGTTCAAGCTTGTTATGAACGATGACGCCTTAAAAGATGAAATAAGAATTTCCGACTATCTCCTCGAGATAAAGGAATTTGTGGCTAATTTTATTACTCAGAAGAAATGGCTGGCATGTGGGAAGAAAGAAGCAACAAGATGGCTCAAACATCTGATCCTCGTTTTAGGGTATGCCACTATGTTTATACTCATCATCGGCTTTCTATGGTGGTTCCAAACAGATAACATTTATCCCATCACCCATCCTCAAAGATGGATCGGCTATCTTGCAACGATTATACTATTATTCGGTACAATCGACATTATTGTTGGCCGTTTGCAAAAAAAAGATCAAATTCACAGGTTCTCACATCATAGCGATTGGGCCTTTCCCATCATCTTATTCCTTGTTGTTGTTACTGGCATCCTTGTTCATATTTTGAGATACATGGCTCTTCCTTTACCAACCTATATCATGTATACTATCCATTTGATGGCCAGTAACGTCATGCTCAGCACTGAGGTTGGAGTTGGGAAATGGTCTCACCTTCTCTACCGTCCACTAGCTCACTATTTAGATGCTGTAAAGGAAAGAGCTCAGAAGCGAATACTGGTCCCCGGCGATCCAACTCAGATATGATCTAATGTGGCCTATTCGATACGATTCTTGGCTAAATTTCACTACTCTCCAAATAAACGATATATGGTTTCACATAGAATTATTTAGTAACGAAATGTGATCCTCATGTGTGTGGTCCGCCCTCTAAGAATCATTTCTGTGAACGGAAGCAGTGCTGTTGTTGAACTTCCCTCCGGAGAAACTGCTATTGCAAATACTTCTCTTGTCGAGGCAAAAGCCGGGGATTACGTGATTATTAACAATGGTTTTGTCATTCAAGTTTTGCCTCCTGAAGAAGCTCAAGCAACTCTGAGATTATGGGAAAAGCTTGATCAAATGAGCGAAATCTAGTATGAAGGAATAGGAATGCACGAATATGGCATTATTTCTAATCTCATCCGCATAACTCTAGACCGTCTAGCCAAAGAAAGTGTTTCCAAAGTATTACTCGTCGAAATTGAATTTGGTGAATTTCTTTTCATTAATCCTGAGAATGCAAGAATGGCATTTGATTCCTTGGTTTCAGGGACAATTTTGGAAGGCTCAGAATTGAGGCTACAGTTTGTACCGGGAAAAATACATTGTACTTCTTGTGGCTATGAAGGTGGTGTTCCTCTTCCGAAGGACAAACATCTGCACTACAGTAACCACTTGCTTATTTGCCCGAAGTGTAACGCTATCCCTCAAGTAGTACAAGGATTAGAGTGTGCTGTTACCCAGATTGAAATCGAATCTATTGTTGCCTAATTCTTTTGACCACCCGGATTTTTCTCCTCTAATCCTACAAGTTTAGCAATTATCCCCGCGGCCTTTGGAACTGCATTGCTAACCTCCTCCGAAAGTTTTGTTGTTAATTCAGTAGAGATTTGTTTGAGTTGGCATGTTACAAATGTTATTCTCGTCCCTGTTTTGAGAATCGCTTCTATGATGCTCCTATCCGGGAAAAAGTGTGAGGATGCTTGCTCGGGTATTTGTGGTAAATTCTGAGCTTGAAGTATCTCGATCTCTCCTGGTTTTTTTCCCAGATCCATCGTATCAATTATGATGATCCAATCTGGTCTCTCATCATCAATCGTCAAAGGACGTAGCCATTCTCCGCAAGCGAGGCCCGCATCAATAATTTGAGTATTTCTTGATGCCTCATAATGCTGTTCAAGGTAGTTTATCACAGCTGGCCCAAATCCGTCGTCCCCCTTGAGAATATTGCCACAACCAATTACTAAGATGTCCATTCTTTTCCAACCTAGTTTACTTATTTTTCCTATTTTTTCCTTCGTCTTTCAAAGATTTTTTTGCCCTGCTCAGTCAACTCATTCATTGAGTATGAAACCGTTTTTTCCCTAGAACTGTCATAAATAAAGACGGTCTTGACCAAATCACTCATCTCTATAGTTCTTAGAAATAACGCTGCATGTGATATCTCTTCTCCTTTCATTCTCTCCAATAACACGGGGAAATTTCGCATACTAGGGGTAACTATGTTGGCCATAGATATCCTACCATTAGGGTCAGTAATGAGGTGGTATGTAAGCAATCCTCCCGGGGCTTCAACTATTCCGAGAGATTGTCTTGATCGCTCAAGAGATCCCGGCTCCTCAGACTCATAATTTGATGGAATCTCAAAATTACCCGGAAATTGGCTTGGGATGATTTCCAGCAGAGCCTGCAAAAGAAGAACAGAGTTTTCTGTTTCTTTCGCTCTTACCTTTACCAAACCAGCAACATCGTTCTCATTACTCACTGCTATTCTTATTGGGAGCTTGTCGTAACCCTCGTGTTCAAGTATCTGCCTCATGTCCATTTTCTGCCCCAAAGCTCTAGCGATTGGACCGACAGGGTCAAAAGAATCAATTTTCTCTCGCTCTAGCTTCCCTATTTCTTCCACCAACTGTATGACTTGTTGATAGGAAGGGTCTTCAAACAGCTCGTGGATTTTCGTCTCTAACTCTTCCATGTACTGTGTTAGCTTGATTCTCATTTTTTTGGGCAAATCAAACATCGACGGTGAAAAAAGAGATCTACTCTTAGAAAGTCCTAGCCTATTCAAATCGCTGACTTTTAGAGACAACTCATTTCTAACATTAAATGCTTTTTTGAGAAACTCAGGAATACCAACAAAATCTGCGATCATCCCTATCCATAATAGGTGTCTTGCTATTCTCTCCAGTTCTAAGAAGAATACGCGAAATAAGGTCATGCCTTCGGATGGTTCTCTAAGAGGCGCGATTTTTTCAAGTGCTTTTGTATAAGCTAACTGGTGAGAAAACGGACAAAGGGTGATCATAGAGCCCAATCTGTGGGGAATCTCTGCCCACCCATATCTCCTAATACGAGCTTCGATCTTGTAATAAACTGAACCCAAGTAAACCCTAGCATCCTCAACAATTCCCTCATTTGCAATGAGCCAAAAAGCGAAGAAATTACTGCCATCCTTCTCCTCAATATCGTTTGTTACAACATATGAATGAGCAACTTTCTTAAAGCGCAAGTCACTGGCGAACTCTGCTTTTCTTTCAAGGATTTCACTGGATGGATACACGGAATTGATTGATCTGAACATGATCCTATTCACAGGAATTACAACTTTCACAGTTTTTCGATTTTCTAAGCCTGGAACGAGAAAGACGTAATATAGTATAGAGTCAAATTTTCCATATGTTATATCCAAAATCCTAGACCCTGGTTTTTGTCTAAAGAATTTTGCAAGATAGTAAAGCTTCTCGGGCTCGGTATGGATTACCCATGTGTCATCATTTTCCCCTTGAATATCCTTGACACCTATTGAATTCATGACTTCAATAAAATTACTCTCTTCCATGAACATGTAATAACGTAAAAACCAGCTTTAATGAGTTATTTCAAACGTTTATCGAGGTGCATAACAATTTAATTCTTGATTTACCTGATCTTATTCTTTGATTAATGCCGGAGAAAACGCATTAATCAGCTCTGCCAACTCTTCTGGGAAATCAACGGTTAGGTGGTGCGATGCACGAGGGAATTTACGGTACACCCCAAAAGGAAGTGTTTGAGCAACTTTCATTACAAGAGACGGTGGGGTTACAATATCCAAGGTGCCTCCGCCAACCAATGCTGGAATATAAAGTGTTCTAGCAATCTCTCGTCCATCCCACCTAAGAACTATGTTCTCATAAGTTGATTTCATAACATGTGGTGGTGTTTGGAGGGCTACCTCTGCAACTCTTCTCTTAAGCCATTGATCAGTATTGGGGGCGTTCCACAATGCAACATAGGCTTTCAAGAGTGCCTCCTTTGAAAGAGAGAGAAATTCATCAGGTAAGAGTTTTGTTATGAAAGGGGGGAGTTTTTGCCAGAATCGGAGGGCTGTGCTTAGCAAGACCATTCCGGTTATCTTGTCTTTGTTTTGAGAGGCAAAGTTCAGTGCTATCGCCCCTCCCATGCTATGCCCTGCAATAATAAATTTATCAAGACCTAATTCATGAAGCAACAAATCTATGTAATGGGAAAATAATTCATAGTCGTAAGAAATGTCTTCGGGAGCGTCGCTAACTCCGTGCCCCGGTAAATCTGGGCACACAACTCGAAATCCATAAAATGCCAGTTTCTGGGCGACTAATCCCCAGATCTTCCCACCTGATGACCATCCGTGGATCATCAGTATGTCTGCAATCGGCCCGCTTCTTGGTTCTAGTATTCCAACTCTCATTTTTCCCGCGTGGGCGTCGATAGTAACCATCCTATCCCACGTTACAAGTTCTGGAATTACTTCGTCTGAGGGCCCGATTATTGCATTGTACCCGTTTTTTTCCATCAAATATTTTACGCGCATAAACATATGAAAACATTAGGTTATACAGAAGATTATTCAAAAAATAGAGTGAGTAAAAACAAGGATACAAGCCGAAGGTGAGGGGGAACTGTTCATTCTACGTTTGGAAACGAATACGGGTTGCCAAAACTAAGCTAATCCGAATTGCGTTTCTGATTGCTTGGTACACACCAACCCCTAGCCCCGCGATAAGTACTGCGATTGTAGTTGCGTAGGATTTTGGCGAGATATAGGTTCTTATCGTCATAAACCCTGAAATAACCTCTTCATTTATCCATTCTGTTGCAAATCTTCCGACGGGAAACTCTAGTATTATTGCAAGCAAAGCAAGGATACTGACTTGTAACAAGATCATCTTTCCGATGACACTTCGTGTAGCTCCGTTAACTCTCAGATTTATGATTTCCCGATCTCGTTCAAGTATATCTAACGTTATAGTGTTGATGGAGAAAAGTACGAGGATTATAAACCCAATGAACATCACCATGAAATTCACTCCAACAATCCCCTGCATAAGGGTTTCAAAGGATTTTCTTGACTGGTCAAGATTGAAGATCGAGGTTATAGGAAGTTGGCTATCTCTTAAATCCTTCTTGATTTGTTTGATATCACCGTTTGTCCTGATGGCGAAGGCAGTAACGTTATCATTCAAGTCGAATATGTTCTGTGCTGTTGTCAGAGTGGTGAAGACCTCTAAGTCGATTAGTTCTGCCAAAATACCGCTTACTTTAACGGTCTTCTTGATGAATTGACTTTCACCGAATCCTCTTCCAATTATTGTTATCGTGTCTCCAATTGATATGCTCAATTCTGATGCAATTCTTTTTCCTATCAACACCTCCCCTTCTTCCAATTTTCCATCCTTAACTCCAAAATGGCGCAGGTTAGAATTTTGAAGATATCCAGTTAGAAAAGTTGATTCATTCTTTTGGTTTGCTTGCACCGTTATTGCCTGTCGAATTATTGGTTCCGCATCTTTTATTCCCGAAATCTGAGAGATTATACTTGCCCCGATCACGGGACTGATGGGTGTTGCAAGATACGCCTCAAGGTTGTATTGATAGTATTCGTCGTAGTAAATGTCAATTTGGCTATATATAGAGTCTGTGAATCCGAGGGAAGTTATTACAATTAAGCTTGACAAAACTATGGTGAAAATGGTTAGGGAAGATCTCTTTTTTCTTCCGATTACTTGTCTTACTGGGATCTTATTGGTAATCTTATGTTTTCTTGAAAGTCGTTCGA
>JALTMP010000186.1 GCA_027001645.1 Candidatus Heimdallarchaeota archaeon
CAATTATCTGAAGATGTTTCGGTAGAAGCCGATGTGTGTATCATTGGGAGTGGTGCTGGTGGCTCTCTAGCGGCTTCTCGTTTGGCAGAAAATGGGCATTCGATTGTGATTCTTGAAGAAGGTCCTTTTGTGAGGCGTGAGGATCTTAATCAAGACGAAAAGAACTTACTTAAGCGCCTTTATCAACAACAAGCTTCTCAAGCGACGGACGATATGTCCATTCGAATTTTACAGGGCCGTGTTTTTGGGGGGTCACCCACCATTAATTGGATGACTTGTTTGCGAACCCCAGATCATGTTCTGGAAGAATGGATTCGTGATTTTGGATTGGAGGAATACTCCCCCAAAGTCATGACTCCCCATTTCGATCGTATTGAGGAGAGAATGAAAGTCCATACGGTACCGGATGAAGACCATAATCCTCAGAATCGATTGATTCTAGATGGCGCTAGGGCTTTAGGAATTCATGCAGCCGCTTCTCAGAATAATTCTGATGGGTGCATTGGTTGCGGATATTGTGGAACAGGTTGTTATTATGACGCCAAACAAGACATGCGTCTGACTTATCTGGGGGACGCGTTGAAGGGAAATACGACCGTTTATACTGGAGTGAGGGCTGAGAAAATACACTATCGTGGTTCGGATGAACAGGTAGTGGTTGGTGTTTCTCTGGGACACGAGTACGGTGTCTCTCCCAGAACAGTTAGGGTTTCATGTCGAAGGGTTGTTGTTGCTGGCAGCGCCATCGGTACACCCATTATTTTGCAAAAATCCAAGCTTACTAAGAATCGAGTCTTGGGCAAGTTCTTACACTTGCATCCAGTTACTATCGCTATTGGCAAGTATGATCGTTTGATTGACCCCTCTTATGGCATCCCCCAGTCTACTTGGAGTGAAGAGTACTGGAATCTGAATGGAGAAGGTTATGGTTTCTGGGTTGAAGTTGCTCCCGTTCAACCGATTCTGGGGGGAATAAATCTGCCTGGCATGGGGGAAGAACGGCGAGAAATCGTTCGTAATCTTCGACGGCTTGGAGTCATGATCGTTTTGGTGAGAGACGGTGCTGATAAGATATCTAGTGGAGAAGTGAAGTGGACTCGAGGACGAAAAAGTATTCGTTACCGATTAAGCCCTACTGATAAGAAACATCTTCTTATGGGGCTTGAAAACGCTATTGACCTCCAGTTCGCAGCAGGGGCTAAGGAAGTCTATACATTGCACGTTCAGTTTACGAAACTCTCATCACCTAATGAAATCCCCAAGATTCGCAAGCTAAGGAATGGTCCTAACGAGTTACCCTTATTTAGTGCCCACCCAACAGGTACGGCTCGAATGGGGGTTCGGCCTTCCCATAGTGTAGTTGGCCCCACTCTAGAAATGCATGACTATCCGGGTATCTTTATTATGGACGGGAGTGTTTTGCCCACTGCTCCCGGCGTTAACCCCATGATTACAATTCTTGGCGTGGTTTCCAGAGGTTACGAATTATCTGATAACCTTGGTCTGTAACCTAGGTTAAGAGCCAAGTTTCAATGGGGACGGCATTTTACCAAATGTTAGCAAGAAGATAGAGAGGGGGAGAACGATCTTTAGATTGCTCTTGGTTTTATGGGGCTTTTGCCGTCTTCACGATTGTTGTTACGAATATTTGTGTTGGAGTTATTGATTGTATCTGACCACTTCCTTGTTGCATGATAATCGTTAGCCCGTTGGTTGCTCTAAAGTAGCTTGAATAGTTTCCTACGTCAACCGAATAGATTCTGTAGAGAGTTCCGTTTCCAACGCTCTTGAAGACCGCCCATCCTGTGCTGTTTGTATCTGCAAGGGCAACACTGTAAGTGCTACTTTGCGCATAAAGGGTAACCCTTGAATTGTCGATAGGTACTCCTTGTGCGTCAAGTATCTGGACGTATACGTGTCCTCCTCCAATGTTTACTCCCGTGTAAACTGTTGTGTCATTTGATGGTGTTGTGAAGGCAGTAAAGTTGTAATACTCAAACCCATATCGATACGCTCTGACATAATATGTGGTGTTGTAAACTCCCCACAAAGTAGCTGTTCCTGTTCCATCTGTATAACCATAAGAATCATACGTCCCGTTTTGTAGAAGGTTGACATACTGCCCTGCTACAGGGTGATCCGCTCCATCAACAACCTTGACAGATATTGGTGTTGGCCTGATTTCGATGACTCCTTGAGCTCCGGTGTTGTTGAAGAATTTTGAAACCACCCATGTGTAGGCACTAGTTTGTGTTGGTCTCATGTACGCTCTTGCCTTGTAGATCACGTTTAGTGATGCTGTGATCGTGATCTCGCCTTGGTTATTTGTTGTTCCGCCGTAGACCCAATAACCCTCTATGGAGTTGAGGTATACGTATACCCCTTGGGCAAATCCTCCCGTAAACTGGTACACTTTGATCGTAACTGGTTGCGATATTGAAGTTATGTTTACTACTAATCCTTGTGAAGCGTTAAAGAGGTCACTCTTGGCGTAATAGCCATTCAAGTAAGCCCTCATGTAGTACGTTCCATTTAGGATTCCCACAAAGGTCGCGATCCCTGATGAATTGGTTCTTGCCCATCCTGAGTATCGGTTTGCTTCAGTGTAGATATAAACCCAAGTATTTTGTACTGGCTGACCGTCTCGTGTTACGTTTGCATAGATTCGGAATCCTGTTATTGTAACATTTACGGCTACTCCTTCATATGCTGTAAATACATCTGATTCTATTCTTCTGCCAATGTAGGTGAGTACTGCCTGATAATCACTTCCGTTTAAGGCATAAAACGTGACCCAGCCCGTAGCATTCGAGTAACCATAGCTAACGTAGGTTCCGTTAGACGTGTATAAGTACATATAGTAGCTATAGCCGAGGATGTCGTTAAGTGGTGTTCCATTTTCATCTTGTGCTTGGGCATAAACTCTTACAACATCAAATGTGAGGGGCACAACTTGGTTGGCTTGAGTGATGTTGAAGGGGTTGCTGACTGCGTATCGGCTTCCTAACCCGTATACTCGGACTTCGTATGGTCCTCCAATCGGTAGGGATAGTTGTCGATATCCCGTAGCATTAGTATAGCCACCCCATGTGATGTAAATGTTTGTTCTTGCTAAGTAAACATAGAAGAATCTGTTCGCAATTGGTGTTCCGTCTTGAGCAAGGAGTCTGATGTAGACTATGTTTGGTTGCAAGGTATAAACCGCGTTGTTTGTTACTCCGGTTATGAATCCTGTGAGATAATAGCTTCCGGACCAAGTTCTTGCGAGGTAATCTGCCCCTGCATAGCCGTTGAATCTTGCTCTTCCCGCTCCATTTGTCGTTGCTGAAGCATAATATATGGCATAGCCATAGTATTTATCTTGGACGTAGAGGTAAACCGCTCTATTGCTAACTGCTTGACCATTTTCATTGAGGACCCTGACTGTAAAGGAGGCTCGTGAAAACGCGGGGAATTGATATGTGTAGCCACTGGTTGCATTGAATAGCGTGCTGTTTGCTATGAGTGAGCCATGTGCCACTGAGATGAAGTATTCTTTTCCGGGGATACCATATAGAACTCCCCAACCCGTGCTGTTAATGCTCCACGCGTAGCTCGTCCACCAATCAGTATTTGGATCAAACAAGTAGCCTCTGAACCCGTAGGCTGGTTGCCCTGCATCATCAATGACTCTAAAGTAAATGGGAACTCCGCCTACGGTCATGTTCACGATTTTTCCGTCGGTTAGGTTGAATGGTGGTGATGTGTAGGATGACCATAATCCGTTGGAATAATACCATGTTCTGAACACGTAGGTGTCATTTGGATTATATGTTACCGGATCAACGAGGAATGTCGCTATTCCCGTATCATTGGTGTATCCCCAACCAACGTATTGCCCGTTGCTCTGCTTCATTAGGTATACCCACTGATTGGGAAGCGGTGATAGGGTGTAGTTTCCTCCGCCTAGATCCGTTAGTGCGGTGACATTTGCGAAGATGAGGATGCCGGGGAGTGTAATGTTGTAGATTGTTGTGTTGACAAAATTAACCGTTGTTTTGTAGGTTGAAGTCCAACTAAGATAATATGTTAGGCTATAATTGTCAGGTTTTAGTCCTATGAGGTACCCAATTCCTGATTGGTTAGTTCTTCCATATCCTGCATATCTGCCGTTTGAATCATATGCGTAGAAGTAAAGGTTCGCTACTGGGGTTCCCGAGGTGGATGTTGCATTTATGTACAGGGTTTTCCCGGGAATGACTATTTCATACACGTTGCCGGGCACGGTCAAATAAGTATCTGAAACAAATCCGACAGAATAAATGCTGATCTTGAATTTCTCCGTTAGAACCCCTCCAAACTCGGCATATCCTGTTGTATTAGTGTATCTTGAGGACAAATAGGTGGAGGCCGTTCCTTGAACTCCGTACAGTGAGATCCATGTGTTTGGAAGGGCTGTTCCTAGCTCGTCAGTTATGTGAATGACGATTGGACCCACATCTACATTGATTTGAATAAATTTTTGAGCTTGAATCGAATAGGTTGTCGTTTTTACCGATGCTCCCAGATAGAGTGCTTGAAACTTGTAGTCTCCTGAGGCAAGGAAGAATGTTACCGTTCCATTCGCATCAGAGAATATTGGTGATCCTGCAACGATTGTTTCATATGTTCTTGTGCCAACCGTTGTTATTTGAATGGCGTAAATGGGGACATTTGCTTTGGGCAGGTTTCCAACTGTAAATCTTACTGTTACTTTGTTAATGACAGATGAGAATCTTGCGTGTACAATGGTGTCTTCATAAGGTGCCTTGATGTTTGCAGGGTGCAGGAACGGATCTGTTGTGATGGAAATATCCCCAAAGGAGACTTTAACGCTATAATTCCCTGGGAGGAGATTAAAGAACGCTGTTCCCGTGCTTGATGATTGTTTTGCCCCTACTTCGAACCCATATGTATCGATTATTCTCACTGTTGCTCCAG
>JALTMP010000187.1 GCA_027001645.1 Candidatus Heimdallarchaeota archaeon
ACGGTATTGCGTACGAGAGCAGTGAAGAAATTCTTCGAAACACCTACAGCGTTATCTTAGTCAATCCAGAGAAGCATCCTGATGCTAACCTCGACGCTGCAGCAGAATTTGCAAAGTGGCTTATCAGCAAGGAGGGGCAGGATGCAATTGCTTCCTATGAAGTTAGCAACGACACATTGTTTACTGCGTCATATAGCGCTTCTTCACTTCCAGCGGATGAACAGTGGTTCTGGGGAAATATTACCATTGGCAAGGCTTCAGGAACGATCATTCTGGCAACCACTACTAGCACAAGAGATAGTGGTCTTCTAGACTTTCTCCTTCCAAAATTCTATGAGGTAAGCAAAGTAAGAATCAATGTCGTTGCACTTGGCACAGGGGCCGCTCTAGACACTGCCAAGCAGGGAAATGCAGACATCGTGATGGTTCATGCAAAGTCCCTGGAATTAGAATTCGTCCAGGAAGGCCACGGAATACATCGCGTTGAATTTATGTACAACACGTTCGTTCTTCTTGGTCCCGAGTCTGATCCCGCTGGAGTAAAGAATGCTACTTCTATTGTGGAAGCATTTCAACGCATATACTTTTCGAAGTCCCTATTTATCTCCCGGGGAGATAACTCTGGAACAAATGTTAAAGAATTGCTCATTTGGGATATGGCCAACATTACCATTCTCCCTACTGACACAACTTGGGCCTCTCAAAACAAATGGTACATCGAAACCGGTCAAGGAATGTCTGCCACTATTCGCATTGCTATTGAAAAAAATGCTTACACTTTAAGCGATAAGTCAACTTGGCTTTTTTATACCTCCTCATAACTGTTGCAAATGAGGAGTGTCAATAGCGATGACAAATCTGTATGACGGGATCCGAATAGCTCTTGAACTTATCATTTCGCGAGACCCTGAAATCATAGATATTACTGTCCTCTCTTTTCAAGTCTCACTGGGGGCTACTATCATAGCTTCTGTAATCGGTATCCCCTTAGGAATGCTACTTGGATATTTTCGATTTCCAGGCAGAAATGCCGTCTTGGTCCTTATCAATACCTTAACGGGATTTCCACCCGTTGTCATGGGTGTTTTTCTTTATGTTCTTTTAAGTCAAACCGGACCCTTAGCGTTTCTGGAACTCTTGTATACACCCCTTGGGATGGCGCTCGCTCAGTTTCTGCTTGCTCTTCCCATCATCATTAGTATTTCTGCTCAAGCTATCGCTTCTCTCCCGAAAAGATTCTACGAAACTTTGCTCTCTCTCGGCATAACCGGAAAACGAAAAATGATTGCAGTGTTCCGAGAAACACGCTCTGCACTCTTGTCTGCAACGATAATTGCTTTTGGCAGAGCCATCAGCGAAGTTGGGGCAATCCTCATTGTCGGTGGTAACATTCGCTGGTACACGCGAACTCTAACCACTGCTGCCGTTTTGGAAGTCTCGAAAGGACGCACTGAGTTTGCAATAGCTCTGGGTTTAATTCTGCTTACTGTTGCAATGCTGGTCAATTTGCTTTTTCAAGCATTACAGAGCGAAACCATGAGACTTGGGGTTAGTTCAATTGGCAATTTCATTGTGTATTTTGGAAGACCTAAACATCGAGTGGTTTCAGCAAATAACCAACACGAAGTCCCCTTAGAACAAGTAGTCGCTACTCTTCCATGTAAGAACACAAACATAGGGATCAAATGTTCCAAGGTAAACAAGAAATATCAACAGCGTAGGATTCTCAAAAATGTTGATACGTATTTTGCTCCCAAACGAATCCATGTAATTATTGGACCCAATGGCGTTGGGAAGTCGACTCTAATACGCACAATTGCTGGTATTGTTTCCCCCGATTCTGGCACAATAGAGTTTCTAGGTCCCAAACCATTATTTCCTCCAATCATGCATCAAAAACCCTACATGTTTGAAGGAACCACCCGAGACAATCTGAAAATCACTGGAGCCGACGATAAAATGATTGACTTGGTTGTTAATGCCTTGGGTCTTTCAGGCTTGTTGAATACGAGAGCCAAAAATCTGTCCGGGGGAGAGCAAAAACGGGTTGCTCTTGCACGGTTACTTTTGACAAGACCCTGCTTATTGGTCCTCGACGAGCCAACCTCTGGCTTAGATCCCGGCTCTATTCTCAAGGTTGAAACATTGTTACAACTTCTATCTGAAAATGGAGTAACCATCATCTTGACGAGTCATGATATGCTTCAAGCCAAACGGATTGGTGATTCTGTCACCTTGCTTCTGAATGGGAGTGTCAGAATAACTGGTAAAAGTTCAGATGTTTTTGAAACAGACGATCCAGAAATACAAGGATTCTTTACCGGTGAAATTCCATGGTAGACTCAAAATGCAAAAAAAATCATTCTAAGTAAATCCGCGTATTGTCCTTTATCCAATAAGTTTAATTTTGCAATGCGCTATATAATCAACTAGCGATGCTAACCTTCTTCTCATCATCATTTCATTCATTCTTTTTCTTGGAGGAGATCTTATTATGAGGCCCAGAGTAAGTTATTCTAACGTGGATCCAGCATTCCAAAAATGGCTCGCGGAGGCAGCAAACCATCACTTTTCAACTGCTGCGGGCTCCCGAGCCTCCATTATTGGGGAAGCAATCATGCGTGTAGGAAGTGCCAAGCTTCTCTACGCCATGAATGAATTAGGATTGGATTTGGGGAAGTATGCGGTCATTTTTGCTCCAGATGGTACTTTCAGCATGAATCGCGTTCGTACTCGACGCGGTTTCAGCTATGGCTGTCTTATGCGTGCAGACTTCAATGATTACCTGTTTCTGCACAATGCAATGCCAAACGGATGTGGTTATTCCCTTGCAAAAGTCAATTATGATGGAAATGACGACGAGCTTCGAAAATTATTGCTGAAAGCTAGAGAAACCGTAGCAGACGATGTTCAGCTAAGTACCGGTAACCACTTTGCTGGCGTTTATATTGCAACAGACCCCTTCACTGGAGAAGATCTACAGGAAAGATACGTGGTAGTTCATTGCAGTGGCCACGTTGGTGGAGAGAAATTATACGACGTCTCGTGGTTGTCTTCGGTACCCGGTTATCAGAAAATCCCTACTCCGCATGGAGATGTAACTGTTCTCACCGACGAAGCTAGAGAGAAATACCTACAACAATTTGAAGAAAGTAATAATTCTAACGAGCAAAACAGAATAGCGTATCTTGACAAGATTTTTGGTGAGGGAAACTATTCTCTTATTGCTTCGTTAACCCACCAGGGCTTGATGCCTGATGGGAAAGAGCATCGACTTGGCGTTCAAAAGCTGCTTGGAATACCAGTACCAATCGCATTCAATCCCGAAGAAGGCGTGGCTCTAGTAATTGGAAAAGAAAATATTCACGCCCAATATTATCACCGTCTTACTACTTTTGATTCCAATACCTCACTTGATTCTATCGATAAAGAGTTACTTAGGACCGCGAATATGGTCCCTCATGGGGCAGGCTATGAGTTTAGGGATGAACTTAAATCTGTAACCGTTGAACTCACAAACCACGGAATAGAACAATTCCATATTGAACTCAATGGCAAAGGAATTGTTAGAGCCGCGAACATGCGAGAAATTCGACATCTCGTAACTTACCGCAGAAAAACCCCCATTATGCAACAAGTTGCGAAATTTGACCTTGCAGATCACTTTTTAGATTTGCCCTACTTTTTCCAGATTTACCCAGAGCAGTCTATTCCTGGCGGTATTGAGAGTAAGAAAATCGTACAAGAATAGAGTTCAGCTAAGAGGCAAGCGCTTCAGAAGTGATATTCTTTTCTTCCCTTTTTGCTACCCTCTTTTTTGTAATAGTGCAATTAGCGCATAGCCCGTCCCCGCAACTCCTGCGACAATCATAATGATGACGATGGTTGCCAAAACTTGGTTGTCCACTCCTTCCAATTGATCTATCGAACGATAGTTACCATCAAGGGAGAGTCCTAAGCTTATCCCACCAATCTCCGTGCTCGCTATTGGTTCCTCTGAGATGTCTTTCACATAAGTATCGAGTATGAGGGACCCTTCTAGCGTAATATCGAGCCAATCTAAATATGGGGTCTCACCCTTGGCATAGTATGTGCTAATTGTAAGCGTGCCGTTAAGTGAGAGGGTAACAAACACTGTTGCATTTGAATCCTGGAGTTGAGAGGAGTTCAATAACGCATTTTCAACAGAGAAACTCATTCGAGAGCCATAATGAGTCTCATTGGCAACAATGTTGCTTGATGCACTGACACTAATTGTGGGTTCTAAGGTGATTGATACATTACCGACGAGATTAGAAAGTCCTGTTAGTTCGTTGATAATGTTGGCTAGCAACTGTCCTTCGATGGAGAAGGTATTCTTGTCCCATGCTTGATAGATGCTCCAATCTGGGCTTGTTAACACTCCTAAAGTAGCGTTATCTCTGATTGCAGTCTGATTGGTAGCTAGCGCCCCAATCCCTCCAATTGGCCCCTGAGGGATCTTGCCAAATCCTATCATCCAAGTCGCGTTCCCATTGGTTTTCGTATTGGTCTGAGGATCTACGATTATTGGCGTGATCTCGTAGAAAAGACCTTCGACATCTGTTACAACAAATTCCAAGACTGGCTCTCCAATTGCATCGGAAAGATTTGCATCTAGCTCATTAATCAATTCTGTCGTGGCTTCGTCATTGGAAGTTGCATCGAGAGCCGAGCGATTCAAGGTAAGCACGTAGTAATCCCCGATATTGATGTCTGCTCGGGTGACAACCGGTGTCTCACTCAGAGTGGCATCAATTTTGACGATCGATTCTTTGGTTGTGGTATTTGTTGCCTCGAGATTAATTTCTGCCATAATCCCATCAGATTTGCGCCAAGAAAGCTTGCCATCGATGAAGGTATTCTGTTGAGCAACGTCTAGTTTCAGGCTGACATTGAACCAGTTTTCTGTGGCTGTTACAGTGGCAATATCTCCTAA
>JALTMP010000188.1 GCA_027001645.1 Candidatus Heimdallarchaeota archaeon
CGTTAGTGAACATTCCTCGAAGAATTTCTAGGGTTTCCTTAAAGCGATCAACTCTTTCTTTAGCAGAAGGCATTCCTCTGCCATTGCCCATGAGGTCATAACCTACATACTCAGACTCGTTCCACCCGGCTCCGATCATAACTTCGTAGCGACCGTTGGTCATGTTGTCAAGGGTTGAAATAGACTTAGCAAGATATGCTGGGTTTCGTAATGAGTTGAAAAGGACGATATGTCCAATGCGTAAGCGCTTAGTTTGAACACCGATTCCGGTCATCACGGTCCATGCTTCCAAATATGGTTCTTTTCCGTCGTTTGCAAAGCCATGGACATGATCATTGATAAAGCCGCCGTAGAACCCGAGTTTGTCAGCGGTCTGGGCGATACCGAGTATGCCCTCGTAGGTGACACCGGATCTTAGGTAAACTCCAAAGTCCATGGGTTCTATTCTTGGGAGGAGACCATTATGTGTTTCGGAGAAGAAACATGATTGATTACTTACTTTTGGGAAAAATACCACATGAGAGTTCGTTGCAATGGTTTTTGAGAACTGTTGGGGGGAAAACCCAAGAACACTTTAACAACGATCTTATCTTGCTAAAGAAACCTAGATGTATTTGGTGAACACACCCAGATGTTCACGGAGGTATGCATAATATGAAAAAACCAACGATTATGGGAGTAATTGTTATAGCCGCTCTGGTTATTAGCATCTTGCCCACTTATTCAATGCAGACTCCTCAAGCAGTTACAACGGGTTTCCAAGAACGGACGTTCGAGAAGCTAAATGGAACCTATGTAGATGCCAAAGGAGTTGTCGCAGGCAATACTCAAGCAATGGTTGCTTGGGGAGATTCCGAAACCCCTGGTTCTCTAATGCTGGGAATCCAACATCTTCTTCCCTTAGGAATTGCGGAAGTGAGAGGCCCCAATGGCACAGCAGCGATTCCGCTAATCTCCATGGGCTATTTGTTCGTCGTGTACGATTTTGTGGGAGAAGTAGAAAGAGTTAGCGAAGGAAGACCTGAACTCATAAAGCAAGTAAATCTTCACGAGGTTGACTGGAACGTTTCAACAGCTAAGTCAAACATTACTGAAACTAGCGTGGAGTATCAACTAACTGCAGAGACAACATCGCCATACGTTGGAAACGTTAGTGCCCCAGCTCCCACGATAAGATTTAGATTTCATCTGTTCGCCAACACTACAGAGTTAAACAACGTTACTCAACGAGTTTTCGTCATCGAACGGGATGAGAACGGAGAAATCACTGTAGCAAGAGAAGAAAGAAACGTAACGGTTCCTGTTACCCGAACTATTGTTCGGTTCAAGGTAGATTATGAAATTGAAAACTGGACACCATCTAGCAACACAAGCCGTGTGATGATCGGTTTTCGCTTAGCAATGGCAGAAGCCCACCCCTTGCTTGTCAATCGATTACTGAAGAAAATACGAAATAGTAACACAACAATTACGATTCCAGAAGAAATGAGAAAGAACCAAGACTTGAAGAAACCGATTAGATTCCATGACATTTCTGGCTTGCCAAAAAGATTCAGTTGGGAACCAACAGCCCTAGTCGACGGTGTCGAGACCCAGGTAAGAGTGAGATTCTGGAACATGGAAATGGGCCGAGTGGTCTTTGGAACCGAAAGCGGAAGGAGAGCTGTTGCAAGAGGAGTTAGTGCCAACGGCCTTCTTGTCTATCAAAGCGGTCAAGAGATAATTCATGATCCAGATATTGAAGTATATAGCCAAGACATTCCTGCGAGTTCCGCTGCATCAATTCTCGAGGAAGGGCGAAAAGCTCTGCCCGCATTTGAATATGCTCTTGCTTTAACCAGTGTTTTAGTTGTAGCGGTTGCAACTCGTATGAGAAAGAAGTGAACAGTCATAACATAAAGTAATCATACTGGTTTCTCCTTCCCCTCCTACTCTTCTCTCCCCATTCTACAGTAATCACTAATACTAAGTGCTGAAGAGGGGTCGAACAAAGCATTTCGAGTCTCAATAAGAGCTTAACATAAATCAAGAACAAAGAGACTTAACTTCATGAAGCCTAATTGGAAAGAATTGAAAAGAAAAAGAGGGGGAAGTTAGCCAAAGATGGTCTTGGCTTATAAGTACCAGACTTCTAGCTCGAACTCATCAACGAATCCATAAGTAGCGTAGCCAATAATGTAAACGGTTACAGAAGCCAAGTCTGTGAATGGCAGGATTATCATTTCCGGCGAGCTGAGAGTGGCACCACTTGGATCAAAGTAGGTATTACCGTAGATGTCAGTGAAAATGACAATCATGTCCAAATCACTAGCAGGATACCGTTCCCAGTTGTTCTCCCAGTTCAGTTCCAGGAGTACACCATTTGGGCCGAAACCAACATCATACATGAAAAGATCGCCGTCTGTGATGTCTCCTTCGTATTCTTCGTCTGCTTCAGGTGAGTGGGTCTTTTCAGCAGTGATGGTTATGTCTCCTGAAATGAAGTCACTGCTTGTCCAGTCGTTTTCTATGACAACTTTCACATAGCCAGGTTGAATCGGCATGGCGAAAGCAGACGCTCCAAAGACATTGCCAGAAACAATTGTTGAGAGGTCAGTGATTTCAAAGTAGGCATCTCCGTAAACGTTGGTTGAATAGGTATAGTAGCCATCAGTTGAACGAATAGCGCTTTGGATGGATACCTCGAAGCTGTCGATTCCGAGTAAATTGGCACCAAGTTGAACATTGGAAATCTCTACAGTTATCTTAGATGTCGAGTCCTTGACTTTTAGGTAGAAGTGCATCACTTCACCGGGGGCTAGGTCTTGGATGCTGTATGTGAATGTGCCCTTACCCTTGATACCAGTGTCAATTCCTTTAGGCTTGGCTGCTTTTCGGGCTTCCATCTCATCGTCATCGTCATGGTGGTGGCCTTTCATTCCATGGTCATCATCGTCATCGTCGTGGTGGCGGTCTTTCATTCCATGGTCATCATCGTTGTTATTGAGAGATGATAGGAGAGAATACATGGAGGCAGTTGCATTGATGAGGCCTGCACCTTGGTCATTTTCATCATAGCCATTAAGCCATGTCGCACCGTCAATAAGTGCCTGCTCGTAATCATTCGGAGTCGCACCGAACTGTTCACCTAGAGTGTTGAGCAATGCTACAGCACCCGAAGCAGCTGGTGCAGACATTGAGGTTCCAGACGCAAAAGCAATTCCGTTAGGATTACTTGCGCTTGGGAAGGCAGATAGCACAAAAACACCAACCGCGGAAATTGTTGGGTTGGTACGACCGTCCGATGTTGGGCCTCTGCTACTGAAGTAGATGATTTGTGGTTGATCGCCCACAAAGAGATAATTGCCAATGCCGAGGAACCCAAAATATTGGTCCCAGAATACCCGAGTGTTGATCGGATGAGCAACGGCCCCGACCGATATTGAGGAAGGAGCCGCACCAGGGCTTCCACCAGTCATAGAAGCAGGGCCAGAGTTTCCAGCTGAAGCAACCACGGTGATCCCTGCAGCCTTGGCAGCATCAACAGCTTGAGCCTCAAGATCAGCACCTTCGTATCCAGAAGGCCCACCGAGACTCATACTGATGATATCAACATCAATACCCTGGTTGACTTTCATGTCAACGGCATATTCAATTGCGGCAATTATTGTTGATTCAGAAGCTCCAGCACCAGTGTGGGGAAATACTTTGATGGCAAAAAGTTGTGCCATTGGAGCCATTCCTAGCAAGGGAATCATGACATAACCCGGAGCGTAAGGAATCACTACGCCACCATAAAGGATAATTGATTGGGCAAGCAATGAATCCTCTGGAATAACTATTGCTCCGTGACCGGCTAGAATCCCGGCGACGTGGCTACCATGGTAATGGTTGTCGGGGCGGGAATATCCCTCGTAAGGAGTACCTACATCAGTGCTCATGTCAATGCCGCCGATTAGCGAGCCCTGGAGCATGAAGTGATCCCCATACACTCCTGTGTCAATGATTACTGCAAGTGAGTCTTGACCAAAGTTTCCAGTGGCCCAAACACCACCAGCATCCATGGTCAAGGGGTTAGCATAGGTAGAGGGGGTAATGTCTTTCAAGATTGCTTCGAGTTCATTTAATGGAATAGTGGTGGTTTCGAACGGTGTTCCATCGGGTAGAAAAGCGGCTTCTGATTGAAGCACTGTATCAAGCTCTTCCATGCTGAGCTGACCAGCACTTGCTTGAGCCAACGGATCGGAACCCATAGCATCAGGAACTCTAGCAACATCATCATAAACCGCTACTACGCTGGGGTTGGAACTAATGGCGAACAACGCGTCAGAAGGGACTTCTGCGGCGATGCCAGTTGCATATTTGAATTCTTGCGTAACCTTACCGTTTACTCTCTCAATTTGTTGCTTTAGGCCACTATAGTCATGATCAACAGTCCGAATAAGCACTGAAAGCTTATCGGGACGATCTTTGGCCAATTGTTGAATAATAGAAGGAGAAACTTTGACGGGGGAACGCTCCGGAGTCACAGCCGGTCCTTCGCGGTCTTGTGCTATCGGAGTGCTCACCGGGAAGGATATTCCTACTGCCAAACTGGCATTTGCCAATAGGAACCCCATTAGTAAGATAGATAGTATTTTAGCGTTTGTATTCATGTTCTCACGCTCACTTTCGTGTCTCTTGTGAGGGATCAATCCATGCGGGGCATTTGCAAATTGTCTTACCCCATTTTATTGCCGATTCAGCGAGTGGCAAGAGCCTAGATTTGTCACAAAGCGATACTTTTTGCGCAAATACCACGCACGGATTATCACAATACTAGAGCATTATATTTTAAATATTTCGTTCATTGTTGGAAGGAACAAGTTCTAAGTGCCCCGTGACAGATCAAGACACAAATCAGGGGATTGCAAAACACGGATCTTAGAAAAAATGGATCCAAGTGAAAGATAGGCTAGAAAAATAGCAAAACGAATAAAACTTCAGTAATAGTCAAGACTAGAAGTTAAGAGGGATACGCCATTGAAGTTGCGATTGATCCGTCGGTTCGGTAAAAATAATGAAAAAACGCGAGTGCGTAAGCATCCATTCAATAAGCTTATCTTCGGCGATAATTTGCTTGTTTTGCAATCACTTCTCTCTGCAGAAGAAGTGAAAGGGAGAGTACGCTTGGTTTACATCGACCCTCCATTCTCCACAAACTCAGTGTTCACAGTTAGTGACGAGCGCGGAGCGACTGTTAGCTCAGCTAGCGAGGGAAGAATAGCATATCGAGATGTGCTAAGCGGAAACGAGTATTTGGCATTTCTAAGGAGAAGACTCGAGCTCCTTAGGGAGCTCCTTGCAGAAGATGGATCCATTTACGTGCATATTGACACGAAAATCGGTCATTACGTGAAGGTTCTCATGGATGAGATATTTGGACCTCAGAATTTCATCAATGATATTACACGGATCAAATGTAACCCAAAAAACTTCTCTAGGCGTGCATATGGAAACATCAAGGACATGATTTTATTTTATTCAAAGAGTGGAAATCATGTCTGGAACGACCCAAGAGGGCGTTATAGTGAAGAAGACATTAAAAGACTGTTCCCTAAGGTGGATCAACAAGGACGAAGATACACGACAGTCCCGCTCCATGCTCCCGGAGAAACTAAAAACGGCCCAACGGGAAGTGCTTGGCGGGGGATGATGCCACCCAAAGGGAGACACTGGAGATACCCTCCAAGTGAGCTAGAAAAGCTTGACAGAGCCGGAAGAATTGAATGGAGTAAGAACAACGTGCCTAGACTAATTATTTATGCTGATGAGAAACGAGAAAAAGGCAAGAAGCTCCAAGATATTTGGGAGTTCAAGGATCCCCAGTATCCAAGCTATCCAACGCAAAAAAATGCAGACTTGCTTCGCTTGATTGTCTCGGCTTCCTCAAATCCAGGAGATATTGTGTTGGATGCGTTTTCTGGTTCAGGTACAACCCTCCTTGCAGCTCAAGAATTAGGGAGGCACTGGATTGGCATCGATTCCTCTCCGGAAGCAATTAGAGTAACAATAGAGAGACTTCAAGCATCCTTCCCGGAGGCAGAATTCGGACTCTATTGTGCTGAAAACTCGAGAGAAGAACTCATCGCAGAGCTTTTTTCCAAAAACGCGGGAAAACAGTGATTCAAAGAGCAAAGGGTCAGAATCCATAGTTAGAAGGTGGCGCAAGCGAATATCTGCATTTCGGCGAGGCGCCATCATGATTTAAATACAAGAGGAACTCTTGAAGTGTCGGGGCAAGTTATTCTCCACACAACAACGCGAGCCAGTGAACATGAGTGTTACAAGATTACTACCCAGCCTTCGCTCATGGGTAAGAAATCACCGCTACGATCCTTCGAGAGTAACGGAGTTCCAGATGCACGGAGCTCACGAATTAGCCATGAGTGCCCTTCTAACCCACTGGCTTTTGAAGCAGTTTACATCATCCCCTCATGTTTTCACACCAGAAGTAGCCGAAAAAACCGCAACAGCTCGATTATTGGAACGGCCGGAAGAAGAATCCCTGTGGAATTTTGTAAAATGGGTTGTGCAAAAATGGCTGCGAGTATATGAAAGAACACCCATAGAGCTTGCTGACGATCTAGTGGAAGAGGCGTTAAAATCAGACATTGTCGGAAGCATGCTTCAAGCAATGCTTAGCCCTGAAGAACGGAAATCTCTTGCAGCGAATTATACGTCATTAGAGGCCGCGCGTACCCTCGTTGCGCATCTGCCAGATAAAAAATACCGCACAGTAGCAGATCCTTTTTGTGGTTCTGGGCGGTTAATAACTTCTCTCCTAGCAGACGAAAGAGGTAGCGATATAGAAGAAATCTATTTGAATGACATAATGCCTTCAGCGGTCTTGCTTGCTTATTGCCGCATTTTCCTCCACCTTCGTGAAACAGGAAAGACCCACATCCGGATTTATACCTCCATTGGTGATGCGTTCATCATGTTCCGTCAGGAACCCTTAGGTTGGCCACCAAAGGTAAGAACGCCTCCCTTAGACTTAGTGATAATGAATCCTCCTTTCACTCGAGTTCAGGCGTTTCTTTCGACCCAAATGACAAACTTAGAATGGATGACCTATTTTTACCCAAAAATGATTCATGGTCAATCAGGGCTACACATGTTTGCAATGTACTTGGGTCATCTTCTTCTTAATGATGGAGGAGTTGTTGCTGCTGTTCTCCCCTCCTCAACGTTCATGTCAAATTATTCAGAGGTCTTTCAGAAATTCTTTCTATCACATTTTTCCCAGATTGTCTTTGCAACCCATGTTGAAAAAATCTCATTGACTGAAGACAGTGCACTACGCGAGCTACTAGTTATTGGCACCAAGGATGCCAGAAAAACGCAACAACTATTTTCGGATGAGCCCGTGACATTCCTCCGATTGTACAGCAAGAGCAATATAGCAGAAGCAAAGGAAAAAACAATTGTTCGGGAGTCGATCTTGAAACGAGAATGGAATTGGACGAAACATTTTCACCCATCTCCGCTCAAACAATGGTTTGAAAAAATCATTACCACGGGAATGATCAAAAGAGGGGAGGAACTTCGTCTAACAATTGTTAGAGGAGTGGAGATGTATGGAAAAGATTTCTTCTTTTTACCCAATAAGCACTGGCATATTGATGAGATAAAAGAAACGAGTCTATTGATACGTCATTCGTCAGGAGTTCGTGTAGAAATCGGAAACGGGTTCCTTTCTAGAATATTGAGGAAATCGGGCAATTATCCTCGCAGCATTTCTCCCAAGGTGGAAGATTTTGCGATTCTTGTCCCGAAGGGTATGACGCTTCCCGTGGGATTGGAAAAATACATCAAACTAAGTGATGGGAACGCGGAGCTAGCCAAGAAGCATTTTGGAAAAGGTTGGCTCAATCATGTGCATAGACAGCTTCAGACAAAAAATCCATATGGATATGTATTCGTAGTTGACAAGCTCCCCTTACGCCGAATCACGAGAATCGCCTTGTTTTCGGATGAATTATTGCCTTGCACCAAGAACTTTTTTGTGTTTACAGGTATTTCTCAAGACCTTTCAAAATTCATTGCAGCATGGCTTAATTCATCGTTTTTCCTCATCTTGTTTTTGAACTCAAGAAGGGAGATTGGGGGATCATATGGTCGGCTCAACGTATCAGATTATAGAAATGAGCGACTATTTCTTGATCAAAAAGAGGTAAAGGAAGAGCACATTGAGGAGATAATGAAAGCATTTGACGAAATGCGTTCGAAAAAACTACCCCCCATTGAAGAGCAAGTATTCTACTCCCCGAGGATGAGACTAGACATTGCTTTTTCAAAGGCTCTCGGTTTTCCAGAGAAACAAGCTAAAGAAATTGTAATAGATTTGCACGAGAGCCTAGCAAGCATTTTCGAGGAGTTTAGAACCAGAGATTCAACGAAAATAAAAAGAGAGAAATAAAGAAGTTCAAAGGAAAGTACCCAGTTTGAGGGGGAAAACAAGAGTGAAAATCTTACTTGACTGGTTCTATCGTTTAGAACCAAAAAACAAACTATCCGAGGGTTTCCGTAATACGTATCAATGATATTATGCTTACATTCTGCAGAAGAATAGACGTGACACCATGTCAATTGTATTTATGAAAGCACTAGAAACACAACCGTCCCGATATGACAAGGGGATTTCTATGCTAACCGTCGGAAGAATTCATAGACTATACGAAGAAGCCATAGTTGAAATCAGTGATGGTGATAAGGTTTTAGATCTAGGATGCGGAACTGGAAATCTGACACTGCGAGCTGCGGCTAGGGGAGCCAAAGTAAAGGGAATCGATGTTAACCCTGAAATGTTGGCAATCTTGAGAAAGAAGGCAAGAAAGAAGGGATTATCAGATAGGATCGAGTTAGAGGAGAAAGGAATCGCCGAATTAGATTCAGAGCCAGAAGGATACTATGATATAATTACTTCAGGGCTATTGTTTTCAGAACTATCGCCTCTTGAAATAAAATATTGTTTAGACCAGTGTTTTAGAATAATAAAACCAAACGGTAGGATGCTGATCATCGATGAAATTGTCCCAAAATCGTTTTGGAAACGGATTATGATTACGTCTATTCGAATCCCACTCTTGATCCTCACGTATCTACTAACTCAAACAAGCACGCGAATGCTCTCCAATCTTGAGGAAAACATCACTAACCAAGGGTTCGTTATAGAAAAAGAGAAGCGAGTACTTTTCGATTCGCTCGTTCTTCTAGTGGCTCGTAAACAGGGGTGACAAAAATGAATATTGTGAGGAATTATTTGATAGAGTTGGTCGCTATCCTTACGAGGTTTCTTCCCCTCCCAGTAAGAACCAAGATAATACGGATTGGGAACCCAGGGCCAGATTCGCCAGTTCTACTCACGGGAAACTACGTCTTGACAGTTGAACGTGTGAAGAGAGCAGTGCAGGGATTGGACTTGTTCTTGCTAGTAGCCAACAGTAAAGGGATCAATGTTTGGTGTGCAGCCACAGGAGGCCATTTCACAAACCACAGCGTGATATCTGCGCTGAAAACTTCAGGAATTGAAAAAATGGTGAAACATCGAGAAGTGATTCTTCCTCAACTAGCAGCAACAGGAATTGAAGGTAGAATAATCCAAGAGAAGACCGGGTGGACGGTTAAGTGGGGGCCTGTGGACGCTAAGTTTATCCCTCAATACTTGCAAACAATGGAGAAAACCACGGAAATGAGAACCACAAGCTTCCCCATTTCCCAGCGGCTAGAAATGGCAACCGTATTGTGGGTGCCCTTAGCAATAATCACGACGGTTGTGTTTGCAATTCTCAACAACTCACTCGTTTTGAAGGGGTTAATGTTCTCCTTTTTGCTTGTGGAAACGATTTTTGCAACTTTCCCCATTTACCAGACCTTCTTGAAACCAGCCAAGAAGGATCAGCGAAAAGCAAGACGACTGAATCTTTTAAAATTAGCAACACTGGTTGGTTTCTTTTTCTTGTATTCAATAGGATTAGTTCTCTCGGTCAAATCCCCTCAGCATGGCGCGGAATTCTTATCTCTTGAAATAATGGGGGCAATGATTGTTGCCATCACTTTTTTTGATTTGGGAGGAATGACTCCTGTTTTCAAAAGCGACATTAATCCAGAAAGAGAATTCTTCATTCAAATCGATGCAGAGAAATGTAGGGGTGTAGGATATTGCGAAGTGGTTTGTCCCAGAAACTGTTTTCAAGTTGATCGGGGGAACATAGCTACAATTCCCCGAGGTGACCAGTGTGTTCAATGTGGAGCATGCATAGTACAGTGCCCGTTCGATGCTCTTTTCTTTGAAAATCGTAAAGGAGAGAAATTGTTTCCTGAAGTAATTCGCCGCTATAAGTTGAACATGATGGGAAAAAGAACAATTAGTGCGGAATAGTTAAGATTCAACACGTGCATCGGAATTATTCCGGAATGTTACTAGGGAGGATCGAGAAGAGAGCCTTACTTGTCTCTATTCCTTGGTAAAGCCATGACAGCAAGATGTTTTCATTCGGGGCATGATTGGATTGATCGGGTTGGGCATATGGGAGAATAAACAGTGGAGCCTTGGTTTTTTCGTTGAGTACTGCAACGGGAAGGCTTCCCCCCAACAGAGGGACCCTAACGGGTTCTTGACCAAATCCGGTCTTAAGCGCTTGTTCGATAAACCCTGTCCAAGGAGAGGACACGGGCGTGTAGAGCGGTTTGAAAGAAGCACCAAATGATAATGAAGTATGATCTAAGAGGCGAGCATATCTAGGATCTTCTCGCAAGTTCTGAAAGTGATCACGGATTTTGGTGGCAATAATCTCGGGATCTTGATAGGGAACCAGACGACAATCCAATTCAGCAATAGCTTCTGCAGGAATGATTGTTCGAGCTTCCGTTTTCACACCACCCGAGGAAATGCCTCTTAGATTCATAGTAGGGCGAAACATTACCCTAAAGGGGAGTGGGTAGCTAGATTCTCCTCCAAAAAAGGAAATGCCAAGTTGCTCTTTTAGATTATCCTCATCAAGAGGAAGGTCAAGAGCCGCTTTTGTAGCTTCTAAGTCAGGATCAATAACGTTCTCATAAAATCCTTTAATGAGGCATCGTTCTGTGAAGGGCTCGCGCAAAGTCTCTATTAGATCGAGTAATGCCCACGCCGCATTAGGTTGAATACCGCCAAAATTACCAGAATGTACATCTTTTTTGGCAAGTTTTACTTTTAGCTGAAAAGTAAGGATGCCTCTTGCCCCAAACACAAGAGATGGCCTCCAAGAGACATGAGCCGGGCCGTCAGAGACAATGATAAGATCAATTTCTTGAAAAAATTCGAGATTCTGTTCCAATGCGTCTTCGAGAAAAGGAGAACCTTGTTCTTCATCACCATCAAGAAGTAGCTTTACGTTCCACTCGAGAGATTCGTGTTCGACGAGATGCTCAATGGCTCGGAGGTGAGCATAAAACTGCCCCTTATTGTCCCCTGCTCCTCTCGCAAACAACCGCCCATCTCTAATTTCTGGCTTAAAAGGATCAGAGGACCATAAGCTTAGATCTCCAGGTGGTTGAACATCATAATGCCCATAAAGTAGAACAGTCGGACTCTGGTCGCTGTGAGAGCTCTGCCACTCGGCAAGAATAATGGGGTTACTGTTGGTTTCAATTCTTTTAACATGATCAGCGGATTGAGAGAGGTACGCTAACAGCCAGTCACTAGCGAATCGTACGTTCGCTCGATCTTGTGTCACACTAGGGATGGATAATAGCTCAAATAGGGGATAAAGAATGTCTTTCTCTTCTTCGCCCATTTAGATCTTACTTATAATAAGGAGTCATTACCTTGAAGAACCTTATGTCTATGAGAAGCATCATGAGAGGGGTGGAGGATTGAAGAAAAAGAGAGAAAAGATAGTAGTACCCGGTTGCGCGTTATCTTGAAAAGAGTCTTCTGAGGCGGGACTTTTTCTTTTTCTTTTGCAGTGCAGTGGGAATGGGAATACCGTGTCTTTTTGCTAGCACCACCGCAGTCATCTTCGCAGTTAGATTAAATTTGGAATAGTTTAACAACAATTTTTCGACGCTCTTTTGCAAATCATCACTTAGGAAATCGATTGAATCATCGTCTAGTAATGCAATGTCTGAATCATAACAGATTTGAGCCATTTTTTCCCGTCCATAGAGACCTAAACCTCGCTGAACAAGGGTTTTTGTGAATTCTATCAATGTTTCATTTGTTACGTCCATATTCCAACCTCCAGATTCCTTAAGGTTTCAATGGCTTCCTTTACTTTGTCCCGGAGAATAATTGAGCCGTGCTGAGGGCAGATCATGTCAATATCAAGAGGTTCGATTTTGTTGAGAAAATTCAAGACATGGCGCTTATCGGCAAAATATGGTTGAGCGAAGAGTTTCATGGCTTCAAAATAGTACTTATTGGCAAAAAGGTTCCAATCAACAGAAAAGCCACCGAAGATGTCGGAAGAGAAGAGGATCTTTTCTTTCATGTCATACGTGACCATGGCTCCTGGAAAATGCAAGTAAGGGCTTGTCAAGAAGAGTAACTCCCGGCCATCCCCGACTTCCATGATTTCACCGTCTTCTACAGTGGTCACTTCAGTTTTCACATCATAATAGGGGATGAAAACAGCAGTTCGTTCAGTGGTTACTATTTCGAAGTTATTCACGCCAATTTCTTGTTCAATCAAGGGGATTGCTCCACAGAGATCAGGGTCTTGGTGGTGAACGATCACCATTGTTATTTTTTCTAAAGGTACAACAGATTCGATTTTTTGTCGAACCCATTTCCAGTGCTGGGGAAGTCGAGAACCGGGATCAAAAACAATCACTTCATCCCCGTCAATCATCAGATACGGATTGTTTGAGAATCCGGCATCTTCGTCGGGCCACCCGATCCACCACAGACCAGGGCGTAGCTCAACAGCTTTTGTAGGATCAATTTTTTCGTTCAAATCCATTATATTCACCTTCTATTGGTTTTGTTCAAACCAAAGAATGATTTTTTCTAGCACTTCTAGTTTATGTCTTTCTTGGGTGTCAAGAGCTTGAGAAAAGACAAAATCGCGATACGAAGCAAGGATTTTCTTGACGTCCTTAGCAGAGGCGTGCTGAGGCAAAGTTTGGAGAACCAAGAGGATTGCGGAGACAAGATCGGAGGAACAAGGATTCAAGGAGCTTTCAGTTATATCGGCGAAAACAAGCTCACCTTGGATTGGTCCCCTAGCTTTCTGTAGGTAGAATAGCCTTTGTAGGAATGGTGTTATGTTGTCAAGAAGAGACAGACTGATGAAGAGTTCGGTAAACGTTTCATGAGAGAGCAGTGTTTCAATATTGCCGAGAAGTTCTTGCCACAGCTCGATTGCGTAGAAAAAAGCAAGCTCTTTTTGAGTTGGAAAATGAGCAAGATCTTGAAAAAGTAAGAGTTTGAGAAAACGCTTAATGTTTTCATGATCAGAAGGAAGAAATGAGTTGAGAAGTGTCCGTAAGGTATGATTCTTATTCAGCATTGCGATTATGATTGAATAGGTCGTTGTTTCCAAGGGTAAATCACGTGAAACCATTTCATAATATGGCGTGCCTGGAGAAAAATACTGGGAAATGTTGGGATTAGCAATTATTATGTCATCATCCGATAGTTTCAGATCAAAATCGATCTTGCCTTGAAGCACCAGAGAAAGCACCAATGGATTAATTTCTTCAGGCAGAAGACCAAGCTTTTCCTGAATTTCAGAGATTGATGATTCTCCATCGATGAGGTTCCAAATGAGAAGTCGATCTTCATCGGGGGGCTCACTAGTTTTTCTGAATGGAACTAGATATGGTTTGATGACTTGTTGGCTCAAGAGAGCAAGTAATGCGCGCGATAGTTTTTGTTCTACGGAAGGGGGAATAACGGATCCGGGCTCATCTAGATAATCCGAGTACTCTTGTTCAAATAGCAAAAGGAATTCTTTGAGTATATTGAATAAGGAAGGATGAATTGCAGACCGTGAGATTACTGCGAGGTTAAACAGAGTTCCTTTATAGAGCCATATGATGTTTTCACCTTGATTAATTGAGAAGAATTCGTCTGCCCCTACGAAGAATTCACTGGCAAATTGCTGTATTGCTTGGATAAATCCTGAAATCAGTGTTGGCTCTAATTCAGCATCGAATTCTGGTTGAAAAACATAAACTGGCAATCCGTTCTTATCTAAAAGGATGAGTAAGTCAAAATGTTGAAACTTGGTTGCCAGCACTTGAAATCACACTATGCCAAGATTATTGGTCGTAAACCGAAATACTTGCTACTTCTATATAATATTTCTAGTTGCATTGCCAGTTTTATCCTTATTTCTCTATTTTCCAGTGAGAAAAAGTACATCTAGTTTCGGAAGAGATTGTATCTCTTGAAGAATAGAAGGAATTTAGTTTTTTTTACTTGGGGTAATCGAAGAGAAAAGAGGAGAAGAAAGAAATTTGGCTACGAGATAGAATTAGGAGCCAGGGGTGCCGTCATTTCCAATGATGGTCCAATCAGAAACGGTATCAGTGTCTACAGTAAGATCGATGCGAGCAATGGATTCTCCGGTCCTCGCAGTTATTCCCCAACCAGGGACTTTGTTCTCCCATGCAACAAAATCGACTTCGTTCCCGTTAGCGTCGAATAGTTTCACCCAGTCCCCGGTATTGGAAAGTGCAAAGGTAAAGTCTCCCAGGTCAGCACTGAATCCGTAGAAACTTAGGAATCCATTCATGTTTCGAGCAACGATTAGGAATTCACCGGGATTGATTAGCCCCGATAGGGTGAAAGTCCCCCCGGCGGCGTCTTGAAGCCAGTAGCCAGTTAGATCAATGATTTGTGAAGTAGGGTTGTAAATCTCAATCCATTCTCTCTGGCTATCTGTGCCGGTTGCATCATAGTAGACTTCACTTATGAGAAGATGACCAATGCCTGGAGGCGGTGCAGTCGTTGCAGAGACAGGGGAAGAGAGTTGGCCCTCGTTACCACTGGTATCAACAGCACTCACTTCATAAGTGTAGGTGGTCGATGGAGAAAGACCACTATCGGTGAATGAAGTTGTAGAAACTGTAGCGATCAGCGTACCATCTCGATAAATATTATAACTCGCCACATCAGGTTCAGGGTTTGCATTCCAGCTGAGGGTGATCTGCGTATCAGTTACGGTGCCAACGGAAAGGCCAGTTACCTGCCCGGGAGCGGTAATATCCCATGTCGTAGCGGAGGCCGAAGAGGAGAGTTGGCCCTCGTTACCACTAGTATCAACAGCACTTACTTGATAGGTATAGGTTGTTTGAGAAGAGAGACCAGTATCACTAAAGGTGGTATTCACAGTTGTAGCGATTAGAATTCCGTCTCGGTAGATGTTATAATAGGAGAGGTCTTGCGCAGAGCTAGCAGTCCAAGTAAGATCGATCTGAGACCCGCTAACAGCACTAGCAGTTAAACCAGTAACTTGAGGGGGAGGAGTAACATCAAAAGTAGTTGCAGATGCGGGGGTGGATCTCAGCCCCTCATTGCCACTAGTATCTACTGCACTCACTTCATAAGTGTAGGTTGTCTCGGAAGCCAATCCTGTATCGGAGAATGACGAAGTCGTTGTTTGAGCGATAAATACGCCGTCTCGGTAAATGTTGTAGTGGCTGAAATCTGGTTCTGTGCTGGGAGTCCAAGAAAGATCGATCTGAGACCCGCTAACAGCACTTGCAGTTAGGCCGGTAACTTGAGCAGGGGGGGTAGTGTCGGCAGGGGCAAGAGTTGTGGCTGAAACAGGGGAGGATTTTGCACCTTCATTGCCGCTAGTATCCACTGCACTCACTTCATAAGTGTAGGTTGTTGAGGGCGTTAAGCTAGTGTCTGAAAAGGAGTTGGTTGTAGATTGACCAATGAGAACTCCGTCTCGGTAGATATTGTAGTGATCAAGATCTGTGGCTCCACTTGGATCCCATGTAAGGTCAATTTGGGTGTCGCTAACAGAGGTTGCTGTTAATCCTGTTACTTGCGAGGGGGGAGTAGTGTCTGTTGTTCCAAACGGGTTCAAAAAGACATCCACAGCATAGTGGTCAGATCCCGTGTTGGCCGTTGGAGTATCGCCAACAGTTGAATTAATCAATAGACCATCAAAGTATTGGTTTACAAGAATAAAGTCTATTCTGCTCTCATATGTTGGGTTTTGGTGCCCATAGGTGTACCCCGGATCATTGGGGTTGAGGGTTCGAAACACATCAGTGAAGTTGTTCAAAGTAGAACCATATTGTGAATATGCGCCGAAGGTATCATCCTTTAGCATCATACTCATAGGCCCATATCCAAGGTCTCCTTTTGGAGCCAAAGGACCTACGTCTTGTGGTGAGAAAGAGTTAAAGTCCGCTAAATAAAGAACGGGAACATTGCCTAGACTGTCAATGTAGTTAATGATGCCTTCTTGAGCCCGTTCTCTCTTATCTTCGTTGGTGGCTCCTGAACAACACTTCAGATGGCCAGCAATAACGTGAACGGCGGTTCCGTCAATGTCCACGACAACTTCAAAAAAGTCGTGGGAAACATCATACACGGTTCCATCGTCTAATGTGACGGTTGGCAACTGATTTGTGCTTAAGATGGGGAAACGGCTCATCACGGCCTCTCCAGATGTAGAAAAGGAAATTCCCTGGGTAACAACCCCTTGATATGGAGCCTCATTTACAAAATATGCATTAAACTCATCAACATACTGATTCAGGAGGGCATTGTTGTTATCATCCCATGTTCCCGTTTCAACAAACACGACAAGATCAGGATTCTCTTCTTTTACTACTTGTTTCCAATCAGCGTTAGCCCCCGATGCTTCAATGTTGTATAGCATCACTTTATACGCCCCGGTGGAGGGGGAGGGAGATGGAGGGAGAGTATTATTTACAGTCACGACGTGAATTGTTTCTCCCCAATTCCCTGCACCATCCTGAGCTCTAGCGGTTATGGTATGAGATCCATCAGAATAGGTGGTTGTGTCCCACGAGTAACTTGTAGAGGTTGATCTTAGAACCCCGTCGATTAAGATTTCGTATGACGTGATTCCGCTAGAATCAGTAGCTCCAATCGAGACGACCGTTGTACCGGAAACAACGGATGTGTTGGAAGGGTTAATGATTGTTACGACAGGAGGAGTAGTATCTACCCCCCCACCATAATTTCCGCTTCCAGGAGTCCCTAAAGATCCTGAATCTGCCCAATCACTGACAGTATCAGTATCTGTAGCACTTGGTCTGTAAATTGTGGTGTGGACGGCAGAAACACTCCAGCCAGAAACGTAGTTTTCCCAGGCAACAAAATCAACTTGCTGGCCAGTGTTGTCCTTAAGAACCAATTG
>JALTMP010000189.1:0-912 GCA_027001645.1 Candidatus Heimdallarchaeota archaeon
TGGATGTTCCATTTTTTTCAAGAGTATGTATAGAGCAATTACGTGAGAAAAGCAAGAAGAGTGTTGTTAGCTATAGTTGTTTCTTCTGAAAATAATTGTGTGAAGAAATGAATTGAACGTTATAATGAAATTTTATCGCGAACATCGTAATAGGTTACTATAAGCATGATTAATGTTGCTAAGAAAATTGTCATTAAAAAACGAATGAGTGCTGAGGGCAAGAAAAAAGGGGCCAAAAGGGAATTTATAGCATCTATGCCCAAAAGCAAGGTCAGACCATAAAAGATCGCTCGCTTTCTAATTATTCTTACTACGCTTGGACGCACAATTATTGGATATCCTTGTTGCTCTGCCTCTAGGTGTAAAGCGATTCTTCCATCCAAGTCTAAATAAAACTCCGTGGGTTGAGGATACTTGATTTTCTTACCGTCTCGAGGGATTGAATCCGGTACTCCTGAATAAACCCTTCGCACTAATTTATGGAGATCTCGACGGCAATCATTGCGTGAGCACACAGCGTAGATATTTACGTATTCTCCTTCCTCAAGTCCCAGTAGTGAAATGAGTTTAGGGTGCATGATACAGATGTTTTTTTCGCTATCAAGCCAGGAACCCCGATAGAGCGGCAGTACCAGAGATCTCGAGGGAAAAAGTCGCTGAATAAAGGAGTTCCACTCTAATGAACGCTTTACTTCTTGGATGGAGACCAAGCTTCCATAGCACTCCCTCCCTGGAAATCCCAACGCATTTCGAATGGCCTGATCTACCTCGCAATATCTTGGTTTTACTTCATCTGACTTTACTAATTTGACCAAGACTTTTTTCCCAAAATAATCAATGATTGCGAATTTCTTGTTCTTGAATGGTTTCAAATCTGCTGGATTCATCTTGACGATATACATACCTCTAGTA
>JALTMP010000189.1:922-4933 GCA_027001645.1 Candidatus Heimdallarchaeota archaeon
TTCCAATCAAGTTTCATTATCGTTCCCAGAAACACAACATAGTCATGTTTTACAGGTAATACATCATCTGAGAAGCTTGACTTAGCACCTTCAATCATTACGCGCAAGTACTCAAGAGTTGGGGGGATTTCCTCTTTCGCAGGTGAAATGACGCGAAAAGTCAATGCCCTAATCTTCTCGCCACTTCCTCGCAGTTCCACTTCCACCCACAGATGTTCATATGCGAACCCCAATCCTTCAGCGCGATTAAGGTGTTCTAAGCAAGTTTGGTTTATTTGGTATACTATTCCCCATATCACAAATCCTTCATCCTTAACGATATCTGCGACTCCCCCTTTCCATTTCTTTGATAAGCGAGAGAAGCTTAGGCGATATCCCTTTAGTTTTGCCCCACCGATGGTACGAAAATTCTTCACCGAGCATCTATTCTTCATAACATCAGGGTGCATATTGCTTCCATATGCAAAATAGTGAATGAATTCTTCTCTCTTGTCCACGTATAAAGGTGATGCATACAGAATTATTTATGTTGGGGGACACTTCATTCTTGCAAATTTCTCAAGCATATTTGTGGAGGAGTTAATTTGGTGTTATTTTTGCATATTTGCTTGTTATGAATCAAGGCTTTTCTGACATTGAGTTGCTCATAGTCGCTTAGACCCGTTCGTTTTCTACTCTCGAACTGGATTTCTGTCGATTGGAAATTCTGATAAAATGCAATATTTTCAAGATTTGACTGAGATGACACCGTTAAAAAATCTGAATTTGAATTATTGAAAAAAGAAAGGAAGAGAGGAGAGGCGAAGGTTTTATTTTCTTCTCTTAATAGTTGCGTAACCCATTGCTAGGAAAACTAGCGGAATGTAGATTGTGAAAGCTGATAGTTTCAGAAATCCAGAAGAATCTTTAGATCCTGCATTCGTGTCGAGCGAGATTGATGTGGGAATGACTATCTGGCCTTCATTTGATGGTCTGCTTTCTCCGATAGCGTTTACGGCTGTGACGATGTAGTAATAGACTTGTCCTGTAACCACGTTATTGTCTAAGTACTGTGTTGCGGTTGTGTTTCCAAGAAAAGAGTAATTCGTTTCATTTACCATTCTTCGATATACAACGTAATTGATTAGCTGGGATCCTCCGTCTTCTTTTGGAGGTTTCCACGATAGCAGGACTCCTTGCTCTTGGATCGAGACGATGAGATTCTCTGGTGGAGATGGTGGTGTTGGCTCCATGACGCGCAAGGTTATTTTCTTGTATCCCCAGTTCCCCATTTTATCCTTTAAGTATAAGTCGTATTCATAAAGACCACTGGGTAGCTTCTCTAAGAACAGAGTCAGTTTTGTCGAATTCCATTCACCGCTGTCTATTAGAAGGTCATCTCTGTAGAGAGAGTATTCTTTTGGGAATTTCTCTTCTATTTCCAGGGTTATTTTTGGGATAACTCCTTCGTAAACTGAGAATTCCGTCTCGGAGATCACTTTTGGCGGGGTTGTGTCAATGAATTGAAGAGAAGTTATGACCACATTTCTTTGCGTGTTGACTATTGCCTGCCATTTTTCTGAGGTTTGATAGCTCAAGCTGTAGCTTGATTTTTCCTCCAATAAGACGCCGTATTGTGTACTGACTATTTTTTGGATATCTTGACTACAATCTGTGGCCGAATAATCAAGTGCAATTGCTTCTAAGGAAACGTCAACGTAAGTTCTATTGCCTTTACTGATTAGTTTCATGCTTCCCAAGCTGTCCCCCGTGGAGTATTCTGACGCATTTCCGAGAAAAACTAAGAGATCATCAGTTGTGAAAGCATCCTGACCAGTGGTTGGTAGCCCTCTGAATTGTCCCCAGCCCCATCCAAAGTAATTTGGAAAAATACCAAGGAAAAAAGAGCTAATGCTGTTTTTTCTAGCAACGTTTGTCCACTGGTTTGTTCGCCCATCAATGGTGCCACTGAAGACGGTATCGTAAAGATAACCCATGGAATATGGCTTCATTACTATTCCGTAGTTCCATAAATCATCGTAGAAAACTGTTTCCCCCGTATCGTTGAGGGTCATTACCATTACTCCGTCATTGCCAAGAGCTGTAAGATTATAGGCGAGGAATTTGGAATAGTAGGATAAAACCTTGATCGAGTAGTCACCCCCATTCATTTCCACATAATAGTTTGTTGATGCGACCTGTTCTATGGTCATGCTCCAGCTGGCCTCATAATCCATGTAAAACTCAAATGCTGATTTTATTCCTGTGTTTGTTCCCGTTGTTGTTGAAACGTCTGCCTCAATTAAACGATACCATCCCACCTCGTTAATTGGATCCACCTCTCCTTGAACGTCTTCTCTAAACACTGCTTTTACTTCATGATATGACTTTCCATTTGAGGCCCATGTGGGAACCGTGAATGTAAATGTGCCAAATCCGAGATGATCCTCTCCACTGTTGAGGTAGAGCTCAAACCAGTCGTTATACATCTGGTCAAAGGTCCCGTTGAAAAGAACCTGTCCACTGCTATCAAATACTCTATAATAGAATATTATGTCGTGGAAGTCAACAGTGTTCTGATCTGCGAAGCTCACGGGCTTAATATACAGAATCGCTGTGAACTGATTTCCAGGTATCAAATACTCGTTCACAAGTGCAATTCCTATCACGAACAGGGAACCCCTAGGAGTAGAAGCAGTAGTCTCGCTGTACCACACAGATATCTGGTCATTGAAGGTCGCATTCATTGAGTAAGCAATGGTTCCTCCATCAATATCTTCATGTAATTCTGCTCCAGCAATTCTAGACTCTTCATTCATTTCGGTAAAACTGATTGGTGTGCTTAGCTGTTCATAACCAAGGACCGTTTGTGGCGATGTACCCGCTAATGAAGAAAGTACAATTGTCAATAACAGCAGAACACAGATACGCTTAGATAAGAAAATCTTTTCTCCCATCATCAAGCTGTGAACTAACCTTTCTGTTAAATATCTTTCCAGAAAATCTTTCCTCCCTTCTCACATTTTTTCGATCTATAGTTTCTTTCTGAGGCTTTTGTGAGATCTCGTCGCGAGATGAGTGCATTTTCACCTTCTCATTAAAGGCCCATTTTAGGTCCAGGACTTGGCTTATTACCTGCACGGAAAAGGGACGCATCACCATTCAATTTATTTGCGAACCAATCCGCCGAAACTGTGGTCCTCTGACGGAATCTTAGGTTTGGCTTATGGTCTAATCTTCGAGAATATGCATGAAAATCGCTCTGGCATTACTTTGCATTTCTTTACGCGTGCATATGGACATTTTATTAACTCTTTGAATATCCTAGTGCACTTTAATCCAAATTGTTCAAACTTAATAAATAGAATGAAGAACTGTTCCTTTCTGACATAATTTGTTTCCAACTAAGATTCTTGTGATAACATGAATACTTTATTCTGCAAAAAGAAGAGCGTTATAGTTCTTCTTGTAATCATTTTCTATGGGCTAGGCAATCCTGCTGCGTTGCCTAAAGCATCCATTGGAATCATAAGCACTGCTCCTCAAGCTACTCGCCTTGATGGCTCTGCAGAATTATTGGTAACTCCCAGCAATGCAACTTATGCCTCTACAATTCTGACTGATAGTATGACAGCATTTACTGTTTACATGACAGGAAGTATCTCCAACATCACAATTTCTCGATGGACAAACACTGGTCCCATTTACGTGGAAGACCAAGTGAACCTAACGCTGTTGGATTCCTTGATTAACGGAACATTACGCGTTTGGGGAACTTCTAGAGTGGTTCTTCAGAACAGTTCTACAACTGGGATTCACATGGGGTATGAAGGCGTGTTATTCCTTAAAGATAGCACAGTCGATGAATTGATTAATGGGGAGAAGGGATACGGTTATCTAGACTCGCAAATCACGTCGCTAAATCGTGTCGAAGCAGATCATAGCCAAATAGCCTCCTTTGTTAACAATATTGACTCCGTGTCCAATGTCAGCTTGGACGGAACCCTCATCCGGGGCAATGCCCGGGGGATT
>JALTMP010000190.1 GCA_027001645.1 Candidatus Heimdallarchaeota archaeon
CCCCCATGTTTTGCCAAACTCGTAAAATCGATAAATCACTGCTGCATCAATGTAGCTATCGACCGATGTTCCTAAGAAAACAGAAGCACTGAGCATGTATCTTAGATCGTAGACATTTGTAAAGGCAACAGAGTCGTAATAATAGTAATACGAGCTGGTAGCATTAGTAACCAGTTGCCCTGTTATGTTATTGTGATCAATTCTGCCGGCAGGGACGGCGTACCCTGAAGTTATTTCCGAGATGTCTACGAACTCATCAAGGCCCCACATTATTGAAATCGGTGTATATTGTGTAGTGGTGTAAATGTATGCTGATAACTCCGCGATTACTGCTGTCCTATTCATGTAGGAGTGTACGTAAAACTCTAAGGGAGTAGAATTCGGGTATGTAGGGACAAAAGGAGACTGTGGATACTTGAGCTGGTCGCTTCCCACTGGTATTCTTGCTCCCAATGGATCTACAAAGAACAGTGTTGCATTAATCCATACGTAGCTAAAGTTTGGAACTGGCAAGAATGCAGTAAAGTAGTTCCACCCTGCGACTGCAACAATGCTAAATGTGCTATTGAACTCGAGCTTGTATGTGTCTGTTGACAGATCATAAGAATAAAACCATAGAACCAACTCATAGTCGAATTGTTCTGGGCCAGAAAAGTCGAGGTAAAAATTCACATCTGCTTGTACATACTCACTCATTGTCGTTGCCCAGTCTATGAAAACTTGGATTTCAAACATTAGGTCTGGGTTTAAGAGTAATCGGCTATATTTCAGACTCACTGTAGAATTAAAGCTCGAAGTTGAAATCCCGTCTGCTTTTAAATTGAATAATAGTAAATAAATATCGTCAGCTGGCGCAAAAATTCCACTTCCTGTGAAACGCAACGTCGAATTGCTGACTTTGACTGGCTGACTGTTAACGAGTGCATTTTCCCATACTGGTTGCATGGAACCATAGAACATGGAAATTTCAAGAGAATACTGTCTTAGTGGATCAATGGTCCCCTGTAAGTAAACCACAACATCATAGTCATAAAAATCGTCCTGACCATCTCCGTTAAGATCAACGCCTGTAATTACAACAGATTGTGAGGCAACTTGATAATCCGGGTGGATCTGAGTGGCGTAAACTGTAATTGTTGAGTTGTCTTCTAGAACAAACCCGGCTGTCTGACTTTCAATGCGTCCAAAACCGACAAGGTTAAAGTCATCTTCCTGCAAGAACTTGTAAACAAATCGTATTGTATACGTCCCCGAAGACTGAATGGTGATAACGTCCGAGCTGACTCGTTCAAACAGCAACGAAGTCCCTGTTAATGTATCATTTCGGTAAACATCTATCCAGACATAAGCTGTTGCATTGTCTCCGCCAGTAATGTCTATGTAGAACTGGTAATAGAGCTCAATTTCCGTTAAGTTGTCCGGTATTGTATTGAAATTATTGTCTGAGTATCCCCAGCTTAAACTATTGTTTACAACACTCACTGCATTGAGTCCCGGATTGGCCGCCCCATCTGTTGTGATTGCAGCGAATCCGCCTTGCAATGCAGCAAGCCCATAAACCGAGCTCATTAAGATGGTAATAGTCAATAAAAGGTGTACATGATGTCGTCTTCTCATGGTCACCACCTAACGAACCATTGCAAATAACAACTGCAATTGGTTAGTAGCTTGTTTTTCACTAAGCTGGTTTTTCGTATTTAAGCTTTCAATCAAAACTATCCGCACAACGCTTCTACATTAAAAAAATCAAGTTTTCTCGTAAAAACGAACTTACCTTTTTTCAAGTTCACTTCCCACAAACTTTGTCGGAACCTAGACAAGCAAACATTGTCCCGCTTTTTGCTCACCATCTTGCTCTATCTGTTTGAGAAAACACTCTTGAACGTCTCATCTGCTAGCGCGTATCTATTACATTTTAAGCTGACTCTACATTAATCCTCTTGAGTTGATAACTTGAAGAATCTCAAGCAGGCCCCCTTGATAACCTTGTTCAAAGTGTTGTACACTGGCTCGTTGTGCCTGTTCTAACCATTTATAGATATTCCAAATTGTTCTACTGCTCCATGGGAGCAACTTTGAGGTGCTCCCCAAGAGGTGAAAAAATGAATAACCCGATTGAGAAAAAAGTTCGGAACGAAATCCGAAAGGAATTGATTAAGTGGTTAATGGTTGGTTTGCTCGCCTCCATTGCTATCGGCACAGGAACCTATCTTGTCTTGAACTCAACTAATCCCCCTGCAACAAATGATCTGAGCGATTCTAACGACGAACAGAACAAGCCAATAATAGAAGTCAAGACAAAGCTCGCGCAGTCCGTTCTTGAGTCATTTCCTGAAATCGTTCATGTCGAAGTTTTGGGTAATGGAACTGGCAAAATTTACCCCGGCCTATTAGATTCATACATGGATCGGATTGGGAATTCCAGCGAATACTCGTGGAACGTTACAGCATTACTTCTTCAGTCAACCAATGGCGATGTTTACCAAGTGGTGACAGAAACTTTCGTAATGAGCACTTCAGAAGTTAATGACATCGGAATGAGCTTGTTTGATGCAATCAATTCTTCTACAATCAAGGGCGTTTATGGAGAGGATCCCTATACAGGGGAGTTACCATCCATTGACTGGGGCCTAAAACTTTATCTTGCGAATTCAACAGCATATTCGATAATTGTCTACGAGGACATGTTTACTCTCCTAAGTGTCGAGACCTGGTCTTCATATAATGAAGGCTATTCCATAACTGGTGCATACGTCCTCGAACCAACAACTCCATTCCAAGAAGTGTTAACTCTTTTATCTCAACTCTACCACAACCATTTGGATTAAGGGCCCCGCCTATGTCTGACCTACGTCCTGAAAGTATCGAGAAGATCAACTCGCTCGGAGGAACGGCGTTAAGAGTCTTTCTCTATGCCTTGAAGTGTCAAGAGCCAATCGGTGTTAGAGAAACGCAACGCGCACTAGGCCTAAAATCCCCTAGTCATGCCAGCTATCACCTGCAACGCCTTGCGCAGCTGAACCTACTGCAACAGATTCCGGGAACAAAATACCTCATCTCTGAGGAATTCAAGACCTTAAGAACTATCAAGATTAGTCTGCTAACGGAGGTGTACTTGCTCAAGGGCTGGGTGGTGCCTTCTATTGGCCTATTGGCGGGATACTCTCTAGGTGTAGTATTGTCGGCATTAATGCTCTACTTTCTCCTAGGTCCCCTTGCTTCATTTGTTTTTTCGAGTCTTGCTCTCATTGTTCTTAGCGGATGGTCTATCAAACAAGCAATTCTGGTTTTGAAATCGCTTGAAAATGATTAGTTTAGATTTTTCTTCTCTTCCTTTTCCAAGCCTTGTTTTGAGGAGCAATTGCATGAAACCATTTGGATAGTTTTTTTATGAACCCCTTGCCTATACCCTTGAAGCTGTATGAGAATGCAATGTTCAGCTTGTGGTTTGAACGTTGATGATGGCGTGAGCTATTGTCCCAATTGTGGAACTCCCATAAAAGCTGATTTTCAACAAGCATCAAAAAAAGGGCAAGCTAGAAATGTCTGCTTGTGGTGTGGGGAAAACAAAGGCTTTATTCAGGAAGAAGGAAAGATTGACAGCAAATGGGGTTTCACAGCACATCGGGTCAAGCTATACATCTGCAAAAACTGCGGATTTGTTCATACGTTCGGCTTAGGACGTACCGTCTTTGATTTTGACTAATGTTGTTTGTGGGGTGTATCCACCGTCTCTATGGGCTCTTTTTACTTGTGCTAAATTGTTAAGCTGAACAAATCCTTAATAATTCGAATAACGACACATACGCGATGTCATTAGTTTCATTTTGGAGAGCTACTGGAGCAACTCTTGGTGCCATGGTTCCTCTTACGGCATTCCTTTCATTTGCAACAAGAAACTCAGGAAACATAACAGGCCTAGGCTCTCTTCTCATTCTTTTGCTTCATGCAATCGTAGCTATTATTGCCCTTCCCTTTGTCATTATCGGCTTCAAAACCACTCCACCACACCTTTTTTTCGAAAGAATCGTTCTTTTGGAAGCAGCCGTATCTTTTGCAATTATGTTTGTCTTCGTGATGGTTTCTCCTGAACTTAGGGAACCTGTTACCCTTGCACTCATTGGTAACGGCGTGTTTTTCCTGCTTTTCTATAAAAGTCATCATGTGCATAAGGAAAAAATAGAGTTTGAGCAAGTCGATGTTAATGAACAGCAAATCGATTTTTAACTCGATGGAAACAGATTGTGCACCTATTCGGAACGGAAAACATCACTCATAACTTGTATGTCTTGCTCTCTTTACTACAAAAACGAAAACAAGGATTCAAACGCTTGGTCCAAAAGTTGATGATAGTACTCTTTATCGAAGGGGACATCACTTTTTCGACATAAAGGAGCCACAAGCACTTTTTTCCACGGATTATTCGTTGCACTATTTGTAACAACGTATTTCATACTTTCTCCAGGTAGTGCATGCACTCCAATTTCTTCCAGTTGTAACTTTGCAGAACTCTGCTTGTTGCACACGCGGTAATGCTCTTTTCCTACCTTGTGTGTGAGATATAAGTTTTCTATTGCAATCTCCCCATGTGTTATTTTAGACTTCCATGACAAAAGCAAAGCTCTAACTTTGGGAATCAATTCACGAAATTCCTTTGCATTCATCGCTTGGGAAAGAATATCTAATGCTTCCTGTTGAAATTGTTTAATTATTGGGGGGACATCTCGCCTTCGAAGTTCAATGCCTCTGACTTTTAGATCTCCGTTATGAAACTTCCCATAATATCTTGTTAAAGCTCCTACCTTTTTCTGTGACTTTAAGGGAAGAAAAGTAATCCAGTCATAAACTCCTTCATACTGGATTGGCACTCTTGTCTCTGCTTGGATTTCCTCAAGAATCGGCTGTAGGGCTTG
>JALTMP010000191.1 GCA_027001645.1 Candidatus Heimdallarchaeota archaeon
GGTCTGTTCGACGACGAAGAGAGAAGAATCTATCGAACAGATCCTAACAACCCCGACACCGACGGAGATGGCCTACTTGACAGTGAAGAAGTATTGACCTACAAGACAGATCCCACTAATCCTGACACTGACGGTGACAGCATCCTCTTGCTAGACAAAAACGGACAACCATTAATTGTTCTCACAGATTATGACGAAGTCAAAGGGAATACTGATCCTCTCCTGTATGACACTGATGGAGATGGAATATCAGACGGTCTCGAGATCTATCTTGGAAGCGGGAAATCAACCGATTTCGCTGCAATCCCATTAGACCCCTTATCAAATGATACAGATAATGATGGTCTTGAAGATGGACAAGAGATATCTGTAACTCTCTCCCGATTAAGCGGAAATATTGCAAATGTAACCATACAATTTGACTACAATTCCTCTCCCGTCCTAGCAGACACCGACGCCGACGGCGTCTTGGATGGCGTAGAAGTAAAGAACAGAATGCGTGCTGATTACTGGGATACTGATAACGACCAAATCTCAGACTATGACGAGCTTTACACGTACGAAGGAATTTCGCCTACCGATCCTGACACTGACACTGATGGAATACCCGACACATTAGAGCTCCTTAATAATACAAACACTGGCGAATTGGTTCATTTGCAAAATGTTAACTTCACTCAAGTTAGTGAAATAATGGGCGATGAATTCAGCGTTGATCCGGCCCTCTTGCCTCAAGGATTTGTTATCCAGCAAATTCCCGTCCAGTTCTACGACACTTACTCATGGGAACCGGATACCGATGGAGACCTCTTACCCGACGGTGCAGAAATCGCGATATATCAGCCAAATTATCCCAATATGAGACCTGAGGTCGGTTACAATGATACTAATGGCAATGGCATAATAGATGGGCTTGACTTCGATCATGATGATGACGGTCTAGAAGATGGCTTAGAATTCTCCGGGCCCTATCCTACTGTTGACGTTCTTGGTGGGATTTTCAGCCCTGACTCTGATAGAGATGCAATAATGGATGGAGATGAGTACTATCGATTAGGCACGATGCCCAATAACCCTGATAGCGATAACGACACATACACTGATGGGTTTGAACTCTTGGTTGGAACTGATCCATTGGTATTCACATCTTCGCAAGAAATGGAAGCAAGACTAAGAGAACTGAGGGGTCCATTGCTAACGATATCGCCCCGTTTAGGAGGGGAATACAATGTGAGCAATATCCCTCTCGTAGCCTTCAATATTACTTCCCTTACTGAAGCATGGTATCGATACAGGCTCCTCGATCAACCGTCATTTGGAAACAATATTTCTCTATCCTACACGAATTCATCCAATCCCGGATTTTGGGTAGACTTGTCCAGTAGCTTTGACAGCGAAGGCGTTTATGTTCTCGAAACGTTCGGCAGGAAATACAATGGAGAAATCGTCAAAGATCAGATTCTATTCGCCATTAACGCTTCACTTTCAACTCTAGATCCTACCACATTGGCTCAATACGGGGTGGACCCATTGACGATCAGCCTAGTTATTGGTGCTCTTGCGATCTCCGGCGGAGGTATCGTCGTTATTCTTCGAAAACAATCCGGAGGGCCATAGGGGGTGAAAAAGATGAAAAATCGACTTAACAATTTACGATCTAACAAAGGAATGAGCATAAAGCGCTCTCAAAAGCTGGGGATACTGCTTGCCGTTGGCTTAATCATAATGCTTTCAATCAGTTTCTCAGACTTTCAAACATCAGCCAATGCTGGCTCTTCTCTGATCGGAGTGGAAGGCGATTTCTCCCAAAACGCACTGCCAATCCCTATTGTCCCGCCCGAAGGGCAAGGACAAAACAATGTTTTGGGAAGCGCCTCCTCCACTTCACTGGGGCCTTCGATAAGCTTGAATCACATGGAAGCCGGGCCTGAAAAAGGTCCCTGGAGATCCCTCGCAGTTACACCGGATTCAAATTACATGGCAATCGGAACAACATATCGTTCCAATGCATTTATTCACCAAGTAACTGTGTACCAGTGGAATGACACCTCTAAGCAATTTGAATCCTTCACCAACATAACAGAAGAGCAGTTTAGAGGAGATGCCTTGGATGTTGAGTTCGCTGATGTGGACGGAGATGAAGAATGGGAATTATACGTGGCATCTTCCGATGGCTACATCTATTCCTTCGAACTAAATTCGTCCTCCACAGTGAACCCATTTAATCTAGTCTGGAAAAGCACATTCTTAGTTAAGGCACAGTCTATTGCGATCGGAGATCTCAACGGAGATTCAAGAATGGAAATCGTTGCCGGAGGCTGGAGAAACAGAGTATACGTTTTAGGTTTCGGTGAACAATCGACTGACTGGGATAATCTCCATATCCTGTGGAACTCAGAGAACCTTAGAGATCAAATCTTAGAAGTTGCTATTGGTGATTTCAATGGGGACGCAAAACTTGACATCGCTCTCGCTCTACGACATGGAAAATTATTAATTTTCGAGCAAGTACTAGACAAGACACTTTGCTCACCTTCATCAGGAATTCCAGATAGTGATCACGAAGACGATGACGACGAAGACGATGATGATAAGAAAGGAAATGACAAGAACAAGAAGCCAAGCAAGTCAGAAGAATGTTATAACATGACTTTTTCAACTACAGACTATTTATGGAATAAAATCATTGAACTTGAGCCCTTCGACCTTGATCTAGACAATGACGATGAATTAGGGATTGTTGTAAAATCCCAAGACGTATTCATCCTCGATTACAGTGAAAATGGTTTCTTCTTAGATCGGGTAACAACCAGTCCGCAAAGGTGGGAACAATCGGGTGCTTACCCCATTGATTATTTCCCTGACAAAGTGCTCTATGCAAATAATACCTTCTTCGATGGAACCGTTCCTGAGCCAATGGATTGGCTTGATCCTCAAAACCTAGTTTCACCATACACCAGTGGAATGGAGGCGAATACTCTGAATCATTACACGAGGTTTTCAGGCTTGAATTCATGGTCCCTATTAGACTGGGGGAATTACGAGGAAATCGTTGGCGGTGGCAATCAAGGAACCGACATCATCATCTCATTGCAGAACCCCTATAATGGACCTCTTAATAATCTCTCAATAATCCTAACGAACGAACACGAAGATGATGACGACGATGACCACGAATTAGCAGAATGGCTTTCTGGATTACAAGAGCTTGCAACAAACACGCACACCGATAATCATCATGACGAAGATGACGACCATGAGGATGAAGGAAACGGAAAAAGCAACGATCACGATCATGATCACGATCACTTCGAACATGAAGATCATGGCGAATACGCCATTGTTGAAACGATAAACATGGCCAAGTCCTACGACAATCTCTCAATATTGATCGATATTGATCCTGCTATGATCCATTCCAAAATGTTATCTGCCAGATACATGTACATGTGGTTTAACTCATCTCTAGGAAATTACTTGGATATTCAAAGTATAGAAACAACAAGAATCAACACTAGACTAGACACTGTGAGATCTATAGGATTTGATACTGCTGTTCTTAACCCTGATTCACCCATATCTGAAAATATGGAAACACCCATTCTAGTCGCAGCAACAGCTGGTGGAAATCTACTCACATTTGCAAGCACACTGTCAGATGACCCGAACATTCCTTTGCTGAAACTCGTTAGAAATGCATACCAAGAGCAAAGATTCACGACTGGCATAGATGGAGCATGGGATATCAAACCTATCCCCACCTCTTCAATTGTTCCAAATTGGATCAACCCCCGAGATCAAGTAGAGCTGAGTAATGCATTAAGTAACTCTATCACTCAGTTCTTCGTAGGACGCGATTTGAATCCAGTAGCGCCTATGAGTCCCTTCGAAGGAGACCTATTCATAGTCATGGAAGGTCCTCAAATCCTATGGGTCCCCGATCCTTCATCCTTATCCAGCTCTTCCATAACAAGTGACTCGAAGGCAGTCTTTGGTCAAGTCAATGCATATTATGCTTCTCTTGGCGCAGAACGGATCTCAATAGCTCTCGCTGATCTTGAGACAACTCCTAATTCACCCGTTCCATTCGGAGCCTACCCCGAATTGATCGTTTCCTATGGCAAAAACAATCTAGACATCTGGTCCCTGAACAGTTCATTCGCGTTTCAGTTCTTGAGAACCATATCCTTCACTGAAATAACAAGCTCAAACCGAACCCTCCAGGATGAATTTTCACCTTCAGACGGCATGGTATTTCAATTGACATCTGGAGACTTCGATGCCGACGGAAACGAAGACATTGCCCTAACAAATGGAACCAACATTTACTTGGTAACAAGGGAGAATTTCGGGAACAACGTGTCATATTACTTTGATTCAGAATTCTTTGCATCAATTGAGAAGGCCATAAGCTCTTACGGATATCACTTCTTCAGAAGAATAATCGAGAATATCGCTGCTTTCGACGCGAACGGAGACAATGTCGCAGATTTAATGGTTAGCCTATTTCCCAGACCAGGGTTTACCTTCTTTGAAAACCTCCCCAATCAGCTAAGCGGCTCGAGAAAATTTGTAGAAAAACGAAGCCTTGTCCACTATCGGCCTCTGAGGACCACTTTTACAAACTATGACTACGAATTTGCATTAATCTGGGGAACAAATCAAACATTCCCACTAGTGAATTCTATGTTTATTTCAATCGACAAGACCAACGGGGTTTCTTCTTGGGAAGCATCTCAATTATATCAACGTTCATGGATTGTTGCAACAACATCACAAGTAATTCAGCTCACCGTCAATTTAGCAGACTCCTCAAAGGGATATAACTGGGGCCTTCAATACTTCGAACAGTGGTCTGACGATCTCTTGCTGAAACACAGAGGTCATCATCATGAAGATAAGGAGCACGACGACGAAGAACACGATGAATACGACTATCACGATGACGACCATGAAGTATCAGACCATTATCCATATGATCATCACGACCACAAAGAATACGAACACCTGAATGAGTTGATCCTTGAACCCAGTATTGTTATCAAAAGCGGGGACACTGATGGAGACGGCTTGATCGATGGCATTGAAGGATTCTCTCGACTCAACGCATTAAAAACAAACATTGCCGACCCAGACACTGATGGAGACGGCCTCTCAGACACATTGGAATTATGTCTTGGTCTTGATCCCCGATCTGATGACTCCGATGGAGACTTGATTCCTGATGGCCTTGACGTTCACGACTGGTGGGAAGATTACGAAGAACGTTGTCTCGCATCGCCCGATGATGATCATGATGACCAAGAGGATGATAGTAGCGAAGACATCGATGATAGCAACGACCATGATGACAATGACGAAGAAGGAATTGACAACGAAGATACCGACGATAGTGAGGAAGATCTCGTGGAACACAACAATGCTATTGCCGATGCCACAGAGACTACTTTGAGCCAAGAACAAGAGTTTTACTCTAATGCTGACACCAATTTAGAGGAAACTCGTGCAAGCTATGAATATGATGAAAACGAGGAAAGCGTAACTTATACAGAACCCCTGATTTTGAATGAGAGCACTGAGGCAAAACATGATGTCGTATCTGTTTCCTTAGCAACCGTTGAAGCCGTTGAAACTACATTTGATATGAATGCGGATGCAAGAACTAGTTCAATCAAAACCACGTACAATCCCATTGATAGAATTTCTGTAACTAAAGAACAAGCACTAATGGATTCTGTCTCTCTTCACTCACTTAGAGCACTCTTCCCTGAAGAAATATTGGTCGTATTCGGGGCAGGAAGACCCTAATAGAAAGAAATTGGAATCTTTTCTTCTTGCCGCCTCTCTTCTTATCCCATCCATTCGATAACACGCGATGATTATCGTCGGTTGCAAATTATCGTATGCAGACATGAATCTACAAGCTTCGATTTCCGTGGATCATTTGAGGTTTTAAGACTCATCAATCTATCTCGGGAAAATTCACGTCATAGGAGTACACGCTTTCAAGAGTCAATGACTTCTCAGAAAAAGTCCATCAAAGATCGTTGTCCCTTCATTTCATTGATGCTTGATAAGGCCGTTATTATGTGTCCAAGAATTTTCTTGCTATCTAGCACAAACACCGATTTCTTGTTTTTGAAAACTACAAGTTTTCCGATTACCCCCTCTATTATGCCTCCAACTTCACGATTGAGTGAAAGATTGGCTTCAGAAGGAGCTTGGTCAAGATCGAAAATTTTTCCGTAATATTGAGCGAGGTTTTCGATTTTTGCAATTTCACGGAAGTGCCTAACACTTGGCTTGAATTTTTCAGTTCTCCGAAGTGCTTCTCTAAGTTCTTCTTGTGCTTTTGCTAGTCCTATTTTTCCTGACGCAAGTTGTGTTATTTTTGTGGAATTTCTGACGGCTAGCTTTGCTTCGAGCATTGCAGCTAATTCTCGTTCTATTCTCCTTGCTTCTAAGCCCCATGAACGAAAAACTCTTGCTCCGAATAGGGATCCTTGATCAAGCCATCGTTTTGTCGGAGAGAGACTTACTCCTACCTTTATGCTCCCCCCTACATGCGTGACATAAACGTACGTATCAGGAGTTGAGCACAACTCAAGAGCTTCTCTAGAGGATGGTGAACAAACCGTTCCCGTACAAGTCATTCGACAATTAAAAAAATCATTTGAAGCGCATTTGTAACACTGCAAGCTCCCCTCTAATGGTACGTTCTCGTAAGGACAAGGTTTCCATTCTCCTCTCTTTGCTTCATATCCAATGCATCGTCTCTGATCAGAAATTCTGAAAGAAAATGAGTTCCCTGGTTTTAAGGGCTGGAACTCTAAAGAATAAGGGGGTTCAAGGGATTGAAAAACAAATCCAGGAATGTATCTATCCGGATTCTCTTTTGATAACCGCCATGATAAATTCAGAAGTAATTTATCCACAAAGGCGATTCTCAACATTTTTGTATAATCATTGTGGCCAAGCCAATTTTAATTCAAATTTCTCACATACTGATCAGCGTCTATTTTCGCAACAATAACTTATAGTAAAAAGAAGCAAGATGCAATAGATGGCTCAAGATGGCACAGCAATAGTGAAGAAGATTGAATCCCTCCCTTCTGCTGTCAATTCAAACGAAATACTTTCAAGGCCTGAAAAAAGTCTTGATTTATTTCATCGCTTTCCCAAGCCGGGAGAGTTTCTCAAAGATATTCCCCGTTACGCTCTTGTTACTCATGATGACATCCTAGTCATCAAAAGACGAACAAACACTTTAGCAATTCTAGAACCAGGTGTTTACGAAATAGACGTTGATCTAATATCACCTTCCACAGATTACTTTACATTCATCAGAATTTCCGATTATTTGCTGGACTGGAGTCTTCCCGCAATACTCGACGCGAAAGACCAAGAAGACTTCATTATTGGTCTCTCAGGAACAATGATTCTTAAAGTTGCGAATGTCGATCTTGCAGCCTACAACTTCATAGTTACAACAAGAGGATTAATGGATGAATTCAAGCAATGGCTAACAGATCAAATCAACATCATTATCAAAAAAGAGAAACCGTTGCTTCTCTCTATGGACCAACCCCCTGGCGAAGAATTCTTCACAAGAATTCTCCAACAAGAGCTAGAAGAACCACTTTCATTTCTTGGCGTAGAACTCAAAGGAGTTCAGGTTACACAGACAAAAATGATCAGATTTCATCCAAAGAAACCATCGGCTTCATCTAAATTCATTGATCAAAAGGAAGAACGTTCTGGAAAAACACAGAATAAAGTTCTAGCAGAACATTCTGAAAATATTCCCAGTACAAAACAACAACCAGTCAGCAAAGAAAAGACTATTCTTGTACTCAGCATGCCAAGCGAAATCATAGTTGGATTTCCTAGAAAATTGAGGGTAAAATTCACCACTTTAGAAACTAATCTTCCCCAAAACGTAACTATCAAAGCGCATTCACCAAGCTTCTTGTTCCATAATTCTGAGAAATCAATAACGCTAAATCAGGCAAGCACAGAAATTGAATTTGAAGTAGTAGCAACGAGACCCGGCCCAGCAACGATACATGTATCCGCCTACTCAACAAACGGGACTCGTTTAGCTACTTCTAGGATTGAGACCCTTGCTGTCAGAGAAAGCCATGAAGTAATTGGACACTTATTGAAACTATATGCGATTTCGTCCATGATCATGTTCCTTGGAATGATTGTAGGAATGATCAGCATTTTTTGGCTGCGGATTGAAGAAGTCAAAATAGAAGCCTTGTATTTGATAGTGGGCGTTCTCTTGGGTCTTACTCTTGCTTCACTTACAGCTTTTGCCGAGCGAAGAAAAAGATAGCGCTAATGTCTTTTCGCCAGAAAAATCTCAATGGCTGAAACTAACTTAATTCTTAAGATATGTCATGCAAGGCGATTTATTGTGCAATATCACTTGGTAACAACACAGCGGTGTAACTTAAACTGCATATATTGTGGGAACACAGTTGAACCCTCGCTTATGCCCGTAAACAATCAACTCTCCATTCAAGCCCTACAAGCATTTCTCAAGCACGACCAAGACCCTGTTATTGCCTTCTATGGTGGGGAACCCACGATGAATCTTGGATTCATATTCCAAGTGATGGATTCAATCCCTGCGAAAGCCTTTATGCTTCAAACAAACGGCACCTTATTGAGACGATTTCCACCAGAATACATCTCCCGCTTTCATACCATTCTCGTCTCGATCGATGGAAAAGAAGAACTGACTGACTATTATCGTGGAAAAGGTACTTACCGAAGAATCTTGAAAGGAATGAAATATGCAAGAGAGAATGGCTTTAAGGGAGATTTTGTTGCTCGCATGACCGTTTCTGAACAGACAAGCATTTTTGAAGAAGTCAAACATTTGGTAGAATTAACCGACCCGTCTTTTGATCATGTGCACTGGCAACTAGACGTCATGTGGGATGACGACATGAATACGAGATGGGAAGACTTTCCCAAGTGGCTCAAAAAATCATACAACCCTGGAATTTCAAGATTAATACAGTATTGGATCGAACACATGAAACAAGGAGAACTCATGGGCATCGTTCCCTTTCTTGGAATCACTCACACCCTTCTTACCAACCAAGTGGCTCCTCTCAGATGTGGTGCAGGAATAGACTTTTTTTCCATAACAACAGATGGCCGCATTACTGTTTGTCCTATCCCGCCGTCCATTGAATTCGCCGTTGTTGGAAATATTTTCCAAAACAAGCCCTCCGACTTGCCTGGAAAAGTCCTCTTGGAAGAACCCTGCACATCGTGTGAAGAAAGAAGAATTTGTGGAGGAAGATGTCTTTTTACGAACAAGACCAAACTATGGGGAAGAGAAGGTTTTGATCTAGTTTGTGAAGCGACCAAACACTTGATTAGAGAACTAAGAGATAATCTTCCAGTAGTAAGAACCCTCATTGATGAAGGAAGTTTTTCGCTTAATGATTTCTCTTATCCTGAAATTCCTAATGGTGTTGAAATCATTCCATAAGAGCATCAGTTCTATTGAATTATTGTTGACACAATGGGCCTTGGACAATTTCGGACAACAAGCAACTACTTGGTTTCGTTTCACCATGCCCATATCTCCTTGCGAGGACTTCAGATGGTTACTTGTTATCCAAGTGAGATAGCACCGAGGCGAGTAAAAGCAAGCGGAGAGTTCGGATCAGCGACAAAACTCTCATCTCCACTCCCTGTCCCTTACCGCCATAATCATCGCAAATTCTCCTTTTTCTTCTTCTATTCTTTCATGTGTTTTTCTACTTGAAAGCTTGGTGTAGTATTCCTTACCTTTCCTTAATTTGCATAAATTATGCTCTCCCCTTCTATCTACAACTCTTTCAGAAAAGGCCCATCGATTATGAAAAACCTCAGTTTTCGGCCGTTGTCTTGCATATTCTGATAGATTCGCACAATTAGACTAGTTAGTCCATAAAGCAATCCCCAAACTCTAATTACGGTTTCTCTTGATAAATTCGGCAACAGCATTCCTCAACGTTCTTATTCTCAGATAGCGATTGTACTGCTGGTACGTTCAATCTCCTTTTCAACTTGCCTAATACACTGTTTAATTAGCTCTCTCGCCTCCTTTCTCATCTCAAAATATTCCCTAACAAGTGTTGCAATTTCTTTTTGTTTTTCTTTTGGAATCTTGGGTATTAATAAATCCCCAAATGCAGATTTAGGAACAGCAGACATTATTGCACCGGTTGTTTGCTGTTCTAGTTGCCTTTTAAAAAAAGGGGTTCTAAGCAACAAAAACAAGAATTCTGGATAATCTTCTTTAACTCTAACAACAAAGCAACCAGTGGTAGTTAATTGCTTATTTAATTCTCTCGGTATAAGGGCGATTTTATTAAATGTTCCCGCCAAAGAAGGTATAACGATATCGTTTTCTTTTATTAACATTCTCGCTCTACTTGGGGCCTGCCATCCATAGAATTCGTCCCACTCGAATATTTCCCCGCTTTCGTCAATTTTACCTATACGAATGTATCTAAATCTCTTGGTTTTGTTTTCTGCATCAGTTGGATCTAATTTTTCATTTGAAATCTCTACAATTTCATTTAAGGACTTGATTTCAAAAGGAGCTTTTTCTAGTAACCCAACAATGCCTACATATTTGGGATGGTAATACTCTGCATCGAACCTAAGAGACTCCGACACGTTTTTGAAATTAGTTTCATAGTTTTTTTCTTCATCTAATTTTCTGACATCTTCCCTAGATATTCCTAAAAGCTTGTAGAAGGCTTGTTCTGCTTTTTCGTATTTGTGTTCCGACAGTTTTCTTTTTTCATAAGCGTGTTTTACTAATTTTGCTATTTGAAGTTGAAAGTCATTAGAAAATTCTGGTACTATCAAATTTCTAATTACATCCAAGGTCAGATGTGCTTGTACTTGCTGAGATCCGCCTCTCTCCAATTGCAACTGACCGTATTTACTAAGCAAGAAAATGGAAAGAAAATAAGGGTTAATCTTTTCTCTTTTTATCTTCACTCCAATAATATCTTGACTGATATTGCATCTTTCTATGTCAGGAGTTATTACACTAATATATCCCAAACTTCCACCTTTTGATATTGCAATATCTCCAACGGTTAGTTCAGTTTTTTTTTGCTCCTCATTCTTTTCCTCTGAAATAAAAACAAGATCCTTACTCTCAACAAAAGGATTACCCAGATTTGAAACCCTAAGGAAGGGTATTCCTCTCGGTTTGTATTCGCTAGCCAGGATGTAAAAAATTCCTTTTCTTATTGAGTTAGAAACTTCACTCATCTTCAAACATTTCATTCTTGAAAGAGCATTTATTATATCAAGAACTTCTGGTCCGTAATACTCTGCATCAAGTCTTTTCTCATTCTTGATCATTAAGGAATTTACGATCGAAATCTTACTCATCTCTGAACTCCCCCTTTAGAATCCAAGATTATACTTGCGTCTGAACTCGGAAAACTTTTCAATAATTTCGGGGATGTCTGTCTCGATCATTGGCATGTTATTTTCGCCCTTTATTATTTCCCCATCTTCGTCTTTTCTGAATATTTTTCTTCCTCTCACATCGTAACCGATTTTCTCAGCAACAGCCATAAATATTTGATAACCTTCCGTATTCAGCTCTTCTAATTTTTCTACTGGAAGTTTTTGAAGAAATAATATGGATGCTTTTGTTCCAGTACCATAGGGTATGAATGTTTCTTGGGGTAGAGAAACCACAGCAAGAATTCTAGTATGATCAATTATCCACTGCCTAACATAACCTAAGGTTGAGTTTGTTAAAATTCCATTAGGCAGTACTATAGCTATTCTTCCGTATGGCTTAAGCAATTGCCAACATCTTTCAATAAACAAAATTTCGGGAGTTTGTTCTCTCAATAGTTTACTCGTCTTAATCCATTCACTTTTTTTCTTATCAAATTTCCATTTATGAGCTAAATCGAACTGCCTTAATATTCTTGAATCATTTATCTTTCCTTTCGATCCGAATGGCGGGTTTGTTAAAATAATTTCAAATTTGTCTGGTTCTGGTATTGCAGGGATAGGAACACCTTTGTCTTTTGCTCTTTTCACTAATTCATCAAAAGGTAGCAAACTGTTTTCATCAAAGATGTTCGAATAGCCATCATCAAACAAAACCATATACATTTTGGCAACTTTTACTAAATCTTGATTTATGTCAATTCCTGCTATATGTGCTTTGGCATAATCAGCAACACCACGAGAATCTAAATCGTATCTTTTTTTCACATGTTCCATTGCCCAGACTAAGAATCTACCGCTCCCACAAGCCGGATCAACAATAGATTCGTGATAATCCGGATTCAGCATGGCAACTGCAAGTTCTATTGCTGGTTGAGGAGTAAAGAATTCCCCCCTATCGCCTCTCATGTTCTCATGTATAAACGTTTGAAAGGCAACACCTTTTACATCGTCTCCTGTTTTCATAAAGGAGATCTCTTGTAATCTCCTCACAACTTCAGCCATGGAAAGCGGTTTTAAGAGTAACCGTTCTCCATCATCAAGAATTTCTGGGTATAACCGTTTTGCTTCATTCCATAATCTTTCTATTCTCTGAATAAAGGATTTAGATTCACCAGATTTTATCAATTCCTCATATTCTCTTTCAGAAATCCAGAACCAAACCTCTTTTCTTGGAGTCTTTTCATCAACAATTTTCAAAAAGATTAGTTTAATGATTTCCTCAAACAATTTCTCTTTCAAGAACCCTTCATTAGCGTATAAATAATTATGAATTTCATCAAAACGAATTTTGAGATTGAATGTAGGCTTTAAGTGCGTTTTCATCAATTGTTTTTCTAAGTCCTCAAATTTCTCCCCATATCTCGGTATTCTGCTTATTTCCTGAAATTGATGAGGTTTTCTCAATCTTCTTTTAAAGGTGATATCTCTACCGTTATACCATATGCCGAACTCAGCTGTTGTGGCATTAATATGACTTTCCAACTGCTCTATTCCGTCTTTTCTGTGTTCTCTTTTGACTTCTACAATAATATATGCATTCTTATTGGGGTCCTTTGAGTCTTTGTCTCTGAAAACTATAACATCGCCCCTACCTAATTTTTGACTGCCAAACTGAATTTCTACCTCTATATCGATTAAGTCCTTAGGATATCCCCATTCTTCAACTAGTCTTCTTTCAATTTCCTGTCTTCTCTCTTCTTCTGGAGTTTTCTTCAAAATTTTACCAGTGATAAAATCTTTAACATATCCCTCCTTGTTTTTTTCGGTTTCTAGAACATCTCCCGATAGGTTCAATTGTTTCTCATCCATTATGTTGCACCTTTTCCTATCCCATTCTAAAACCGCAGAGCCGAATTTCAGAAAACGTGTATTTCGAGCACATTTTATTCGTAGGGGTTTCTAGATCGAGGTTAGAGCTAGATTTTATAAACTTGTTTCTCACAAATTTTAAGTTTCGGCATTAGAACGCCTATTCCTTGCGATCTTACGCAAACAAAAGTAGATCATTCATGAGGAGTTCTTAGATTGTACACACAAGTCTGTTGATAAAGGATAGGATCACAGTCACTTGCCTGATCTTGTATTGTGAAGGTTTATCGGATAGAAGAGTCCAAAGGCAAATGACAAAAATATTAAGAGTTAAGATAAGTTAAGTGGCAATTTGGAAGTGGATAATGAAGTATTCTACGCTCGTTATGGATTCTGTTGATATTTTGGATGCTGAGTTCACCAAGAATTTTCATTTTGATAAACCCATAAGCCCTCTTGAGCTCACACAGTAACCCATTTGCTGGGCTTTGTAGAATTGACTTGGAAAAATAAAATGGCTAGGAAGATTTGAAAAGAGAAACTATTTGTCACCAAGCAAAAACTGGCAAGGCTTATTTTCAGCAATGAGGAAGCAAATGCTCAACTTTGTTGTTCTTAACTACGACTAACAATGAATTAGCAGAATCAGATTATCTATCTTAAAAGGAAAAGGTTTATTTGAGACTAGTGCCATTTTTCTTTGATTTGAATGAATTCTCATCCACGCGCGATTTGTCTTATTCATTCTTTTGTACGCGTAGTGGATACTGTACCAACAAGTAGCTAGGCGACGATTTGGTCAGTTGCCTTGAAGGATTTAGATTGTTGCTGTTAAGTCACGTCGTCTTTTTTGTCTCTCGTGTCTTTCTGATCCATCGGAGGTGGCTGGCTTTTTTCTTCGCCTAGAAGAACGAGTTGAACATGGATATAAATGGAGATCGAGAAAATGAAAGAAACCTTCGAAGGAAAAGGGGTTGCAGAAAAAGCAATACGGGCTTACTACATGAGTAGAATAAGCTGGCTTTCCATAGCAATCTTTGCAATTATCATGAAGTGGAAGACACTCGGGCTTTCGCTTTCCCGAGTGCTTCTACTCCAAGGAATCTTCGCATTGGGCATAATCTCTTTCGAAATACCGACAGGAGCACTTAGTGATGTTAGAAAACGCAAACATGTCTTGATATCGGCAAACCTTCTCACTATGACTGCGCTTTACATTTACTGGCAAGCCCCAACATTTGGCTGGCTCATATTAGCGGAACTCACCTTTGCATTAGGAGGAGCATTGGCTTCGGGCACCAACACCGCGCTAGTCTATGAAGCCCTAAAGCAAGAGAATAGAGAACAGGAAGTTTCAAGAGTCTATTCAACAGCGTCGGCGTTATCCTTCGCGATCCAAACATTATCCTTTGGAATAGGTGGTTTCATTACCGCCATAAATTCCTCCTACGCCTTCGCTATGTCCATTGGGCTCTACTTCCTCACCCTGTCATCATACATTCAGATAATAGAGCCTCAAAGAACAAAGGCAGAATCTATGAATCAAGCGGTTCGGTCAAGTCTAATGTCTGTAGCTACAAAACCTCTAGTTGTTGGTTATATTGCAATGTTTACCATGATCAGTGTAATTGGAAGAACGTATTTCTGGGCCTTTCAAATGGAGTTGCCAGACCACCTTGACTTTCAGTATATTGGAATTGCAACCGCAATAATTGGGGTTGTGGCCTCAGCAGCTGGTCTTTGGGCCAGAAATAAGAAACCAGGAAACACCCTACTAATTAGACTCATAGTGCTTTATGTCCTTGGGGCGTTACTCTTCCAATTTTCACAATCACTGGTTGTGCTCTTCGCTACCTGGATCATCCTAGACTGGATAAGAGGAAGTGCTATTCCTCTTTACAACGCACGAATCCAAGATCAACTGGAATCTTCCGAACGAGCAACAACGGGGTCTATAGTTTCTACTATTGCGAACTTGGCGTATGGTCTAATCTCAATAGGCATTGGTCTCTATCATCTGTCTCCCCGATGGATCATCCATCTGACCTTTATCTTGGGCACCGCAATCGGCGTAATTGCCATCACTTGCATAGTCAACAGTGAAAATCTCAACACAACAGTTTCCACTTCGATCTCCATTGCAGAAGCCTAAGAATTACAAATCGAGCAGTCATTGGGGCCTCTCTTCATTACTTTTTCAAAAAATGAGTTGTTTTCCCGATTCTCCCTCGTCATCCTTATATTTTGTCTGATTTAGTTTCTCTTGTATATGACTGACCTCAGTGAACATCTTGATTTCATCCTTCATAAAGCGGAACAACTTGGAGCAACAGAAGTCGCAGCAAGAATCATTGAATCACGACTATTTCAACACAGATTTGCAAAGAATCTCGTTACCGTGTCAAAACAGTGGTCTGAGAGAAAAATCCAAGTTTTCCTCGCGATTCAAAACCGTATCGCAAGCACTTCTATTCAAACAGTAGATAAGGCTCTAACCGAAAGAATACTCAAATCTACCATCAAGGTAGCCCAAAATAGTGAGCCATCTCCATTTTACGGAGGGTTAAATCCTGAAAAACATCAGCCGACAGAGCTGAAAGACGTTTATGATCCCGGAATAATGGATTATGTGGAAAAGTCAGGGGAACACGTGAACATGGCAATACAAACCGCTCAAGAACATGGGGCGAAAAGATCGGCGGGAGTCTTTCTTTTTGGAAAATCACGAGTAATTGGGAGAACCTCTCACGACATCTCCTATGAATATGAACGGTCCTCCTATGAATTCAATATTCGAAGTTTTGTTTCCGAGGAGGCTTCAGGACAAGGCCTAGCAACAGGTGTACTTTTGTCGAAAATAGAGGATCGAATTCGGAAGGCCGCCGAACAGGCAGGAAGACTTGCTCATTTAAGTCAGAATCCTAAAATGGGGAGCCCCGGGCAATACGATGTCATACTCTCGCCCATTGTTGCAGCGGACTTACTTGGAAATCTTGGATCTTCTGCAAATCCTCTTTTGATCATGATGAATTTCAGTCCTTTGGGTGATAAAATCGGTTCCCAGATACTTCCAGAAAATATGCATATTTATGACTGGGGGAATGCTCCAGAAGGCCTTTCAAGTGCTCCTATCGACTTCGAAGGCGTTGCCAGGCAAAAAACACCGATCGTGGAAAATGGTGTCTTAAAAAACCTAATCCACAACTATTCAAGTGCGAAACTTATGGGAGCCAAAAGCACAGGAAATGGTGAACTCATCGACTTTGGAGGAAGTCAAATTCTTGCTCCATCACCAACCAATATCGTATTCAACAATGGAGACCATTCTCTGGAAGAATTAATGGAATTAGAAAGCGACGGCCGCCCCATCATTTACGTAACCAGTAATTGGTACACGCGATGGACCAACATGGTAGAATCAACGTTCTCGACAATCCCAAGAGACGGAATGTTCTTAATCGAAAATGGAGAAATCAGCCAGCCAGTAAAGAAACTAAGAATCTCGGAAAATCTCCTCCAAATGTGCAAACGCATAGTGGCTTTAGGTAATGACCAGCAACAAGTTCATTGGTGGGAAGTTGAGATCCCGACTTTTATCAGCTCAGTAAGAATTAGCGATGTGAGGTTTACAGCTGCAACTAAATAGAGGCATTAACCTAGTATTCGCTGAGACCGGGTCCGTTGAGCAGTTTGCGCTCTTGCCAAGAGAATGTTTTGAGTGCTAACCATAAGAGTAGGGTCGAATACACGTATAGAATCGCTATTTCTGTGGTGAGAGCTTGACATTTGCTGGCAAACGAGATTGGAAACAAAGCCATAAGCTCAGGATTCCACGCAGGTATCATCGTTGCTCGAATTGCATCAACTCCATATGAAATAGGGAAAAGCAAGCTTAGGTATCTTATTCCTA
>JALTMP010000192.1 GCA_027001645.1 Candidatus Heimdallarchaeota archaeon
CGATTATTATTGGTGCGGGTTTTTCTGGGCTTGCTGTTGCCAGTAGGCTTCAAGCGAGTGGAGTAAATCCAAGTGATATTTTGATCATTGAGGCCAGTTCCAGAATTGGTGGATTGATCTCTTCAACCAGAAAGGAAGGCTATCTTCTAGAAGGAGGACCAGAAGGATTCCGAGGCAATTCTGAGAGCATTCGGTCCTTGCTAAGGCAATCAGGGCAAGAAGAACTTGTTATTCCTTCAACTCCGGCTACAAGCAAGCGCTACGTTGTTAGAAAGGGTAAGTTAAGAAAGCTCCCCGAAGGGCCACTGAGTGCTATAACGACTGGGGTGATCTCATTCAGAAGCAAATTGAGAATCCTTGCGGAGCCATTCATTAAGCCATCAGAAATTAAAGAGGAAACGTTGGCATCATTTGTTTCGAGAAGATTTGGAAGAGGAGTAAATGATGTGCTCGACGCTTTTATCTCAGGAGTATATGCGGGGGACCCCAATGAGTTAGTAGTAGACTACGTGTTCCCTCAACTCAAGGAATTCGAAAGAGCCCATGGATCTGTTGTTAGGGGAGGAATGAAATTCGCCAAGGAACTGAAGAAGGCCAAGAAAGAGAAGAAGGAAGAAAGGAAAGCTCGGGAAAAACCACCGTTCCTTTACTCATTCCCTAATGGATTGTATCAGTTTGTCGAGGCTGTGGGAGAAAAATTCAATATCATTACAAATAGTAGGGTTGAGGAAATTTCAGAAGGAGGGGGAGGCTATCGGGTAAAAACGACGAATAGTGAATATGATGCCGAATCTGTAGTTCTCGCAGTCAGCCCCAATGCGTTGAGTAAGATACAAATTTTTGGAGAAAAACCAAGAGTAAGAACGAGAGAGGCAAAAGTGACAATTGTTTCACTCGGATATGACAGTGCACAGTTTGCCAAAGAACCTGAGGGATATGGTTTTTTGATTCCGTCTTCTGAAAATCGCTTCCTCCTTGGAGCTCTATTTTCCTCAGAGATTTTTCCCCACCATGCTCCCGATGGTAAGATATTACTAAGATGCTTTATTGGGGGAATACGACATCCTGAGTATGTAACATTTTCCGACGAAGAGATCGTTGGCAGAACGCTAAATGACATCAATGACTTATTACGCCCAGCAGGAGAACCCGAATTCATTCATATTCATCGAAATAAAGCGGGGATTGCTCAGTTAGAGGCAGGGCATCATCGCAATTTAACATATAAGCATAAAATCGAGGAAAACCATCCACGTGTTAAAATTACCGGAATTGGCTGGACGGGAATCTCAACTAATCATCTTAGCTCTGAATCAGAAGAGGTTGCGAATCACCTATCATCGGTCTTATTATCTTCTGTTCCACACTAGATAAGAATTGAGATAAGCAGTGGTTTCATCTCACAAAATGCCTTTTCCCGTTTTAGCTAGGTTATCATGGAATCTATCAGTTTAACGAACTAGGCTTTTAGATCAAGTTCTGCTAAGGTCGATATTTCAAGGAGAATTTGGCGACACTTAATTATTCTCACAAGTTGCTTTCAGTATGAAATGAAGTTATGACTTACAGTTGTTTTGTTAGAAAAAAGGAGGGGGAGTGGAAAAAGTAAATTGGCTTTATTCTTCTTTTCCGTTGTGGAGAACCCACATGATGAAGAGACAGATAATTGCTAGAAGAATGAAAGTGGAAAAGCCTCTAGCATAGCCTATGTCTCCCATGCCGTCAACAAAGGCACCCATGATTGGGGGGATGACGAATCCTCCAAAGGCTCCAAGACCTCCGACCCAACCAGCGGTACCACCAACAGCATCGGGGACTGCTTTTGGCACGAGCTTGAATACACCCGCATTCACAATTCCCATGCCTGTGGAGATGATCAGCATCCCAACAATAGCCGGGTTGAACGTTTCAGCGAATGTGAGGACTAGACCACCTAATAGGATTGTCAGAATCCCAATGGTGGTTGTGGTTTCTCCGCTGATCTTGTCAGCAATACTTCCGGAAGCGACTCGGGTCAAAGAGCCCACAATGACGAAGACGAAGTTCAGCACTAGGGCAACCTTGATTGCAATACCGATCGTAATGGTTCCGGTTCCGTGGAAGTCAGTCCAGTATTTGGGGAACCAAGAAGCCAAGGCAATGAAACCACCGAATGAGGTAAAGTAAAGCCCTACAAGTGCCCACGTCTTCCAGACCTCAGCAGAGTGTTTAAGACTGTCTACAAGGTTGTGTTTTGGGAAGAGCTCTTGTCCTAATTCTCGTGCGATTTCCTTTGCTTTTTCTTCAGGAACGCCCTTGTTTCTGAGTTGGAAGTAGTAGGCGTCCATGCCGATGAAGTAGTAGACGAGTGTCCCTATGAAGAGTAGGACAAGCCAAAGCATGTAAGACCCGGCAAGGCCAAAGGATGCGAGAGAGTAAGCCATGATTAACGAGAAAATTCCCGGTGCGGTGTTTCCAAGACCGGCATAGGTTCCTAGGGCCTTTCCTTGTTCATCCTGCTTGAACCAGTAGGATGTCTGGCTTATTCCTACGGAAAACGTGGCAATTCCACATCCCGCAAGGAAGCCAAGTGTAATGACTAGGATGTACTTCCATGCACTGAACTCCGTAACATCAGGATCAAACATGAAGCTAGCGACGAGTACTAGGCCTGCCATTCCGACAAGTGAGAGCAAAAGAAGAACGAGGAATGGTTTTCTTCCACCAACAGAGTCCGTCCAAGCAGAGAATGGGATTCTTAGGAGAGAGCCGGATAGGTTAGGCATTGCGACGAGTAGTCCCGCGAGAACTCCAGTTAAGCCAAGCCAGCCTTCAAATTGTTTTGCCGTTGTACCAAGTGCAACGACTGCTGCAAACCCAATGAAGAACCCAAGGGTTGCCCCTATTAGGCCTTCGGTGGGATTCCCTTTCAGATTGTATTCTTGTTTCAACATACTCATTTTAGTTCCTCCTATTCCAGACTACGATCTGATATGGTCTGTAGACGTAGGTTACTGGAAATGTGAACATATGGATCAGCCTCGAAAATGGGATGAGCATCAAGATTAGGAATGGATTAAGCATGTGAACTCCAATGTACCATGCTTCCACTCTGGGAACCCCGGCATCGAGGAAGAAGACTCCTCTTAGCCATGGGGCTACGTTGTCTGAGAACCAGAATGGCTCGTTCAAGTGGCTCAAGTAAATGTACCAGCCAAGTAGAACTTGGAGAAGTAGTAAGAGAAGAACGATCCAGTCCATTGGGGTCGTGATAACTCGTAAGCGTGGGTTTGCCGCACGACGGTAAACAAGTAGAACTAGTCCAACCACGACCATTATTCCTGCTGCAATCCTCATTCCTTCTAGGGCGTAATGAATAACTTCACTCGAGTTCTTCAAGATATAGTATTGGTCTGTGAAGAAAAAGGACACAAAGTGTCCGCCAAGGATGAGAAAGATGCCCACGTGCCATAAATTGGCACCTATGCCACCTAGTTCCTTCGATCCCATGAATTGAGTGGAAAGGGATGAGATCGAGAACTTATTTGTTTGATATCTGTATATACTTCCCGCTATACAAACAATGATTGCGATATAGGGGAATGCGATGAATAAGAATTCCATTAATACCATTTGTTACACCTCCATTGGGGTTTCCATTTTTCGTTCGAGTACTTCTAATTCGTGCAAGCATGCAGTGAGAATCAGAAAGTATGGATTGTTGTCAGAAACCGTGATAAGGGAATCAATCTCGGGGGTAGTAATTTCCTTCAGTCTGGTTTCTCCAATCCATTGAACTTGTTCTTCAGTTGGTTCTGTATTCGCAAATTCCGATGGATTCAGCATCTTGCGAAATGCGGGGATGAGGAAAGAAGAGACCATGTCTGCGATTACCTCGGGTGTTTTGGCCTTAGAAAGAAACTCCAGCAAAACACTCATGTGGTCAGGAAGCTCTTTTTCAGGGGGAGCAAATCCCTCGTTTTCGAATTCTTCCTTTAGGCGGATGATAAATCCACTTCTTAAATAGGTCTCACCGAATAAGTGCCCTCCGACGTATAGGTGAGTATTGGGATGAAGATCAAAAATTTCAGTATAGTACTCTTCAAGTCTTCCGGGGTCTAGGTTGGAGACCAAGTTTTCGAATTGTGCGATGTACTCAGCAGTTTTGGGGTCTGCCATCTTTTTTAAGCTCTCAATAGCCGGTCGTAGCCCTTCAAAGCCATCCTGCGGATAGGTAAGAATCGAGGAAAACGCATGCAGGGTCTCTCTTTGTTCGAGTGTTAGCATTTCTACCACGTTCGTTTTGCTTTCTTTGTAAATCCGAAGCCGGTTTCTTGGCGGAAGAGGAGCGGGTCTTCAAGCATTTCAATTCCTACTTCTCTTGCCAGAGGAGGCACAACGAACCTTTCTTCGTATGTCGGACGAGTAGTCATTTGAACAAGTAAGTCAGCTTCTTTAACGGTAAGACCGTGCGAAGAAAGAGCCTCGATTGTTTCGTCGAGGGACTCGTCGGCCACTGTTTTTGCCCGCATATAGGCACGAACAGCAATAAGCTTGCGATACACCTCTTTGATAAGCTCCTCGTTGCCAGCAGTAAATAAACTGGCCATAAACTTGATGGGCACACGAGCTTGCTCTAATGTGCTCAGCATTGGTGCTAGTTTGTCATATTCGGTTTCGTTGATGTCATAGGTTTCGCCTTGGGTTTTTCCAAGAACAGGCAATAGTGGAGGCACATAGAATAGCATGGGCATCGTTCGGAACTCAGGGTGTAATGGAAGAGCGATTCCCCACTTTTTGACAAATTTATACACGGGGGAATTTTGAGCGGCTTCAATCATCGCGTCAGAAATCCCATTTTCTTTTGCCGCAGCAATGACTTCGGGATCAAAGGGATCTTTGATTAAATCAAGCTG
>JALTMP010000193.1 GCA_027001645.1 Candidatus Heimdallarchaeota archaeon
TTCATAATAAACAATGATTTTCTCCCTCTCCATTGAAATGTGCTCTACTCCTAATTTTTCACGAATATGTTTGAGAGAAACCTTTCCACGGGAGAGTAGAACCGCTTTTCTAGGAACGTTTCGCAATAATCCTTCGACTTTCCCAGAATTTACAATGGTGCCATCTCTAATGATGGATACATAATCACAGAGTTCTTGAACCTCTGACAAGATGTGGGAAGAAAGCAAGATCGTATGCCCTTTGTTCGCATAATCTCGTATGAAGTTGGCAAATTCCTCCTGCATCAGGGGATCAAGTCTGGTTGTTGGCTCGTCGGCAATAACTAGTGGGGGCTTATGCATGAACGCTTGAACGATCGCGACTTTCTGCTTATTTCCTCGACTTAATTCCTTGCATAATCTGCTTTCATCGATCCTAAAGCGCTCCACTAGCTTGTCTCGAAGTGGGGCAAAGCCACGTATTGTTTCAACAAAATCAAGGTATTCTTTAACGGTGTAGTGCTTATAGATTTCAAAATCTGAGGGGATATAGCCAATGAGTTTTTTGATAATGGGATTATTTACGTTATAACCAAGAATCGTTGCATTACCGCGATCTGGTTTGAGAAGAGAAATTAGGATTCTGATTGTGGTTGTTTTACCCGCGCCATTTGGCCCTAAAAATCCATGAATTGTGCCTTGCGCTACCTTGAAAGAGACTCGCTCAATTCCGCGAGAGGTGCCGTAGTATTTTCGAAGATTAGCAACCTCAATGGCGTATTTGGAGGAATCTATGATCATCGCCAATATAGCTACTTGACGTGGATATAATCGTATTGATACAAAACGAACAAAAAACACTCCTTATTGCAAAGAGTTCAATAAGAACGCCAAATGCTTAGTCTTTTTGAGAAAATGATAAAGACCAAGAATATCTTAGCCCAATTTTGTTCAATACGTTTTTTACTTTGTTCTCTTCTTGGGTGTCCTTATAGGAAAGCACAAACGCGTTTCCGCCGCGGGATCGCTTGAGTTTTTGATAAACGACTTTAGGCGTATTGACAATATCATAGATTATGAGAACATCAGCTTCGGGAAGATCGATATCTCTTTCACCAACATTCGACATAATCAAGACTCTTTGATTGGAAGAGTTCTTGGCTTTCTCAATAATACTTGCACGATTACGAGTTCTTCCCGAAACGGTGAGCACTTCCAATCCCTTTGATTTAAGGAACAAGGCAATTTCGCTTTGCATTGACAAGTATGAACAAAGAACAACTCCGAAGCGAGTTTTCTCAAGAAGGGAGTAAATCATTTGTGTTTTTCTTCGAAAAGGCGGAAGATCTTGCCAAGCAGTTTGAACTTCGTCTTTTGGCAAGAGAGAATAAAGGTATGAAATTACTTTTCGAGCAGGCATTGCGAAGAGATATTTTCGAATCAAGTATGCTCGTGAAAGATTCTGAAGAATTCTTTCTTGTTCTTCATCTTCGGAAAGATATCCACTTGCAGCCACTCTCCATCCTCTTAAAGGAATTCCTAGTTGCTTAGCCTTGTCTTTCAGTTCAGAAATGTGTAATTCAAGCAAATCCGAAACATTTCTTGTCCACGTATCTTCAACTGGAACAACTTCCACGTTAGTAACTGTGATGAAATCCTTAGCTTCATCCCAGACCTCATCCATATAGATGACGCTTGAGCGGGGGATAACCCCTTTCAAGGTTTCAAGATCCCTTCTGATTTGTAACTGGCGTTCATCCATCACGTAGTGTTCGTCACGTAGGGTGCCACTCATCCCGATTATTGTTTCGCCTTCCAAAAGTGAGAGGAAGAGTTGAAATGGCTGCTTTAAGGCAATCCTATAGCTTGTTCGCCTAATTATCTGATCAACCTCATTAATTATTACCGCCCAGCGAGATCCTGATGGTAATAAACCCCCATGCTTCTTCAAAGTATTTGCTAAAGTTTGAGGCAAAGACAAAACAATCTCTCCGTCGTTTAGTAGCTTCCACCTCATCACAGAAGGGATTTGGCTCGTGATTGTGCGAAGCTTGATCTTTGGAGAAAGTGCGGCTTCCATGAATCGTTTTGTTTCAAACAGTGATGCCGAAGAATTGAGAAGAACAATGACTTTATGGGTCTGGGCTAACTTTTCGCCCAGCCACATGGTTAGGAGCCTTTTCCCCATGCCGCAGTCGAGTTCAATGATAGGATTTTTTCCTTCGTTGATTAAGGAAAGACTCAAATCAAGGATTTTTCGCTGATACGGCCTTGGGGAAAAAGTAGGGTTCTCCACATTTGTCCCTCAGAAAAAAACCATTTAACGCTTTGTAGGGGTGCATTAAAAGTGAAAAAAGTAGTTTTCCGACGATAGGGAGAGAATAAGAAATAGGAAATATTGAATAAAATCAGCGATAAGAAGAAGTGCCGAGTGGTATCTGCTCTTCAAGAAACAGCAGATGTGAATAGGCCACTTAATCTAATGAGAGCCTATCCGACCAAGTCTATTTGATCCTCAGTAAAGCCCATTTCTTTGAGCAAGTCAACGACACGGTACCTGTGGTCACCTTGTAGCTCGATTACACCGTCTTTTACGGTTCCACCGCAAGCCAGTTTTGACTTCAATTTCACGGCGATTTCCTTTAAGTCGACGTCGCGCTGATCAATTCCTGAGATAACAGTATAGGGCTTTCTATATCTTCTAAATTCTAGAGCCACTCGGACTCGTTGGTCTTCTTTTGCGATGCTTTCGCAAACGCAATATTCAACCGGAAGACCGCATATTTTACATTGTGTTGATTCTTGTTCAAACGACATGCTTTCTTTTTACCTCACACTCGTTTGCTTTCCATTGGAAAGAGCGTCACAACTTATGTTTCATAGGGAATATTAAATGTTATTGCTTTCCCCTTTAAAGAATTTAGACAAACCCAAGCATAACCTATCACCAAAATGAGGGCAAAGAGACTGCTTGTATCAATGCCCATTCTTGATAGTTGTGGAAAATATTGAGCCCATTCTACAATGTTATAATGATTTTTGCCAGATTTAACATTAAATGTCTGATCAATTACACGTCAAGCTCGGAGGGTTACAATGTTCCTTTTGTGTTGAAAGCATATACAAGGCAATGAGACGATTTGATGGTGTGGAAAAGGTAGGGATAAGTCTTTCGCACGAAGAGGCACTAGTTCAATATAACCCAGAGAAAATTCATCCCGAGAAAATAATCAAGTTGTTCCAAGATTTAGGGTATATTGTTAGGGATCCTAATAAGGTTAGGACATTTGAGGAGCAGGAAAAGGAATTGCAAGATCACAAAATGCAACTTTATTTTGCCTTAGCCATATCTTTTCCTGCTCTAATACTGATGATTGCTAGATGGGTTGGATTGATCAGGCCATGGTTTCCGTATGTAATGATTGGGCTAACTATTGCGATGATTTTTGGTGTTGGATTACCGATCCTAAAAATGGCCGTTGCATCACTACGTCGAGGAATTCTAAATCAACATGTGCTAATGGAATTAGGAGCATTCGGCGGACTTATTGGAGGCATCATTGGGTTTTATGAACCGAGCTTCCCCATGGCGGATTTCCTAGGAGCAGCAATATTCATTACGCTATACCATATTCTCTCAGGTTATGTTTCGCTTTATGTGAGAACAAGAAGTTCGCAAGCAATAAAAAAACTTCTAGAACTTAGGCCAGACACGGCAGTTGTGATCAAAGACGGCAGGGAAGTAGAAGTACCTATTGAAGAAGTTGTGCAAGGAGACCGAGTAAGAATCCGCCCAGGAGAAAGTATTCCCGTTGATGGGAAGGTAATAGAGGGCAGATCTTGGGTTGATGAAAGCTTGGTAACAGGGGAACCACTACCTGTCTTGAAAGAGGAGGGTGCTGAAGTAATAGGAGGATCAGTTAACAAGTACGGTAGCTTGCTGGTTGAAGTTACAAAAGTAGGAGAAGAATCCTTTCTCGAACAAGTTGCTAGGTCTATTCAAGAGGCGAGAGCATTCAAACCAAGAATCCTTCAATTAGTTGACAGATTATTGAAGCACTTTGTTCCAGCAGTCATTTTGATTGCTTTCTTAGCCTTTGTTTTTTGGACTATAGGGGCGTGGATTCTTTTCGGAGAAGCGGATTTTTCTAGGGCAGCATTCGCCACATTAGCAGTGCTTGTAATGGGATACCCTTGTGCAATTGGAATGGCGACTCCTCTCGCTATGATAAGGGGCGGTGGCATTGCGGCTCAGAGGGGAATACTCATGAGATCTGGGGAAGCATTTCAGAATTTCAAAGACATTACAATATTTGCGTTTGATAAGACGGGGACAATTACGCAAGGTAAGCCGACAGTTAGTGACATCGTAGCCTTTGATCATCACGATGAGAGAGAGGTGCTGATGTTAGCTGCAAGCTTAGAAAGGCATTCACAGCATCCCATATCATCTGCAATTTTAGAATGTGCTAAGAACTCAGATATTGAAGAGATTCCAGACGTTACAAGCTTTGAAGAAATTCCAGGACACGGATTAAGAGCAAAAATCAATGATGCTACTGTCTTAGTTAGCAGTTTGAAGTTCTTAAAGCAAAAAGGCATTAATATTGACGCGCACTTTGACCTCATTTCAGAATTGAGAGAGCAAGGAAAAACGGTCATAGGTGTGACTAAAGATTCAGAATTGATGGGGGTAATCGCCGTTTCAGATGCGATAAAACCAGACGCTAAGAAAACCGTTGATGCCCTCAAGCAACGTGGGATTCAACCAATCCTAATAACGGGTGATAATCAGCAAACCGCGAATTATATCAGTAAGCAAGTAGGTATTGAGACGATTTATGCAGAAACCTTACCAGGAGAAAAATCCGAAATAATTCGTAGATTACAAGAGCAAGGAGAAAAGGTCG
>JALTMP010000194.1 GCA_027001645.1 Candidatus Heimdallarchaeota archaeon
TTAGTCAATGTAAAAGCCGCGGCGTTAAATAGACTCGATCTGTTCGTTAGAAATGGAATACCCGGACTAAAGCTAGAATTCCCGCATGTGGGAGGATCAGACTTCGCGGGAATTGTCGCAGATGTTGGAAGTAACGTAACGATTGATACAGGAACGCCCGTTCTCGTAAACCCAGGCTATGGCTGTATGAAATGTAAGGCTTGCATTTCAGGAGAGGAATCACTATGCAAGAGATTCCAAATATACGGTGAACATTCAAAAGGAGGGCTTGCAGAATACGTAGCCGTTCGAGCAGACAAGGTATTAGAATATCCAACTGATGTCTTGTCAGTCGAAGAAGCAGCTGCCGCCCCGTTAACAACTCTCACTGCGTATCGACAATTATATTCCAAGGCTCGGGTTCGTCCTGGGGAAACAGTGGTTGTCTTGGGAGCGGGAAGCGGAGTTTCAACAGTGGCAATTCAATTAGCAAAGCTTGCTGGGTGCAATGTGATAGCGACTACAAGCACCCCTGAAAAAGAAAAACGAGCTTACGAGTTAGGAGCTGATCACGTTATCAATTATGTTGAAACTCCAGATTGGGAAAAAGAGGTTTACCGCTTAACTAACAAACAGGGAGCAGAAGTAATCGTTGATAATGTTGGTGAAGCAACGTGGGAGAAATCAATAAGAGCAGTTGCGAAAGGAGGCAGAATCGTAACTGTCGGTGCGACAACAGGTCCTATTGGAAAGACAGACATAAGGTACGTGTTTTGGAAGCAAATAAGCATCATCGGGTCAACTATGAGCAACCAAAGAGAATTCTTAGATGCAATGCAATTGGTATTTGAGAGAAAAATCAAGCCAATCGTTGCAAGAACCTTCGATCTTGAAGACATCAGGGAAGCTTACGAGTTTTTAGAATCAGGCTCTCAGTTTGGAAAGGTCGTCATTAAACTCTAACCTAACCCATTCAAAATCTCCTCATTCTTTTCAAGGATAGGTGATAAGTCATATTCAGATTCTGTCTTCGCAGATAAGAACAGTTGAGGACCATCTAGAAAACTGGTTCTCGGCTTATGCTCTAAGGAAATGCTCTTATTTCTTTCACCAGAATGAGTATTGGCGGAGAGGACGGGCGGCGACGGGACGAATGTTCCCAGGAACGTCCTGCCACGAAGGGCACCGGTGTGGTGAAAACCACAAGTCGAGAGACTTGCTCTGGCAACAGAAACGATACGGGCTTGCATGAGATGAAAATGATGTGGTCAACCACTGAGACATGCAAGCGACCGGTGAAACGGGCCATCACCGGCGTGCAACCGCGAATAGGGCCTGATGACTGGCTCCGGGAAGGCCGGGTAGCGGGCATAGAGAAATGCCGCCAGGGAATCGTGAGAAAACCCTCACTTCCCGAACAGAAGCAGGCGTACGATCCTGACCGCCATTAGACCATGAAAAAGTGAGAGAAAGAAGGATGAACGAGGAATCGCGTAACAGAATTGCTGAAGCAAGAATTCCCGTCATCGTTGCGTATTTCAATCAATGCGACCCGAAGAAATGTTCAGGGCTACGCATGATTAAACTCGGACAAGCCAGGAGAATTAATACCCTCCGAGAAATCCCTAGGGAGGCAATTGTTTTAAATCCCTTCTCGAAAAAGGCGCTATCACCAGAAGATAGAGTTAGTGCAGAAAAATACGGGATCGTAATAGTGGACGGCTCATGGAATTCATTGGAAGATCATCGAGTATTGTTTAGACGCGGAGTGGGGCGTGCACTGCCGTTTCTTGTTGCTGCAAATCCGGTAAACTACGGGGTCCCTACGAAACTTTCAAGTAGCGAGGCCGCAATGGCGTCTCTATGGATTCTAGGATATAAAGAACAAGCATTAGAAATAGCCGATTCTGTAAAATGGGGCCCAGCATTCTTGCACATTAACATGGAGAGACTAGAAAGCTATTCTCAGGCGAGCTCAAGTAAAGAAGTTGTTGAGGCACAATTAGAAACCATGAGAAAACTAGGTTACGAAGTTTGAAGGAGAATCCGCTCTGCTATTGGTTTCTAGTGTGGAAAAACCTTCATGCCAAACACTTGATCTTTTCCTAAACATCTATGAATACTTGCTCAAATTCTTGCTTGTGGCAAGTGTATCCTCAACGAAATTAGTTAATCCGAACATCATTTACGATAAGGCAATTCAAGGCGACCAGACAGCACTCAAACTTGCTGAGTCACTATGGGGTGAAATTCATCGCACCATCAATTCTGTAGTAAACCGGCTTGCAGAGAAAGGAATTACCCCTCGGCAAGACAAAGACGCAATTTCGCGCATAGAAGAATTGCAGAAAATACTAATCTCCTATCACGAAAAGATGGGGATACTGACTCCAAAAACAAGGGAAAACATCGAGTATTTGGCAAACGGTTCGATAATGTCTGGCCAGCAACCAGTAATGATGGGAGGGCCAAGCTTTATTGGAAATAAGCTGTCACTCCTTCATTTTTTGAGTGAACAACTAGCAACCAAGGGAGTCAACCTAGCTCCTGTTTTCTTAGTTGCGGATTATGATGGACTCCACAAAGAGTTAGTTCGTACATATCTGCCAAATCCGCTATCAGAAAAGGCCCATATCGTAGATATCTGGAACGCGCTTGACTATCCTGAAGGAACGGCATTCCATCGGGTAAATGCCCCTCACAAGTCTTGGTTAGACAGTACATTGGAAGAAATAGAAAGAGTGACGCAAGAATTCAGAACTAAGGTTAAAGGAGACAAGAAAAAGATTCTCGCACTCCAAGAACAACTTATCTTCGACCTATGGAGACTTTCCTATGCCCCAGGCGAGAAAATGCGAGATTGGTTTACAAAGATCTGGGGATTTCAGACAAACGAAATTCATGACTGGGGAATTGTATATTTCCCATTTGGGGAAAAAGAGATCAGAAAACTGATTGCCCCCTTCTACCTCCCTTTCATTCTTGAACACCATAAATATGCAAAGGCATTTCAAGAAGCCACTGAAAGATTGGAGAAGTTGGGTTACAAACCTTCTTTGAGAAAAAGGGATGATCATTCGGCTCCTTTCTTTTTTGAATGTCCGCATGATGGTATTAGAGTCGATCCACAATTAGAACACCGAGACGGAGATAATACCATATCAGTTGTTGCTGAATGCCAGCACTGCGGGGAAGTGTTTGGATTTACCGGAGCGCCTTCTCCTGAAGGACTGGTAACATATGCCTCATCTCTTAATGCAAGAGTCGATTCGGCGTCTGCTGTTGTCCAAGAAATTCTAAATCCGCAGATTCGAATTAGCGGTCCCGGAGAACTTGCCTACTACGCTCAAGTAAGGCATGCAACGATTGCCGTGGGATTTAGGGCACCGATTTTTGTCAAATACAAGCGAGCATTCTATAATGCACCTTGGATTGAAAACTTAGGAAAACAATTAGATAACAGAAAAATAAAGGTTCTGCACACCTCTGATTTCTTCAAACTGTTGTCAAAATGGGTAAAGGCAAAAAAGAGTGACAACGCAGAAGCGGTCTTGGAAGCTGAAATCCAAATTTCTGAGTTCATTGAGGAGGTTTACGATAAGTTGAGCAAAAAGCGTCAGAAGAAGGACATTGCTAAATATCTTTCATGGCAATTTGGGTCTTTTAATCCTACAAAATTTGGCCAAGAAGTTTCCTGGCTCTGGTTTGATATGGCACGAATAACAGGGTTATGGGATTATTTGACGACATACAAACGGATGTATACTCCCTATTCCTCATTTGGAGGAATGACGTTTCTGAATACGGGCCCATAGTTAGCTAACACAAACGATCATAGAGAGACTCGTATCTAGGAACGATAACTCCTGGTGAAAAGCACTCAAGCACTCTTTTTCTACCACTTTTGCCTAGTTGTCTGCGAAGAGCATCGTCTTCAATTAGAGTGGATAAGTATTCCTTAGCAATATCAAAATTAAAATTCTCAAAAAGTAACCCTTCTTTGTTGTGCCGAACAACTTCAGGAATTCCACCAACAGCAGAAGCCCATACTGGTGTTTCACTACTCATTGCTTCAGCAGCAACTAAGCCAAAGCTTTCAATCTTGCTAGGTACTGCTACAATGTCAGCGGTAGCCAATATCTCGCTAATATTTCTTCTAACTCCTAAGAAGCGAACTTGGTCTAGAATGTCATTTTTCTTTGCAATTGTGTAGCATTCCCGCCTAAGAGGACCATCTCCTACCATCCAGAGTTCTGCATCGGGATATTCTTTTCCAATGGAGGCGAAAACCTTGACAAGGAAGGTTGGATTCTTTACTTCTCTAAAATTACTCGCGTGGACAATTATAATTTTTTCATTCTTAGATATGGCAGATTTTTTTTCTGGGCTAAAGAGCTGGGGATCAACGAAGTTATGAATTGTTTGAGGAGATTCGGTCAGATTAAAGATCTCTTGAGCCAAATTAGAAAGAAACTTGGAAACTGTTGTCAGTTTGTCTATTGATCTAAGAAGTTTGGTGAGGGGTTCATTTAGATACCAATCTTTTCCCAAGGTATGGACATCAGATCCATGAAGAGTAAGGACTTGAGGAGTTGATGCCAATTGTTTGAACAGAAAAGCAGTCTGCACATGATGGACCCCGTAATGATAATGGATAATATCAGGTTGGTATTTTCGGGCAATCTTAGCCAAGGAGGAGGCTAGGAGCATTGAATACGGGGGTCCCGTGTCTCGAAAAAGGGGATAGTTCCTTAGAGGGAAGGTAACAATCTTGATCCTCTCAGTAACTCCATATTTGAAAAATGCTGGAACATCATATGATAAGATTGTAATGCGATGTCCTCTGTTCGCTAGTTCCCGAGATAGGTAAGAGGCAAACATGCCTGAACCACCCACCGTAGGGAAC
>JALTMP010000195.1 GCA_027001645.1 Candidatus Heimdallarchaeota archaeon
AACAAGATTCCACCCTAGCAAACTTCGCAATAAAGGATCCGGATCTTGAAAAAACAGTACGACATCAAAGTATTTCAGCACTACTCAAACGAAGTGTGAAAAAAGAGAAATGATTGTTATCGTCTCATTTTCCGTTTTGCCTTTTTCTCTTGCCGGAAAAAGCCTCCAATATCAACTTCATTGATGAACATGTCTTTTCCATCAGAAGTCGATTTCAAGAGTCCGATTCCTAAAGGAATACCGAGGCTATCGAGAACAAGGGATCTTCTTGAGTTAGACTCTCTTCGGATCCATTGAAATTGGGAAGGATGCAAATTGCGGCCCTGCACAAAGAAGGGGGAATCAGTTTTTATGACATTTAGAAATGCTGTTGGGAATAAAACTGGCAATGAGGGATAGATTCTGAGTGTTTTTTTCCCTAACCAGTCTGCTATGATAATGCCTTCCATTTGGGTAGAAGATAGTTGTGGAAAGAGCTTCCCGGTGTAGAGAACAATAGAATGTCTTTTCTGAAACCAAGCATTTTCGTTAGGAGGGGCTAGTAACACGCTTAAATTAAGTCCGACAATTTCTGCGAAAGATTCGAGTTGTTCAGAGGAGATGGGAGTTATGCGATTAAACATGTACATTTCCTCAGAAGGTTGTTTCAAAGGTTATTAGCTCTGCAACCAGTTTGATAGGTTTAGCAATTTTTGGATCTATAACTAGTAGACTGTCTCCAGTTTCAAGGCCTATTGTTTTAGGCGTTTGATGATCTGAGATAAGCCTCCCCTTCCAAGCGATTTTTGGATCATCTAGGCCATATGTGAGCTTTATCCTTTGAATGATATGAGTAAATTCCTCGTTAGGATCAATCGTTATTTTAACCTGAGCTAGCTTATAATTCTCTCCACAGAGAGGACAGTTTGGGTTTCGCGCTAGTTCGAGTTCTGTAAATCCATTATGGAGACCATCAATGAAAAGATATGAAATGGGAGTTCCTAGTCCAAGCAAGAGCTTTGCTACTTCTTGAGCCATTAGGCTACCAACAACACCTGACATCGTCGCAACACCGGGAATTGGAGCTTCAAGGCGTTGGATTTTGGCTTTCTCTGGTCGGTGCTCTCCAGGTGGAGTACATACTTGGCTTAATTTTGAAGAGGGAACGAGAGGCTGGCATTCAAAGCAAGCTGTTTTGTAGGGGATGATTACTTGCACTTGTCCCATTAAACCGTACATGCCCCCTGAAACGAGAGGTTTGCTCAATTGAACCGCGAGAGAATTGGCCCATCTTCTCGAGTCGAAACTGTCAAGAGCTGCGACAAACACGTCTACTTCTCGATAAAGTCGCATGGGTATTTCTTCAAGAGGAGTTGTATATGCTTGAATCTTGATGTCAGGATTTATTTGTCTCAATTTCTTGGCGGCAATGCTGGCTTTGTATTTTCCTACATCCTCAGGTTGAAAGAGTAATTGTCGATTCAGATTGGACACTTCAATAGTGTCAAGGTCAACAATAATGATGCGCCCCACGCCCATCATTGCCAACTCAGCAGCCACAAAGGTCCCCAAAGCGCCAATTCCCCATATGCACACGGTAGAGTTTGACAGTATGTTTTGATCCCAGCCTTCTATTCTTAATTGGCGATCATAACGCTCGATCCCATTTGAAGAGTTGCTCACGCTCTAGGTTTTGATAGAGCATCTTTTTAAGTTAGGCATTTATTCCACATGAGTTCTGAGAGTTCTAAGAAGGAAAGTAACAACTTAACGTCCCTCATTTTGTTTCAGATTTTCTTGGTTTTCAAGCTTAAGGGCAGAAAGAGTTGCAACAATCCCTGCGACTTGAGAGGATGACAGCGTGTAATCACTTAAGGATAACACGTCATCGTGGGGGAGAGGTCTTTCCCAAGATCCCTTCTGGAATCCTCCAATGAGGAAACGTTGAGGTTTTCTAGTGGTGATTTTAGAAAAAAATCCTTTAAGACCGATTTTTTCTCCAGATTTGCTTAAGAGAGAGGTGTGCACATCGTCATCTAGTAGATCTTTGGTAGAAATTGAGCGAATGAGGGAAGATTTGATTTCTCCAGTGCGGAGTAGCTCTGCCATCAACCCCATAAATCGAGTATAGGATCTTGGGGGCCTCATAGAAGGATCCACGACGTAGCTAGTTCCGGGGTCAGAATATGTTGAAAAACTAACTTTGAGCTTCCCAAGATGGTTCAGAATGGAGTCTTGAAGAATCAGTAGGCATCTATGGAGGATATCGGGCCTTCCTCTTTTCTCTGCGGAAGGCAGTCCCCTAATCAAATTATTGTGATACGAAAGATCTAATAACGGATATTTGCTACGCTTTGGGGCGAGTTCAACTGCTGCTTCAAAAATATGAATATGGACAAGCACTATGATTCTAACGAGAGATTGGCTAAAAGACATTGTGATTGGAAAACATACCCGCATCTGCCCCGGGCCTAAAGGCGAGGGGCAGAGTACCCAGACCAGAGAATTAGTGTTAAGTACACTATCTTATTCAAATTAAAAAAACGTTGCGACTAGTGACGTTCAAGGGAGGAAAAATGCAAGAGATTAGAAGAGAGTGGTGCGGGGGGCGAGATTCGAACTCGCGAACCCCTACGGGACTGGGACCTGAACCCAGCGCCTTTGACCTGGCTTGGCAACCCCCGCAACGGATTGAAATAGCAACATTTGATCAGATATTTATTCAATTGATCGTTTTCTGTTGCCACATAGTGCTGGGTTAGGGATTTGTCTTTTTCAAGCCCATTATGGATGAGAAAAATGGACTAAATTAAGTTTCCTTTTTGTTTGTTTGGAATACGAGAAATGTCCATGATCCATTGTTGAAAAATTGGTCTTGAAAATCCCGCGAGAAGGGAGAGACAGCGAGATTATCTAATCTTCTGATAGCTCTTCAGGATGTACTCGTGCATAAAGTAGTGCCGGAATGATAGAACTACTCAGACCGATTGCAAAGAGGAGAGCCAAAGCTGAGGAAATCATCCGCAGGGGGTAAACTAAGGAAAAAGGCGGGTATCTGCCACCAAATCCCTGGCTGACGAGAATAGCAGAGGAAGCGTTGAGAGCGAGATAAGCAACAAAAGCCCCAAAAGGAATTGAAATAAGGAAAATAAGAAATAACTCGGTAAGGAATAGTTTGAATAATTGGAGTTTTGTGGCCCCTAATGCTCTAAACAATGAGATTTCGCGTTTTCTTTCAGAAACGGTTAATGAAGCATAAATCATTACGGTCAAAAGGCCAGTAATAGCAGAAAACAAGAATCCTAAGTTGATCAAAACATTTAGACTTATGATTACAGCTTCTTGAGAAGCTAGGAATTCTTGTCCAACATATCTCATCTGCCCGTACCCCAATTTATTGAAAGAAATATCCCTCAAATGCGTTGCAACTTTTGGAATAGATAGCCCCGGTTTTACTTTCGCGTAAACAATAAAATCAGTAATTGGCCGCAAGGGATTTGAGCGGTGGTTGTAGAGGGGGAGAAAATTTTCAAGACTAGTCACTGCCAAAACGATTGACTTGCTAATTTCCTCTGTAACTAGATTTGGCCAGTAGTCAAATGATCCCACATTCCTAATGTTAAGAGAAAGGATGGTGTTCTCATAGTATGGATCTTTAATATCTAAGCGGAAAATGGGTAAGCGTAATTCAGGAAATTGCTGCATTGTTGTTTCCCAGAATAATACACTGCCCGGTGATTTGAGGCTCTCAATCATTTCAGATAAAGGAGTTGGGGCGTACTCTCGCTTAAAGTGAGCCACTTGTTCAAAAGAGGAGGTATTTATGGCTAGTAGCATTATGGTGTAGGTCTCACTATTTATCGTTCCTTTAAAGAACAGCTTTGTTAGTTCAGTATAACCAGAAACGTTGTCCGTTCCGAGGATGGATTGGTAATTGGGGCGGTCAATGAAATTTAATCCAATGAAAGAAATATCACTGCCGATCTCATATCTTTGTTTTTCAATAGAATAGTTTTCAATTGTAACAGGAGCTGAAATGAGGTAAGTCGTAAAAAGAGAAGTCGCAATAATAAGAGCAACGACCTTTGAGGTGGTCATTCTTCGTTGAGAAAGCGTTTTGATAACGAATGAAAAGAATGAACCGGTTGTTTCCCACATAGCTTTCCCAATTGGTCTCAAATAGCTTCCAAAATTCCAAGAGAGAAACATTACTGCGCCGACAGTAACACCAAAGAAGCCAACTGCACCAAGATATATGATTAATTCTTCACTTCGTGCATTAGGAGACCGGATAATATTCTTGAGAAAATATGTAAGAGCCAAGCCGATGACAAAAAGAAACAAGTCTAGGTGGTATTTTCTCCAAAAGGGCTTTCGTATCTCAATTGGTACAACCGAGGATTCGATCTTTGTAGAAGCGGCTTCTAAGAGATTTGATAAATTATAGTCAACGCCAAGAATTAGACCAAGGAAGACTAGTTTTAAGATTTGATCAGGATAGAAAAAGGGAAGGTAATCAATACTGGAAAAGCGGAGAAAGCCTCTACTGTTGAGGACAACCGCACCCAGAGGTGCACCGAGTAAGACTCCGCCGAAAAGCCCAATGACGCTTGAAAAAATAATTTCTAAGAAAACCGCCGTAATTATTTGATCGTGTGAAGCCCCTCTAGTTTTCAGCTGACCAATAATCATTCTTTTTCGAGATTCAATTAGGTTGAAGGAAAGATCTACCAAGAAAAAACTGATGCCAATAATAGGGATGCTTAGGAACAAGTAAATTGCGCTCAGAGGCTTAATAACATCCGCGATCCACCAGATTTCTTCTGCAAGCAAGGATCTGGTTGATAGAGAGGAGAAGGAAGGAATTTCCACCTCTTCAATTAATGTACTGGCTTCGCTCAATAGGTTTACCAAATCTTCGCGTAACTGAGGGGCTTGAACACGACCATAGTTGTAGTAAGAAAGGCTGTATGCGACTGCAGGCACTAGCTTCCCTAGGTCATTCCACATCTGTACCGCAAACTCAACAGGTGCAATCATTACAATAGGGCTAAGAAGCAAATTTGCAGCCCAGGGAATTACTGGGAAGAAATGAGGAAAACCTAATTCAATTACGCCAGTAATGTTGTATGTTCGATTTAGAGCAGAATAAATTGGATCGTCAGGAAAGGATAAAACGTCAGAGGTGAAAACGGAAAAATTCATCCCAGGGTAGAAATTTGGTTGCACATCGGGAAGGGGTTCCGAGGATTTGAGCACAACGATTTCCCCGAGTTTAGAAGGCCAAGTGCCATTGAAGTATGTCCCCCAAGTTCGAAGCATAGAATCATAGTCCATTCCCAAGAGTGTTACAGGCCAGAAGTTGCTATCTAACGCCGTGTCATAATAGATGTAATTTCCGATTTCTCGAGAAACAAAAATATCTCTAGTCCGATTAAAGGAATAGGAAAAACCACTAATCGTTCTTGCCTTTTCTTGTACGGCGTGTAAGGTTCCAAATAATTCGCTATAGGTTGCATTTCTTTCGCTATATGGACCAGGTGGATCAGGAGTATACATTGACAGGAGGAGAGTTGCGGGGGCTTCAGGGCTACTTAGCGTATCCCCCAAGAGAGTAGCTTCTTGAATATTGATTATCACAATTGCTTGAGTTACTCCTGCAACGGCAACCATTAATCCCAAAGCAGATAGGCCGAGATATCTTCTATTGAGGCGGAGATAGTGAGTACTTACTCGAAGCGTGTCCCCTAGAAGGGCAAACCAGTTAATCCATTTTTTTCTGACCAAGAGAGAAGACCTATTGGTCCAAGTGAGGCCAGCGATGGAAAAGAGGACAATCGTTACTCCTACAATTTTAAGGATTTCTTGAGACCAAAACAAATAGATCGCAATCAGATTAAGGCCTAGGAGAAATGTCCTCGTGTGATAATTCACGCGCGCTCCATTTATTTATGCAAATATATAGTTACGGATTGCCCTCATTACGCAATAACGCCAAAAAATAGGAAAACAATTGACTCAATTACGAGATCATAACGATCATTATTCTGTTAGGAATGGGGGTCAGAAAATCTTGTTCATCATTGCATCAGACGCTTGAGAGTTCTTCATTCCCCGCAAGACACTAACTACCAAGGTTTTTTGAGGATGTCGCTTCTACGAGAAAACACTGCGCACTCGAAGAAATGATATGAAGTGGAACATAGTAGGCTAAATGTAATGTTCCTTTTGTCTAGGAGGATGGTGATAATAGACCAGAGCCATGAGAGAAGCGTAGGAAACGAATCCGATGGAGAGCCAAGTGTAGTCCTGCTCTAGCAATCCATTCCAGAACCCCATGCTAACAACAAAGCTAATAATCGCAACGACAGCTCGAAAGAATGACCACTTAATGCCACGGTTTGGCCAAAAAACCCACTGAGACCAAAAAAGCAGGGGAAAAACGATCGAAATTAAGCTAAATACACCATATCCCTCGGGAAGCAATTCAGCAATTAGAACAGAACTCAGAAGTGATGCAGAGAAAATCAAGGACGTTGTAAGCGTAACATGGAACCCGGGTTTGCTTGGGCGATCAAGATATTCATCAATAATATCAAAGAATGCCATTCACGGTGGGGAAGTAAAAGAGAATTAAGATCATTTGGGTATATGTCTATCCATAAGCTATTTGCGATAAATTGAAGCGCGTTAGCATAAGTTATATCAAAACCCTCAAAAATTAGAAGTGAAGGACAAACATAGTTACCCCTAGACGAAAGTTCGGGAGAAAAGTGAGATTAGGAGAAAGGATGTATGACGGTCGATTTGACTGCACGAAAATTCAAAACAGTTCAAGAAGTAAGCGGCCCGCTCATGTTCGTGAATCTTGAAGGAAAAGGAGGCGTTTCCTACGCAGAAATCGTCGAAGTAGAGCTCCCCAACGGTGAGAAAAGAAGAGGGCAAGTCCTCGAGGTCAGCAAAGACCTTGCAGTTGTTCAAGTTTTTGAAGGAACCAGCGGCTTAGATACCGATCAAACAGTTGTCCGCTTTCTTGGAAAAACAATGGAGATCGGCGTGTCTGAATCAATATTAGGTCGCATTTTCAACGGGAGAGGCGAGCCGATTGATGGCGGACCCCCAATCATTGGAGATAAGTACTTGCCCATCGTGGGTGAGCCAATTAATCCCTCTGCACGAGAATATCCTCGTCAGTTTATCCAAACAGGAATCAGCACCATAGACGCACTCTTAACATTGGTTCGTGGTCAGAAGCTTCCTCTATTCTCCGGAAGCGGTCTTCCGCACAATCAATTAGGCGCCCAGATCGCCCGACAAGCCAAGGTGCTTGGAGAGGGCGAAGCGTTTGCAGTAGTCTTCGCAGCAATGGGGATTACCAGTGAAGAGGAAAGATTCTTCAAGGAGGACTTCGAGAGAACAGGAGCGCTCGAAAGGGTAGTGCTATTTCTCAATCTCGCAGATGATCCTGCTGTAGAACGGATCATTACACCCAGAATTGCTTTAACAGCAGCAGAATACTTGGCATACGAAAAGGATTACCAAGTTCTAGTTATTCTCACGGATATGACAAATTATGCTGAGGCGCTAAGAGAAATTGGAGCCGCGCGTGAAGAGGTTCCGGGCAGAAGAGGATTCCCTGGTTACCTTTACTCTGACTTAGCAACAATCTATGAGAGAGCTGGGAGAATTAAAGGAAAGAAGGGGTCAATTACTCAGATTCCGATCCTTAGCATGCCAAACGACGATATTACGCATCCCATTCCAGATCTAACGGGGTATATTACTGAGGGACAAATCTTCTTGGATCGAAGCCTACACAGACGAGGCATATACCCGCCCATAAACCCACTTCCGTCATTAAGTAGATTGATGAAAGAGGCGATCGGAAAGGGGATGACTCGCCAAGATCATAAGGAAGTAAGTGACCAGTTGTATGCAATGTATGCTCGAGGGATGGAACTTAGAGATCTCGTTGCTGTTGTAGGAGAAGAGTCCCTCACTCCCGAAGATAAAATGTACCTCGAATTCGCAGAGGCCTTTGAACGTAGATTCATCTCGCAAGGGCCTGAAGAAGACAGATCCATTTTCGAATCACTAGATATCGGGTGGGATCTATTAGCCATGTTCCCCAATCCGAAGAGACAACTAAAACGTATTGGCACCGAGACAATCGAAAAATTCCATCCCATGTTTAGAGATACAAAGTACGACTTCAATCGAATTGACGCATAGATCGGGTCAATGGATCGTTGCCTCCCCTTTTTTCCCTTTCTTCTCGCTGAGCTTGCCAAAACAAAAATAGAACGGATTTTTCGCGGCCATGTTGTAAAAAAACAAAAAGTTATCTCTAACTAACTGGGCGACCCAAAATCAAGATCTCTGCCGGTCCATTTAACATTTGAATTGGACACGGTTACAAGGCCGATTTTCTTGAGATCTTCAACATACTTGCGTAGATCAGAAACGCTTAAGCCACATGCGAAGGCAAGCTGTATCTCGTTCAACTCTTTATTCCTCTTAACGATGTTGAACACCCTGTAACGAGGATCGGTACGTGCGAGGCGCTCCAAAACTTCCATGTTTTTCGTCCAAGTCCCGACAAGTTCATTCAATCGATTCAATTCAGATTTTAGGCGATCTCGTTCTTCAGTTAGAAGCTCCAGCTTTTCATTCAGGGTTGCAATTAATTCATCCTTGCGTTTGATTTCTGCTTGTAACTCCCTAGTCCTTAAGCTTAATTCTTCAATTTCTGTTGTCAAGAGGGTAATTCTTTCCTCTGGCTGAAGCCAAGTCTCTGCTTCAGAGGATGCTTTAGTGGAGCTTTCGAGCTCAGTGTTTTCTCTTGAAGTATGAACAGAGGATGAGGGTGCAGAATCTCTTGATTCCTGCTCTATGAGAGTGCTTTGCGAATCACTTGGTTCGGAAACATTGACAGAAATAGAGCCTTCCCTTATGGTACCCTCGATCTTCGAAACTTTTTGGTCTAACGACTGAATTAGTTGAGATAAAGTATCGATTTTGTTCAAGATCGTTTGATCCACAATTGAAGAATTAGTCAGTTGATCTAGTTGGGAAAGTAATAATTCGCGTTCTCTTTGTTGGGCCTTAACAAGTTCTTTGTAGCCTTTGATGGTTCGGAGAAGATCAACTAATTGCCTCTGCGTGTCACTTTGAATATCTTCTGGTTTTCGAGGAGGGGTGACCTTAGTTCGTGTTTTTTTCCGACCAATAACTTTCATGACATACCTAACGATAATACTTTTTCAAACCACAAAAGATTTTCTAAATACATGGATTACATAAAAAGTGAGTTTGCGTTAATGGTATGTTCCAGAAAACGAGAAATCTCAAAAAGAAGAGAAATGTAAATCCTTAAACCGTTTACTAAATCTTTGCTGTTGATTCAATTCTGAAACCTTGTTCCTCTGATGGTGAAACCTCGAGAGTTTCAGACACATAGCTAAGACCGACCATTTTGGAAATAACGAAGTAATCCCTAACCCGATTTCCTCGTATTTCTCTCTTAAAATCAAAAATTCCCTGTACTGTTGCTTCGAGAATCCTCTCTGCGACAGGATTCAGAATTCCTTTGGGTAACAGAAGAAAATGAATTCCTCCGACCGCATCAACGTAATCTTGAATATGTTTGAGAAATTCGATAACACTAGCCGGATCTTCATCCAGCAGTTCTTCCTTCATCCAAAGCAAGTTATCTATGCAAGTAAAGGGGACGTGTCCCCGTGATTGGTGAATTTGAAGTATTCTGTGAAAAAGTCTCTTGATGTAGGTCTTTCTGCGGATGTCAATGTTTCCGATTCTTGAACTAGATGCTCTATGAGGAGAAGAAACCTTGTACATATTTTCCCAGAACCATTGCGAGTTTTCAAAACGCTCAACATTCCAATCGTAGGAATGGAATTCGCGAACAATCTGGGCACGTGGCCGAGATGAATACAAGTAAAACACGATATTATTAGAGTCTTGTTCGACAAGGTTCAGCAGGATTCGCTGAACAAATAAGGTTGGAAGGTTGCTCGATGGAGGAGCATTTACAAGGATTATTGTTCCATTGGGTATCCCTTTTTCCTGAGAAAATTCCATTCCCAGTTTTTGATCAAGAGAGGTCAGCCCGGTAAGATACTTACGTTCATCAGGTATTTCTCTTTCCTCTAGTGTTATCTCAATCACCTCAAACAAGTAGCAAGAGTCAACATCGGTTCACATGACTACTTACACTCTTGTTCATTTCGTACCTAAAATTCTTTTTCAACATTAGTAAGAATGCACAAAGGATTATAAAAGAAGGATGAGGCACTAATAGAATAACGCCTAGAAAGGAGAACAACAAGCGCCAGGCTTTGTTTAGCAAGATTAAGGTCAAAAGAATTGGAGATCTTTTAGAGCAGACTCTAGATCCTGAAGAAGATCTTCATCATCACCGCTGACATCAATTTCATCAGGCAATTCCTCCGGAATGAAGTCCATGGGTTCAAAGATCTCCTCATCGTATCCTATACGCGCGTCGAGGATTTTTTGGATCTTCTTAGCAGCTTGTTTCATCAGCATCCGAACCATTCCGATAGCGATATTATTATCTGTGATCAAGCATAACACTGCTGGACCACAATTTGCAACCATTATCTTGCCATTAGTGAATTCAGCTATCACGACTTGCATGTCAGTTAAGTGGACATTCGCACCTTGCGTCTCTGAAGCAAGGTAAACAGCGGATGAAATGGCCCCCAAACCGTCAATATCAATGGTTTCATCAAAGTCGAACTTAGCAGTGTGAGCTAGGGTTAGACCGGTCTTGTCGGCAAGGATGACTCGATTGATTCCGGCTGTGCTTGTGATTACCTCATGCAGTATGTCTGCGAGACCGTCATCGTCAACCATGATTACTCCAGTGGAAAGTACATCGTTAATGCTTAAAAACAATTGTCTTATTTGTATCAGCTATAGATTCTATACACGTAGGAATAGAAGAACATTCAAAATTAGAGAACCAATTTGCAAGAGAAATTCTGAACAATGAAGTACGGCTTTTGCAAGGACCATTCACAGATTTCAAAACCTTGTTAAAAGAAGACCTAAAGAACAGATCCAGAGGAATTGGTGGAAAATATGGTTTCTAGGCTAGCAATAGTTGACCGGGATAGTTGTAAATCAAAGGATTGTGGGCTAGCATGCATAAAGTATTGTCCTGTAAATAGAACAGGGCAAGATTGTATTGTTCTTGATGACAAGAAAATTGCAGTAATTAGTGAATTGTTATGCACAGGGTGTGGAATTTGCATCAAGAAATGTCCGTTTAACGCAATCCAAATAGTAAATTTGCCTTCAGAATTAGATAAGGACCTCGTACATCGCTATGGTGAAAACCAATTTGCTCTATACCGCCTACCAATTCCCCGTCAAGGAAAGGTAACGGGCTTGGTTGGCCAGAACGGAGCAGGAAAATCAACATCGCTGAAATTACTTTCAGGAGAAATGAGGCCAAATCTTGGAAATTGGGAAGAACCTCCAGATTGGAACAATGTAATCCACTATTTTAGGGGATCTGAGCTCCAAAACTATTTCTCAGATATTGCGGAAGGAGAGCTCAAGGTTGTCTATAAACCTCAAGCGATCGACAAACTAGCCAAGGTTGTCAAAGGAAAAGTTGGGGACTTACTCACTAAAGCAGATGAAAAAGGAAAAATCGAAGAATTGAAGGAATTTTTCAATCTTTCTCATCTTTGGGATCGAGAGCTTTCTGTGCTGAGTGGTGGGGAGATTCAAAGAGTTGCCATTGCGGCAGCTATTGCAAGAAATGCCCCCGTATATCTCTTCGACGAACCGTCTAGCTACTTAGATGTGAGCGAACGAGTCAGAATGGCAAAGGGAATTCGAAAACTCACTGAGGAAGAAAAAAAGACAGTAGTGGTTGTCGAACACGATCTTGCAATTCTTGATTATCTCAGTGACCAAGTTTGTTTATACTATGGAGAAGCAGGAGCATACGGTGTTGTCACCCATCCAATGAATGTAAGAGAAGGAATTAACGCCTTTTTGGAAGGATATATTCCCTCAGAAAATGTCCGCTTTAGGTCAGAGCCTCTTGAATTCATAAAATCCATGAGCCACACGGAAATGAGCACAACGGGAAGACTAAGTCTAGAATATGGAACCATGGAAAAGAGATTTGACGGGTTCAGTCTATCTGTTGATGGAGGCAGCGTGTATACTGGGGAAATCGTGGGAATCTTGGGTCCGAATGGCATTGGAAAAACGACGTTTGTAAAAATGCTTGCGGGAGTAGAAGAACCCTCGCAGATGGAGTTTCCTATCCGCAGAATCAAGAAATCAACCCTAAAAGATTCTGAAGAAATAGAGGAAATAGAAGAGATTGAAAAATTGAAAGTCTCCTTTAAGCCTCAATACATCAGTTTTAATGATCCCTCAATCACCGTGGAATCAGCAATACGCGCTACAAATCCTCGAGTGTTTTCAGATTCATTTCTGAAAACAGAAATTGTTTCTCCATTCGGACTTGACAAACTGAAAGATCGAGAACTAGGACAATTGTCTGGTGGTGAACTTCAAAAAGTTGCCATCGCGACGTGTCTTGTAAGAGACGCGGACCTATATCTCTTAGACGAACCCTCTGCATTCATTTCCAGTGAAGACAGAGTAACCATTGGAAGGGCAATACGTAGGATGATTGCCCATAATAACGCAGTTGCCTTTATCGTTGAGCACGACATGATGCTCCAAGCCTATTTGTCAGACAGAATAATTGTGTTCAAGGGAAAACCAGGCATGAAAGGAAAAGCAAGTAGACCCATGCAATTACGACAAGGAATGAACGAATTCCTCAAAGACATGGAAATCACTTTTCGTAAAGATCCTCAAACGGGACGTCCCAGAGTAAACAAGGAAAATTCAAGGCTTGATAAAGAACAAAAGGCAAAAGGGCAATACTTCTTCATATGACTCCCTTTTAGAGTGAACTACTCCCTGTCTTCGCGAGAAGCTTCTTTCTTCAGCCAACCCTAATATGACAGTCTACAGGGATTTTGATGCGTATAACATCTAACGAAAGTGGCTTCAACTCAATGGGTTCGCAAAATTATTCAAAGAACATTAGAGGAACCCGAGAAAAATAAAGATCATTCGGAGGGTGAATGAGCAGGCGAAAAAATACGATGTGGTGATTCGACAGCTAGAGTTGCTTCTCGAATTTACGGCAAAGTAGGAGATTGAGATGAGATTCTGCTCTCACAATTTGACTTCGAATAATTGTTTTTCAGGAGTTTTTCTTGATTTCAACCGCTTTGAATCATGCAATGATGTTGCTCCTCTTTCTAATATCTCAAGAGAGATATGAGCATATGCCGTAATATTAAGTGATAATCGTCGAATACACTCCATAATTGTTTCACCTTTTTTGAAGACATTATATTCGGGTATCACTTGTCAGAATAAACAGAAAAAAGGAATAAGAAGGCCAAATATGGACTTTTTTTGTATGTGTGGGCTAGATGGATGCACTAGGCAGTATTCTCGATAACGATTGTGTTACATGGGGTTCTAGCAAAATATGTGTTGCGTCAGACAAAAACTACGGAATTGTTCGCACATTATATTTTGGCGTCTTCAATGAGTCTTAAACCCTTCTCCATAATTATTGTGCTACTTGGCTTCAAAAGATAGTTAAGGCCTGTACAAATAGATTACATTGCCATATTTACGTCCTTAGCACTATTAGTTTTGGGCTGTTCTGGCGCGGAATTGATTGGTTTAGATCCTTTCGTTCTCGTAGTCGCAATTTCCAGTGATTTCCATCATGGTACTGGCAACTTTGTGGAAACCAAGGTTTGGCAAGAGACTTATGATTCATTTCTATTTCTCCAAGTCCTTATTTCAAATTCAGATTGCGTTATGTTTTCTCATTTAATCAACGACACTAAGGTAAATGCATCGGCACCAGTCTCTTGAGCAGACTTTTTGGGGATCTGGTACAGTTTCTATTGAAAATACTGTTGAGGCCAAGGCCTTACAAGCATCGCATGAATCGTCTGCCGCAAGGATCTTACAATGGGTTTTCCCGCTAGCCCGCATTTCTTGCAAATCCCGTTTTCTGCTTGCAGAAAACATTTTCTGATAAACTAACGACCAGAATTGGTGGGGTTTTTTCCGGAATCCTTTCCCAAACAAGAGCCGAGTGATTGCTTCGGCTTTCAAGTCAGCAAGTTCGATTGATTTTAAACCGGTTTCTTCGGGAGTGATGGAGCCAATAGCCTCGATTTCCGGCTTGATTCTACTCCAATCCTCAAAAAGACGAGATGGTTCAGAATGATGGAGATATTCATATGCTTCCCGATATTTCCCTTCCCTCACTAAGTAAAAGACCTCATCTTCAGTTTCTTTTGAAGGACGCTCCCTTGCGTAAGATTCAATGCTGAAGCCTATTATGCTTTGCCCCATTTCTCTTTTGCGTCTTCGACTAGTTTTTTTCTTTCCAACACGTACTGCAATACCGCACCCTGGACAATAGTCAGCATGATCAGGAACAGTCATATTGCATTGAGGACAAACAACGGATTCTAAGCGTTGAATCGCTGTTCGAACAAACAAGTTCCACTTTGCAGGATCATGCAAAACAAAGTAATGATTTTTCTTAAATCTTCCACCATTCAAGATAATGCCGTCATCTTGTTCTTCTAGGACTCGAAGTTTGTCAAGTCGATGCTCGAGGCTACGCATTTGACCAGCGAACAGAATTCTTTTGTTTGTAAGGAAAAGCGTACCCGTTCCAACTTGTTTCCATTCGCTGTGAGAATAAGACGAAATTGTTTTCCCGCTTCGCACCCAAACTCCTTTAGCAACTCGCACACTCCCACCAGTAGAATAAGAAGTTCGCACAGCTCTCTCCTCATAAAAATTGGCTTCCCCAGCCCAATGAATGATTTCTTCCTTTCCAAGAATAATAGGTATTGAGGCAAGCTTTGGGGTTATGTCCGGCAACCTTCCGTATGTCCTAGCTTCTTCTTCAAAACTCATGCCTCCCGTAGCGATTCTTTCCCATTCCATTCTCGTGAGAAACACTTCATTATATCTTTGCTTATCTCCTTGGTTTTCGAAAAAGAAAGCGTATTGGGCATCAGCAGGATTTGTGTGAAAAGGACCAACTGCTACTGCTCCGCAAGAATTACAAACAATGCTTTCCTCTCTACCCATGAAAACAGGGATCTCAATTAAGGCAACAATTCCTTTTTCACAAATCGGGCATGGGTTGAAGAAAACGCTACCACTAGGTACCTGTTCATTAATATTGAATGCACCCCAGAGATTGAATACCCATTTTTTGTAAGGATATGTTTGGGTTATTGTTGAATCATCGATCACTCTGATTGACTCTTTATGAATTACTTGATCAGAATACCTGGTTTGCTTAGGATATTCCATACTAACCGTTTTTCTCAGAATGGGTTGCTCCGATTCTTTTGCTTTTAGGGTATATCGAAATTCTTGGGGAGAAATAAGTTCATATTCTATTTCTTTATCTTGGTCTCGGGATTCTCGAATCGATTCTAAAGTCTCAGTGAATCTTTCTTCTCCTCTTTCTCCATCCCCTTCTTTTTTCAGTATGTATCTCTTTACTAGCCTAACAACCCACCAAACAAACCATATTGGGGATGTGATCATGAATACTCCTAAAGAAATCATGCCCAAAGTATCCAAGAAATGAGAAAGAGCACCTTCTTCCAATCCAAGCAACACGATGACAAGAATAATGCCAAAGAACGTAAAAAATGAGCCCCAACAAACCCATTTTAGCACTCTATAAGCGCTCCATTCCCCTTCAAACATCATTATTCCTCCTTTTCTAATCCCTCCCAGATTCTTTTGACTGATTCTGCGATTCTACGTTGCTTGCGGTGAGCTTGAAATAGCGAGAATTAAAACGATCTCTATATTCATATACAAGACCCATTTCTTGGGGGTTTCGCAAAACGGTGTAAAGCTCTCCTTGTCCAGATCCTCTAGTTTTTAGAAAATCAGTTACTTTCGAATCCTGATCGATTAACTTTAGCAAAACTCGAAGCGTTCCCTTCAGACCAAAATCATCCATCAACATTTTCGTAAGCATTCGTGTTTATATCTATAACCCACTCAATAACCAATCGTAGTAAGATATTGTAAGGGTTAAAGTGATAAACATAAGCGCAATCATAACTGTGCGTACGATCAGAGACCAAGAAAATCCTTACAAAATAAAAGGAAAAACCCCAGAAGGGCAAAATGTTAGTTAGGATGACATTATACGCGTGCTTCCATTGACGACCGGGCGGTTCCTTGGTTCTCCCAAAAATTCCCAAGAAACGCGAGGGGAAGAAAAACATGCCGAAACTTTTGTTTGCAATACCTACGGAGCTGTTTTTCTTGGCCCTTCTTTAGACTATTGTGCTGATGTTTTTGATTGTGCTATGCATCTTTTTCAGAAGAGATCACTAGTATAAGTGTGTGCTTTTTGCTAGTTTAAGGAAACACTCAACGCAATTGTTCAGAAAACGGTAGGAAAATGTCAAGTGGTCGAAGGTTCGTCGCTACTTGATTAGCAAGAGTGAGGAATCGTTTCTTGCAAACGAGGCAATGCAATTGATTCGTGTTACCAAACTAGGTCTTGGGGAAGAAGCGATTTAGGAAGCGAGTTGAAAGCGATACTTAGGGATATATGGCAGACGCGAAATTAAGTTTATTATTTCACTATTAGGCATCCCCCATCCAAATTCATATGGGACAAACTAAAGTAATACAATAATATTACCAAAATGCCGCTCGAGGATTTCGTAAGTTACATGAACAGATCAAGTAAAAGAGGTTACATGAAGGAATGGATAGACTACTGGCATATAAATCGAGAGATCTATCCATGAACATTAGATTCGTTGACTCACCATGTCAATAAATATGAG
>JALTMP010000196.1 GCA_027001645.1 Candidatus Heimdallarchaeota archaeon
GTGGTCATGCCAAAGATGGACGGACTCAATGCTTTAAGAAGGATTCTTGCAATTGATCCAGAAGCAAAGGTCCTTATGGTAACAGCTATTGGAAATCAAACAATGGTTTTGAACGCAATGCGGCTTGGGGCTCGAGAATATGTTGTAAAGCCATTTAGGATTGGTGAAGTCGTAAGGGCTGTGAACAAGTTACTGACAACACCCACCTATAGATAATCCTATCGGGTTAGATTCCCATACATCCTGTTTCCTTTACATGTTAAATCTTAATCCAGATGTCCAATGGGTTTTGGCGTTATTTGCGCTTGCTTATCTACGACTACTACGAGATATATCGCGAGAAACAGGAAACAAGCGCCTATAGTCGTTGGAATGGAAGGTACCTCTTTAAAGAAGATGTACGCAAGAGCGGTTGCAATAATCGGCTCTCCTAGAATAGCAAATCCTACGTCGTGTGGTCTCGAGATTTTCATTGAATAGTTGTAGCCAGCATGCCCGATGAGGGAGGGACCAATTGCTAGTCCTGCGAAGATAAGAAAATCACTTGGAATGCTTGGAACAAAGTGCGCGCCGGTAATAATGACAAAGATTCCTATTGAAAAGGCAGCTCCCAAATTAACGAACCCAAAGTATCCCCAAAGGGAAGCCGAAGCAAGAATTCTCCTTGCGATGAAAAAATAGAGGACAACAAACCACGAGCTTATTAGAGCTAAAAAAACACCGATAAACAAATTCGTGTCGAAAACTATTCTATTCTCCCTAGTAACATCAAGTGTCATTGTTGATATTGCTAGGAATACGAGAACAATGCTGATCTTTTCGAGTTTCGTGGGATGAATTCCCATAAAAATCCACGCTGCTAACGCCATCCATACGGGAGTTGTAGTAACAACTAGAACGCTAATTGCAACAGTGACGTATCTCAATGACTCGAACCAAATCGTGAAATGCAGACCTAGTGAAAGCCCAGCTAGAGCCATTAAGCCTATTTCCTTCGGGCTTTCTGGTATCCTTGACTTTTCTTTCAGAAGGAAACTGATGACCATTGAACCAATTCCCGCAAATAGAACTCTCCAAAAGGCGATAACAGAAGCATCATTGGCTAGTGCAAATCGTACAAGGATTGCAGCTGGTCCTACAGCAATTGTTGCAAGCAACAGAATTAGGCGTGGATGTTCTTCTAAGTTTGACAGACCCAAAGCATGCAATCCTTTCACGATACGGTTGTTAGTTCCGCTCCTTTTGAATATTCCTTCCGAGAAGAACTCAATTGCAAGAATAGACTTTTTGAAATCTCGCCTCGTTTTGGCGATACTTTTTCTTTACGGGCTTTCCTTTGAGCGGTTGTCATCTTTGCCGTTATTCATGATAACAAACATTCTGTCTCCAACCATTTCAAGGTGAGCATCAAGCTCGTCCTTTACGATGAGATCTACAAGAATGGCTTCAAGCTTGTCTCGATCAATATTGAAGGATTTGGAAAGAGTGTCAATTGGGATGTTGCCTACCTTCTCGATTTTCTTAGCAATAACTAATCGTTCGTGTTTTTCAAGAGTTCGTGAGGGGAGAATGGTTCCGGAAAGCTGAGCAACTTTGTCAACATCTGCCTGTTCCCAGGCACCAATTATTTGCTTAATGATTGCGATGAATGATGTTCCCATTAGGTGCTTCTCGATTTCTTCTGCAATAGCCTTGGCTCTTTGCAGGGTAAAATCAGTTACCAACTCTATTCCAACAGTAGCTCCATCAAAGGACGAAATAGCTGTCGCCAGATCAGGCAATCGTTCCGATTCTATGCTATCAAAAAACTCCAGATACTTGCTAATAATGGGTCTCATTAGTCGTGGCTCATTTCCCGCTAGCCCATTTATGAACGACTTTCCTCGCTCGAATATCAATGGCTTATCGCTCTTAACAAAGGAGTTAATAAATGTGTTAAGGGTCGCCAATACACTTTCTAATTGTTGTCGGGCCATGGATCCGAGAATATCGATCATTCTTCTTCGTTCTTCTGGTGTCCCCTCAAGTCCAATCCTTAGAGTATTTTGTGTAAGCATCTGTTTGCATACAGCAGGTCGATGAGAAGAAATAATTGCATAAGCCTGCGCCATATAGCTTCTAATAATCCTATTTTCAACACCTATCATTGAATTGATCAAGTTCTGCGCCGCTAAGCTAGCGATTCCTTCGTCCTCATTGACGAGCAACACAAGCTCATCAATGACCTTAACAAGAACGGGTTTATTGAGACCCGGCATTATTGAAAGATTCTTTACTAATTCGCTCAGATCAGGAAATTCCTGCTCAATCTCCGATGTAAATTTTGAAGCAACAAAATCCTTGATGTCTAGCTCCCCATTTCTAGCTGATTTTTCTACGGGAACAGCATTTTCTTTTGCGGAAACAACTGAGACCTGTTCCTCTTTAACGACCGGTTTCTTCTTAGGAGCCTCCTTAACCGTTTTTTTCACTGGTTTTTTCTTTTGAGCTGGCTCTTCTAAGACTTCTTGAGATTCTTTCTCGATGATTTCGGCATCAATGGCCTCTGCCTCTTCTGGCGAGATCTCCGCTTCTTCGGTCTCGATAACGGACGGTTTTTCTTCGCGTTTTGTATCTTCTGCTTTTGCCGGCTCCTGTTCTTCAACAACTGCTGTCTTTATTTTCTTTGTTTTTTCTTCTTTCTCTTCGAAACTCTTCTCGGCATTCACTTGTGGCGAGGAACTTTCAGCTTCTTCCACTTCTTCTATTACTTTTGCGCTTTCTTCTGCCTCAACCTCAACGTCTTCTGCTTCTTCTTTTACGTCTTCTTCCTTCGCTTTTGGAGTAATCCCAAGTTTCATGGTGTTGTTGAGATATTCAATGATGTTTTCGGGGTTTTGGTGGATCTCATCAAAAATATGTGGACACGAAAAGTTTTCACCACCAATAATTGTTTTTAGCGAAGTATCAATTAGAATGAAATCACTGAATTCTGAAACTGTCTGCAGAAGGGTGATGATATTGCTTTTTGGTCCTAGAATCGCTTCGATCAGCTCCTTATCCCTCTCGGAAACATCTTTTTCTTCTAAGGCAATATCGATAATCGTAACAATCTTCCCATCAGTTTTTTTCATTCGTCGCTTTAGATCGTTGATCTTCGTGAAAGCAGACAGCGTTATCCAATCGGTAAATAAGAACACAATAGCTTTTGATCCTTTCAAAAGCTTACTAGAATGGGCGTGAGTTTTTAGCGATTCAAGTTCCTTTACGCCACTTAATCCCAAAGTGTTTGGAGGAATCTTTTCATTAGCCTCCTCAACGGTCAGTTCTTCTAGGAGTTTTCCGGTTATCTGGTAATAGCGCAAGTTTCCAGCCTTGTTATTCTTTATTGCTCTCAACTCAATAGGTCTATCGAACAGCGGTATTATTTCAAAGTCTAATTGGAATTGATCTTTGAGCCAGTCATAAACTTCCTCGATTCTTCCCTGGCGTTCTACTGCTTCTGAAACCACGTGGTTAATGAGAAGCAACTCATCAGATAGATGAAGAGGGTTCTCATTCTTTAGAATCTCAAGCAGTGATGTTTCCGCAGGGGACGAATGAAATTCTACGTGTGAGAGGGCATGAATAACGAGACTTTCTTCTATGTGATGATAGATACGGGTGCCAGATGAAGAGGGGAAATTACAAGAAAGGGAGTTATTGATAAGAATCTTAGGGAAGGCCGACGTTTCTTCGTCGAGGTAAGAAATTAGCTTGGATGGACTAGTTCCCGCAAAGATAATGCTAAAGGTTGCTGTAGAATTTTCCTCGGCCATATGCAATCAACCTGCATAGTAAGTCCATAATATTATAACCCTGAAACCACAATCGCTTTTTCTTATTCTTTGATTTTTTTGGGTCTAAACTTCAGACATGCTCATCTCTTAAGCTTCTTTCGCTAAGCGAAGATTCTTCTGCATGGGTTATGAGTTTTGTCCTCAAATGATACCACAAAATAAAGGCGTGAAATTTAAAAATACTGTATTTTTAGCACGTGTAGTGTATCGAAACCAAGTCATGGTGATGGACAAGGAAATCTCATTACTAAATGCCAATTTGGAAAAGAATGACTTGATTTAATGAAATTCGGTCTTAATTATTTCGCGAAAAGAAAGTTGCATTGCAAAATAGGGAAAAATCACTTAAAGCTTAGATGATGTTGTAAATGTAGAGATTATTGGAGTGAAATGCTATGTCCACTCAGCTATCCAGTGAAGAAAAACTCGTGGTCTTCAGAATAGGAAATACCCTTCTTGGGGTAAGTGTTGATCAAGTTATTGAGGTATTTCAGCCTGAAGTTATCACCCCAATCCCACAAGCTCCTGTAAACCTTGCAGGCGTTATCAACTTTAGAGGTCAAATAATCCCCATCATTGATCTTGCCGGAAAACTCCAGATGCAAGGAAATCCTGATGAGGAAAACTTGTACGTAATCATTTCCGATAAACTGGGGGGTACTGCCGGAATACTTGTAGACTACGTTGAAAGTGTTCTTGGAGTTGAAAAACAAAATATCAAAGCTACTGGTGAAGTTTTAGGAAAAAGAATTGAAGACATTCCTTACTTAACAGGAATAGCAATGACTGATCTTGGACTAATCTTAATTCTTGATCTCTCAAAGCTGTCCTCGACCTCAGAATTTGAGTTCTTCAAAGAACTTAGGGCGGGAAGCATTGAATTACCCAAAGCCTCCCCGGCAATGACTCCTTCAACAGCCTCAAGCGCCGAAGCCGACATGGAATTTGGTCTCGATTTCA
>JALTMP010000197.1 GCA_027001645.1 Candidatus Heimdallarchaeota archaeon
ATGATGTTAAAGGCTCGATAGGAAACAGATTCTCCATTTAAGCTCATGGTATTTACAAATTCATCAATCCAAGTCTCAAGGATTTCTTTGTCCCATTTCATGGATAGGACTTCTTCAAGGACATGCAATAGAGATTCTATAACCCTCTGCACTTTTGTAACTGACGCTGAGAAACCAACTCCCCAAACCGTAACGTCTGGCTGAACATAGTATAATGGCTCAATATCGCTTGCAAGTCCCCTTCTTATCAAAGCCTTATACAAGGGGGACCTCTTGCTAGAGCCAAGGAAATATGTGAATAAGTGCATTATTTTTCCGAAAACACTGTCTCCTCTTGGTCCAATTGTAATTATTTCCCCATAAACAGTATTTCCCTTACGATCAATATGATGAATATCCCTGAGAGGTTTAGGATATTCCTCTTCAACTTGGAGCGGGGCTGATCTCGGTTTTTCCGATGGTTTGGAAAAGATGGTTTCTATCTTTTCGGAAATATTGTCATCGGGGATTCCACCTACCAGCATTAGTAAAGACCCTTCAGGTGTATAATATTCGCTCATGAACTCCTCAAGTTGTTCTCTGGTGATTTTGCTCACGCTTTTTTCGTTTCCCCCTATTGGCTTACCAAAAGAGTGGTTTGGTAAAAGATTTTGAAGCGCTTTAATAGAGAGATGCTTAACAGGAGAGTCTGCAGTTATCTTGAGTTCCTCTAGAACAACTTGACGTTCGTGCTCAAAATCCTCGTCTGTAATAATGAGTTCTTCCAAAAGCTCTTGCCATAGATCTGCGGTTTTTTGAAGATTCCTTGCTGGAACTTTGGAGTAATAAAATACCGTGTTCCATGAAGTGAATGCGTTACTATCTGCCCCGAGCCTTGAAAATTCTCGATTTATTTGCTCTGCAGTTTTCGTTTTGGTTCCTTTGAATAGGAGGTGTTCTAGTAGATGGCTTGCACCTTCCAGTCCGGGCGGATCGAATCTGGAACCCGCAGCAAAACCAACGCCTAAATAGCTAAACGTCATTGTTTTTTCGATATCTTGGATAAACACTCTTGAATTATCTAATGTTTTTGATGTGAATGTCATTTTCCTCTACCTCATTGTGCTCAAAGCCATTAGGGTCGCTGTTTGAAGCTCTTTTCTTTGCTTTGTGCTCTGCAAGGTCACTGTCATGGAGACTCTTTGCCTATTCAAGAATGCTCTCATTGTTTTTCTCACGTCTTCGAGGGAAGCGTTTTCGACATTTTCAATAATATCTTCTGGTGTTCTTTGTTCTCCCGATTTCCTTATCCTAGACGCAATGAATTGAGCCATTCCTCTTGTGGTCTCGGATGTTGAGTGGAGCTTTGTAATAAGCATGGCCTTATGGGCTTCGAAGTCCCCAGAGTCAATAGAGCCATCAACAAATCCTATCAGTATTTTGAACATTTCCTCGACAAGAATGGTCCCATTTCTAGGAGAAGAAACCGCATCTAATGTTAAGAGTGAGTAAGGGGCAAAATTCTGAATGTTGGCTCCAGCATAGTAACATAGCCCCTTCTCCTCTCGGAGTACCCGATAGAGTGGTGAATCTGTGTCACCTCCCAAGATCGTTCCCGCCAGTAGAAAGTTGGTTAAGGTGTTAAGGTCTTGCTCACTTGGCCCTAAGATCGCTACTGAATAGTAACCCTGTTTCGCTAATTTGTTTTGAATCAAATTGAATGGCAATGGACGAGGTGATTGAGATGGAAGAGGATCATGTCTTGGCGAAGCTTCAAATTGCAAATGCATTAGTTCTTCAAACCACTGTTTTGCTCTATCTTTACCTATAACATCCTTTGGTCCGACTATGATGGGAAGCCAAACTTGCTCTTTGAACAGTTCTCTCTGTCTCTGCTCCAGATCCTTCGTAATTATTGAACGAATTTCATTAATTTCACCAAGAACTGGATTTGATAATACCGTGTTTCGAAATGCATTATTTATGAGGTCAAAGCGGTGTCTTGACGATGGTTGCGAATCTCTTCGCTTAGCATCTTCAAGCAAGAGTTGTTGTTCTGTGCGAACTATTCTCTTTCTGAAAGAAGGTTGCTTGACAAGATTTGCCAGAACTGGAAGAACGTTTTCAACTTTTTCTACAGGCATTCTCACTCCAAGAAATATCTGGTCCCTTGAAACTCTATACGTTAGGGACGCCCCATTGCCGTTGATCGCTTCAGCAACAGCTTCTTCATCGAATTTCCTTGCTGCTCGACTCATGAGATTCACTAAGAACAGTGATGAGCCCTGTTTCTTATCACTCCATGATCCGTGCTTAGAAATGAACCCTACTGTGATGGATCGGTAATGAGGTTGAGAGTACAGCGTGGCTTTGTCGATGTCTACTTTCCATGCCATTGCTACCAAGACTAAGAAATCTATGGTAAAAGAAAAGATTATCCGTTATCACGTAACCAATCTTATTGAGTATCACAAAAAGATAACAAGTATCGGAGGAAAACGTGATGATCAAATTCTTGCGGCATCAATCCCGTCAAAACCACGAAAAGCACAATGAGGCCTCTGCTCAGATTTTGTCTCCTCTAAATATGGTCCGACTTTCATCTAAATCGCCCCTCAAGAGCACTCCCATGCTTCTCATCCACACAACGCCTCTTGATCATATTTATCTCTACCAATCCATTAGGGACGCAGATCTCTCCTGGAATTTTGATTTATGGTTTCTCGATCTTCCCGGACACGGGGATTCCCCCTCCATGCCTAAGACCGCCAGCCTAAAGACAATATGTGACGCAATAAGACTGACGCTAGAAAAGCATGGCGTAGATGACTATGTAGTGTATGGCCATGGTTTTGGCGGAATGATTGCACAATGCTTGGTCGCGACTGATAGTCATTGTATTGCAGGAATCTTTTCCAATACCGCAGCTGACGCTCGCTATCGTAAACAGATGGCTTGGAATATCCGCGACAAAATGCCAATTACAGTTAGAAGTGTAATGGATCAATATCGTGGGAAACTAGATGATAAGTCATTACGAGCAAGGTTTACTTTAGGCCTCGCAGCATATTTCCCCGAAGTAAACCACGAAAAAGCAAAACAAATCATGGATGCTGCGCAATCGATTGGGACAGAAGCATATACCATCATTGGCCATAGAATCATTCCCCATTTTGACATGCGCGATAAACTCCTAGTAGTAAAAAAACCATGCTTGGTAGTTGTAGGAGAAAATGATATCATTCCCAAAGAAAATGGCTTGTTAATCCTGAATGCTTTGTCAGACGGTCGTCTCTTGGAGTTTGATAAATATGGGCACTTCCCGATGCTCGAAAATGCAAACGATTACTGGGGAAAAATCAAGAAATGGCTAGAAAGCATTATGTGACACAAATGGCATTTCTTCTTGCCATTCATGTCATAAGAAAATTGTTTACGAAATTGGTAGCTTGTCTCTGAACTCATCCCTTACGTGTTCTGCTGTAACATTCGCATAGATTTGTGTTGTGTCTAATGAAGCATGGCCTAAGAGTTGTTGCAATACTCTAAGATTGAGGTGCTTCATTGTAAGATGACTTGCCATGCTGTGCCTTAGCATGTGCGGGGTAGTGTGTCTGACTCCTAACTCATCAGATAATTTGGCTACAATGTGTTGCACTGTTCTCTTCGAGATTCTCTTGCCTCGATTACTGAGAAACACGGCTCTTTGTGAATCAGAATCAATCTGTCCCTTTTTGCGTTCAAGAATTTTTGCGCGATAACCCTCAATGTAATCTCTCAATGCATTAGCCGCTCTTTCCGATAAAAGCACAATGCGGTCCTTTGCTCCTTTTCCGCTTCGGATGATGATTTGTCTGTTCTCGAGATCGACGTCATTCATGTTCATTCCGCACAATTCACTGACTCGACATCCTGTGGAATACAGAACTTCTAAAATGACTTGATGGGTGGGATTTTTCTTTTTGGTCTCTAAGAGAAGTTTTACTTCGTCGACTGTTAGGAACTTGGGAAGTGAGTTCGGTCGTTTTGGGTATTTGAGCTCTGAGGCAGGATCATCAGCAATTACCCTTTCTGCTTTCAAGAATCTAAAGAATGCTTTAACACTGCAGACTCTTCGATGTATACTGCTAATCTTGTTGCCTTTTTTAGTTCCTAGCCATCTAAGAAAGGCTCTGAGATCGGAAAGCTCGACTTTTCCCCAGTCGATTTCTCCTCTTTCTGTGCGGGGAATATTTCTTTCATCGAGGAATTTTTCAAGGGTGTGTAAATCGTGCGCATAACCCTTTAGGGTATTTATCGAACAACCTCTTTCGTATTCTAAGTGTGCTAAGAAATCTTCAATTAGTGACATGTCTACTATATGCAAAACTTTCTACCCTATAAAAACAATGGTCGTATGGTAGGGGTACTAAGTGAATACACGTATTTGTTTAGAAAAGGTACTGACTGCTTGGGGATTACAATAATTTGTAAAAACCCCGAAAGATAAGGGTCCATAATGGGAATTTACTTGGGTATCGGCCTATCTCTACTAGCTTCTCTGAGCTGGGGCGTGAATTCGATCATCATGAAAAAGGCTTCTACCACTGAAGAACCCGGAAGAGCCCTTGTTCTTAGAAGTGTTTCTGCAGCTCCTGCTCTGTTTATCCTTTCTCTCTTCTTTTATGAGTGGAATGCTATCACCCGAATGACTGAGGCCGATGTCTTTTGGCTCATGGTAGGAAGCGCGACCACGGTGGCTATAGGGGATTTTTC
>JALTMP010000198.1 GCA_027001645.1 Candidatus Heimdallarchaeota archaeon
CTCAAAAACTCCGCGGGATCCAAGCACTTCTTCATGCAAGAGCTGAACTTGCTGCTTAGTTTCTTGAGCAACCATTACTGCATCAGTAACTTGATCCAAGTGAGAGTTCACACTTATCTCAAAGGACCGCACAGCACCGGTCAAGTCTTCACGGGCCCGGTGCAGCTCCACCAGAATCTTCCTGGCATGTTCTGCAGCCATCACCTTATCGACAAGCATCCCAAGCTCCCGAATAATATTGTCCCGGGTCCACTCCCCGGCAGGAGCGGTCAATATGGCCTCAAATCTATTGTCAGTCTCTCGCCCGTCCCATTTTCGCAGTTTTTTCGCGTACACGACCAATTGGTGTCTGCCTAATTGGATCCTAACCTCGGGCCGGATCTCCTCTCCAATGAAAAAATCAGCGTTAAACTCTGCTCGCAGCAAAGACAATCGGTCATGGACATTCCGACCGGTCTTTGCCTCAATCCATGTCTCCAACGCCTGCCACGCCACCAAAAACTCACCAAAACTCATAGGATCCTCAGAACACTCAACAAACGCACGCAAATTCCCACTCCCCTCATACACACGAATCAACATTGAATATCTCCCACCAATCAAACCAATAACATAGTCACCAGGAACAATACCCAAACCAACAACACCAGGAACGAAAAACTGAACATCATGAACCTCATCAGGAACACGCAACAATTCCTTCCCATTTTCACCATTTTCGCGATTGGCACCACCGTCTGCGGGGTCTCGCGAAAAACCGTCAACAACACTAGTGGCTCGGCGCGAAAAAGCGTCAACAATGTCGCTATCCTTTGAAACCGCAACCCAAAGCCCTCTCGCAATCCGGCCTTTCTGGCCAGCCCAGTTTTTCGCCAATCCCCTCTTTTTTAAATTATACAAGTCCTTGCCCACGTCAGCATTGGAAACCATTTTCCCGTCTTTTCGCACGATTCCTAGTTTTCGCAAAACGTCAACAATGTCGCTGGGAGTCAGGGGTCTTTTAGAATACAAAAGAATCTGATAAACCAGGTCCGTTCTATGTCGCCAGGAATAAGACCTATTGGAAGTTTTCGCTATCCAATCGCGAAAATCATTGACCCTATCACCACCCGCGACCATGACCTACCCTCCCCTCATTTCCTAAGTAGCTTCAAGATCCAAGAAGGAATTGCCGCCTCCTGTGGATAATCCTTGCTTATTTCGCCGTAAAGAACCACGTACTGATTCTCTAAAAGGTGTTTGGGGCAGTATAAAACCCAGATTTTCTGCGAGTCCCCCCAACTGCCCCAAGGAGCTCGAATAAAAAAAGGACCCCTTGCAGTGAAGCTTTTCTCACAAACTTGGCAAAAACGATAGTTGATTGTTGTGTCGGTACAATTGTCATGACAAACTGGTGCCGGGCCGGGGACTCGAACCCCGCACTACGGAGCCACAATCCGCAACGTTGCCAACTACGCCAGCCCGGCTCAGTTCATTAAGAGGATCAAAGCTATTGGTTTTTAGGTTTACGATTGGTAATCAGACGGAGGGGGCTATAATTTTCCATGATAGGCAACATTAGAATCCAAGGTGGATGGGTTTGTGAAGCATTATCTTCCAAATAATGGAATATAGTCAAGTCTAGAAGAATGGCAACTTTTCCTAGCGAATCATCTCTCCAGATCATTTAATGGGAATTTTGCTAGCAAATCTAAACACACCGCGATGATTGCATCGAGGGCATCCTTTTTCTTGGAGTGAGGAAAGAGATGCAACTTGACCTTCCTTGCCCACTAGGATTATATTTCCGCATTGACATTCCCATGGTTGAGGCTCCATGACTACCTCATGAGCGTACAGTGGTCCTAGATAATGACTATCAATAATGGGGATGGAGTTATTCTCGACGCGAAGCTTGAATAAGTATCCTTTTTCTTGACGGGTTTCATATTCGATGATCTCCCATTGTTTTTGAATTGTAATGTGTGCTTGGGTAGCAATTGTTTTCAAGTGTTCAAAAAGACCGTCTTTCTTTGGCAGGGCTAAAAAAATGCTCGGGTTGTGCTCGTTGCCACTCATGAGAACCCTTCGCGCTGCATTGATTGCACGTGAGAGAAATAGGGTTATACCTTGCTTTGTCGGAGGGGGCTCAGTGATTATTAGATCAAATTGGTTAGAAAGAACTTCAATCATTTTTTTCCGCACATCGTGATATACAAATCTTATGGGGGTATTGAAGGTCATTTGAAGGTCAAACAGCGTCTCCGCGAGCCTCTCATCGATGTCCATTACTACCGCGTCTTTCGGGTTGCTAAGAACAGAAAGTATTGTTCCGGTCATGTCAAAATCTCCCAAAGCCAGCAGTCGAATGTTTTGAATAGGAGTTTCATCCAGAATGATCTGGGCTTTTCGAGTCAAAGATTCCCAAGTGAGGGAGCGCTGATCTATCTCCAAGATGGGATCTAAGCGAGGAAGAATTTCCTGCATTCTCGACATATCTTCCAATAGGGCTCGAAACTCAACCACACTATGATCTAATCAGTTCCCTTGATATAGGTTGTTTAGTGATAGCAGTAATATTTCAAAGATGCAATGAAGCATAAGAAAAAAAAACCAAATGTTTGAACAATCTAGCCTCGCATTGGGTCCAATGATATCAGTGACGGGGTTTTCAGAGTGTGTAGCAATGTTTCATCGAATAAGGGCGTTATTTTTCCTTAAGATTTTAATTAAATACTGCTATTATGCCGAGTTAAGAGGCTTCGGCATGCCGAAAAAGGCATGAAATTGCAGAATTTTAGAGAAATGAGTTCATATAGTTAAACGTGCTAGACAATATTGAGGAAAGATGAAAAGAAGAACAAAAACAATTCCATACTTTGAGCTAAGTACAATGGCAAGTAATGTCGTCATCATGACGAAATAAAAGGGGGGTGGCTTGAATGAGAAAGTCACAAGCCCGTGTGCCACTAGAAATACACGCTAATGCAGTTACATCATCTGTATTGGTTTGTGTGCCAAAATAAGGGGACATCTTCCCCTTCCTTTTTCTCTTTAAATTCTGGATATTTCTTTTTCAGAAAAGATATATCAGACGAAAGACTCTATTGTTTTAGAGTTTGAAGGGTCGCGCAGAAATGAGCAAGAAACCAATACGGTATCTTTGTGTTGGAATCGATACCGATGTGATGGAGCAGTTCTTTCCACACGAAAGCATAATTCAAGAAAAAGAGGGGATGCTATCAAGAAATGCAATCTTAGATATTCGAACGAGGACCGGATTTCATGGGTTCGAATTTGAATACTACACAATGGACGAATTTCTCGAGACGATCGAGAAAAGCCCTCGGAAGTCAAGATATGATTGGACAGGAACTATTCTATGGATGTCTCCTGATCTTAGAGAATTTGCTTCTTCGGTCAAGAAACTCTATGAATGGCATCAATCATATCACCCGGATGACCCCATGTTGCTCATTTGGGAAGAAACAGACCTGCAAGCTCTTGGCCTCCAGTTCCCAAGTCAGGGAAGCGTTTCAGTATTTGGTCCAGTGGAAGAGTTAGGAAACCTATTTCTAATCATCATGTCGCCAGAAGCGAGACCAGATGATTTGTGGTATAGAATCGCAGAACTAAGCACAGATACAAGAGTTTTGGTTGAAACGGATAGGCAAAAAGCCAAGCTCGGCAGACTTTCTAGGAGACAAAAATTGTTATTCGGAGTGCATAGGTTAATTGGTACTAGAAAACTCCCCAGCTTTATTGAAAAAAGGGTACCGCCCTTACCGCCATACCCCATTACCATTTCAAAAATCATAGAAACACTCCAACAAGGAAAACAGGCTCAGAATCTCTACGAAACAGTATTCCCTTATCAAAAGCAGAAAAGACTCCGAAAACCACCCGTTTCTAGGCGTCGTTCCTCGACCCCAAAGAAACAAAGGCTAGAGCACTTTTCTCTCCTTGCAGACGCGTTTGCTTCATTAGGTAGGTCTAGGCTTCAATCAAAAATCGCAATAGAGATTCTAGTTGAGGAGATGAGAGCAGAAAAGATCCATTATGATATTCTTGATCAAGCAATCTATGTGTCAGTTCCGTTTGAACATTGGTATATTGACTTTAAGAATAGTAAAGCCGTCTTCATTTCGAATCCGGAAAAGCGGATATGGCGACTACCTTGGCAAGTAGTGAAATCATTTGAAAGAACAAAAAACATTGCTGATATCGAGCCAGGACTTCTTCCGGTTGGAGCAAAGGAAGGCAGAATCTGGGTTTCAACTAAACCTATCACTGTAGAATTCATTCAACAACACTGTCTCCCATACTGGAAGAAACTGATTCAAACCGTTAAAAGGGGACTGGAAGCAATCAAAGAATCTGAAATCTTAACAAATCCACCGATAAATGACACGTTTATGATCTACGCACCAAACGACACATGGGTGTCAGTCCGATACCCAACCATGAAGTTTCCTGTAACATTCTACCTATCTGAACTATTAGACTCGGCAGCTAAAGGAGAACTAGAGACTCAAGTGCACTCAAAGGTTTGGCAGGAAATTGCTCCCAAATATATTGATAAACTGCTAACGGACTTGAAAATCCCTCACACCATCGCCGGTAAGAAGGTCCTCCTCCAAGGTCAGTATCACTGGTACGAAGTGGATATAGAAACTTCACAAGCTAGAATTCATGAAGATGTTGAGGAGTTGTGCATTGTTCTAAGGTCATCGCTAGATGCCC
>JALTMP010000199.1:0-4139 GCA_027001645.1 Candidatus Heimdallarchaeota archaeon
CCACGCACGTACTTTTTAGTCCTGGTGTTTGCTGGCCCGCGAATTTCAGTGTAACATCTTGCTGGTCTTTTACCCATTCTTTATCACCTTGCGCTAAGAGCAATGCGCTCGATTTCTTGTTTTCGTTTCACAGCGTAGCTCTTAGTATCATTGTTTGCTGCTGCAATTAGTTCATCTGCAATTAGTTCAGGGAAGGAGCGAATATTATTGAAAGAGGACTTGTTTATTCCCTCTGCGAGGAACCTCAAAGCAAGGTCTAGTCTTCGTAAAGGAGCAATATCAACAGCTTGGTGTTGAGCGATTCCACCATATGTGACCTTTGTGGTTTCCTCCCTAGGGGCAGTGTTTTCTACTGCTTTCACAAGTATTTGAATAGGGTTCTGCCCTGTTCTTACCTCAATCATGTAAAAGGCGGTTTCTAGTGCATTTAAGATCATTTGTTTTTTCCCGCTATTTTTACCTTTTCTCATGAGTTTATTTGCAAATCTTTCAACAATATTCATTTCTGCTTTTTTGAAGCGTTGAGAAGCGCTTTTCCCGGCAGTATGAGGTAAGATAACAGGCTTCAATGATATGTATCGCTGCAGTCCAAGGTCTGATACTTCTACGCCATCAAACGACCATCTATTAAATAGGAGTATTTCCGTCATACCAAGTCCTCACTTGCATTTTGTCTTCTAACATGCCTCCTTAAAAACATGATGATAATGATAAAATCAAAAAGACCTTAGTTGTGAAGAAGGATGTTAGGAGTCTTAAAACGCTTAGAAGAATAGCTTAAAAACGGGATTGTGTTAGTGTTACAAGTTCATTAGTTTTTGAGCGTTCTGGTAAAAGATTTTATTGATATCTTGTTGAGACAAGTTTAGCTTGTTTGCAATATGCAATTGCCAATCAAATATGTCTTTTCTCCATCCTCTTGTGAAGAAGGAGCTGTCTGTTCCGAAAACGAGGTAGTCAGGCCCTTTTACTTCTAAGATTTTTTTGAAGACATCAGTAAGAGTAATGGTATAAGGCAAGTATTTCATCCACACGTTTGAACTGCTTGTTTCAGCGTATACATTATCAACGTGGTACATGAGGAATAAAAGTTCTTTTAGATATCCCGTGGCAAAGTGTGCCATGAGAAAATTGATTTTCGGGAAGTCGCGGGCAATGGGGGAGAGGTCAGCGGGATTCATGAATCTAATATCTGCAGTTTTCCCCACAGATACCCCAAAATGAAAAGTCACACTTAATTCATGATCTTCAGCCATTTCATAAAAAGGAAGTACAACATCATCGTATGCGTGGTAATAATGCAAAGGCGGGTAAAGCTTAATTCCTTTTATTCCAAAAGATATAGCATCTTCTAAAACACTTTTTGCATTAGGGTCAAGGGGATTCAAGGAAAGATAAGGTGCTAAGCGGTCTGGATAAGCCTTCACTGCTTGTTTTACACCTTCAAGTTCGTTAAAGTCTGAGAAAAGAACGAGTTTATCGCATCCTTTTTGATCCATATCCTTAACCCATTTTGTTGCAAGATCGACAGGGTTTTTTGGAGGGATTTCAATCAGTGATTTTTTCCGTTTTAATTCGTACTCCCTTGTTTCATTATTGAACACAGGGGTCCAAGGTCTATAATCCCTTTTTTCAAGGATTTGAAGTATTTCTTCTTCAGTTAAGTTATGTCCATTGAACAATCGAAGAAACATGTTTCGATCCATGAAGTGAACATGACTGTCATAGATTTTCTTTGGAATTTTTTGGGATAAAGATGAGTTCATGTCCTTTAGCAATCATTAATGATTTATTATCCTTTAGGCTTGAGGTACTAAAAGCAAATAAAAGCAATGAACTAATTACAAAAGGGTTAGGAAAGAAAACGGGAGGAGAGTTTTCAATTTTTTTACTTGCTGGGTATGATTTTTCGGATAATCCAACGGAGCGGATCGTAATATCTGTCCACAACTCGTTCTTTCAATGCGATTATTGCTTCATCCGTAATGGGTATTTCTTCGGGACATACTTCGGTACAGCACTTTGTAATGTTACAGAATCCGACTCCAAATTCATTTTTAATTTCTGGGATTCTATCAGCAGTATCCAAAGGATGCATTTCAAGACTTGCTAATCTGACGAAGAATCTTGGACCAGCAAAAGCATCAAAGCGCTGGTGTGATCTTAAGACGTGACATGTGTTTTGGCATAGGAAGCATTCAATGCATTTTCGGAATTCTTGCACACGGTTTACTTCGTGTTGATACATAGTGAGTTCGGTTAATCCTTCTGGTAATTGAATTGGTTTAATTTTCTTGTTGACTTCAAAATTCCATGAAACGTCTGTTGCAAGATCTTTTATTAATGGGAATGTTTTCATGGGCGTGATTGTGATAGGTTTACTTAAATCGAGGGTATCAAGTCTTGTCATGCACATGAGCTTAGGCATACCGTTAATTTCAGCTCCACAAGAACCACATTTTCCGGCTTTGCAATTCCACCGGAGAGCGAGGTCTGGTGCTTGTTCTGCTTGGAGTTTGTGAACAGCGTCAATAACGGTCATTCCGGGTTCTACTTCAACTTTGTATTCTTCTAACCAAGTTTTTTCACTTGTTCCTCGGTTAACTCTTAAAGTAATTACTTGACTCTTTTTTAGCTCAGTCATGATTATACCTCCTGTCCTTCTATTATTTTTTGTAAGTCTTCCGGCATCTCAGGGTACTCTTCTTCTCGCAACTTTATTTCACCGTCATCATCCTTGTAGACAATGTATAGTTTTCGAACAAGATTTGGGTCTGATTCGGGGTAATCGGTTCTTGTGTGCGCTCCTCTGCTTTCTTTACGAGCTAAGGCAGCAGTTGCAACGGCTAATCCAACGTTAACGAGACTCACAAGGTCTAAGGCTTCATGCCAGCTAGGATTGTAAACTCGTCCTTGCTTAGCTCCAGCTTTTTTCACACGTTCACGCAATTCCTTGAGTTTTTCAATTCCTTTTTGGATGTTCTCTCCATCTCGAATCATACCAACATGCTCTTCCATGACCGCTCTGAGTTCATCATGTAATTTGTATGGGTCTTCCGTTCGGTCAGGTTCAAAAGGCCCTAAAATTTCAGTGATTACAGGTGTTAACAACTCGTCCGAGATGGGTACATCACTTCCTTTTTCTTTTGCATATTTTGCGGCATGGATCCCTGCAAGGTTTCCAAACACGAGTAAGTCGGTTAAGGAATTGCCTCCAAGGCGGTTAGCTCCATGTAATCCTGCTGCGGCTTCACCGGCTGCGAATAATCCTTCGACGTTTGTCATTTGTGTTTCTGGGTCGACTCGAATACCACCCATGGCATAGTGGAGGGTGGGTCCTACTTCCATGGGTTCTTTAGTGATATCAACTCCAGCGAGGGTTTTGAATTGGTGGTACATGGATGGCAATTTGCGTTTAATATAATCAGCTGATCGTTTACTAGCAATATCGAGGAATGCACCTCCGTGGGGGCTGCCACGACCAGCTTTTACCTCAGATAAAATTGCTTTGGCGACTACATCTCGTGTTAAAAGCTCGGGAGGTCTTCTAGCATTGGGGTCTCCTAGAACCCATCGGTCAGCTTCTTCAGGAGTAGTGGCGTATTCTCCTTCAAACATTTTAGGTACGTAACGGAACATGAACCGTTCTCCTTCACTATTGAGGAGAACCCCACCTTCCCCACGCACGCCTTCAGTAACAAGTGTCCCCTTGACACTAGGAGGATAGATCATCCCAGTTGGGTGGAATTGCAAGAATTCCATATCAACAAGTTCAGCTCCTGCATCTAAAGCCATTGCTAACCCAGAACCCGTATACTCCCAAGAATTGGAAGTTATACGATATGCTTTACCAAGCCCACCAGTAGCTAAAACAATTGCTTTTGCTTGGAAAAGGATCAGCTTTCCATCGGGTCTTCGATACCCGATTGCTCCAGCGATTTTATCACCATTCTTTACGATGCGTACCATGGTATGTTCTGGGAACACTTCTATGTTTTCTTCATGAATAGCCTTGTCTTGCAAGGTCCGTATAAGCTCAAGCCCAGTTCGATCACCAACGTGTGCGAGTCGTGGGTACTGATGTCCTCCAAAAGGTCGTTGAGAGATTTTCCCTTCTTTTGTTCGATCAAAGACAGCCC
>JALTMP010000199.1:4149-4692 GCA_027001645.1 Candidatus Heimdallarchaeota archaeon
TCTCTAATTCACGGATACGATCCGGTGCTTGTTGAGTGAATATTTTTACCATTTTCCAATTATTGTGTAGTTTTCCACCTCTCATAGTGTCACGGAAATGTACTTTCCAATTATCGCGAGGGTCAACGTTTCCTAAAGCAGCAGCAGCTCCTCCTTCAGCCATAACAGTATGTGCCTTGCCTAAAAGAGATTTAGTGACAACAGCGACTGTTGCTCCTTCATGCGCTGCCGCGATAGCAGCACGTAATCCAGCTCCACCAGCACCAATAACAAGAACGTCATGTTTGACTCTGATGAGATTTTTCATTTCTTCTTCTACATTCATAATGTCCACCTAATCCACACGATTTCCGTGATTTTTCCTGCACTAAGTAGCCTAATGTAAATATCAACGACGAGCACTGAAATTAAGCTAAGCCAAAAGTAAGCATGGTGGTCAACATTGATTCTTTTAATGGAGTTCCAAGTCTTGTATCGAAGCAAGCCAAATTTGGAGCAAGAATAGCAGTCACGGCCACCAAACAAGAAGTGTTTTCCAGCATG
>JALTMP010000200.1 GCA_027001645.1 Candidatus Heimdallarchaeota archaeon
GTATGATTACTCATACGTCGTAAAGAGCAAAATGATGTCCTACATGAAGATCTACTACACAATTGTTCGTTCGACAATCTACATTGGATTAGAAATGAGCGCTACGGGCTGGGTGTCCATTGGGTGGGGCGGAACCGGAGACATGGACAACTACGACATTATGACCGGAGGGTATGATGCAAGCGCTAATCGAACATACATATTCGATTGTTACTCAATTGGGAAGGTTGTTCCACCAGTCGACGGTGTCCAAAACTATAACGAGTATGCGGCTACAGAAAGTAATGGATACACTTACTTCGAGTTTTCAAGAGAGCTAAACACTGGAGACACACAAGGAGACAAGCCAATCATTCCCGGTCAATCCACGAAGGTCATCGTTGCAATGCACCGTACGTCCGACGATATTAGCATCGAGCATACGAGAGCAGAAGATGCTAAGGGGTTCATATTCTATGGACCACCAGCTGCACCTGAGAACCTCGTAGCTTCAACAACAAGAACCCAAGTTTCTTTGGACTGGGTTGCACCACCTGGAGATGGTGGGTATGCCATTTCTCACTATATCGTGTATCGTTCAGAGGATGGAGGGCAAACTTATTCTCAAATTGCTACGACTACCCAAACATCTTTTGTGGATAACACAGTTGTCACTGGAGTGATCTACCAATACAAGGTAACTGCTGTTAACTCCGAAGGTGAGAGTGGAGATTCAAACGTTGTAATTGCATTACCCCTGGGCGAAATAACACCCCCTCAGTCAGTAGCGGCTTCAGCAGGTTCATTCCAGGTAGACGTTTCATGGAGTTACCCCGCAGATGATGGAGGTATCCCCGTAATTGCTTACAACATTTATAGAGCAGACACACAGGGAGGACCATACACTTTTATTGGCACTAACACATCAGCGATGGGCTACAGAGACACAGCCGTAATCAATGGTTACACCTATTACTATGTTGTAACGGCCTTGAATAAATACAATGAGAGTGCGTATTCTACAGAAGTGATGGCAAATCCCGTTGGCGAGCCAACACCTCCTTTAAACATTCACATTGTTAATGGAGACAATTCCGCTACATTGAACTGGACAACACCGCTATCAGATGGTGGGTTCCCAATCACCCATTACAATGTTTATAGAAGCCAAACGCAAGGGGGTCCGTATACGTTTATCGGATCCAATGACAGTGAAACAGGATACTATGACCCAACTGCAATAAATGGAGAAACCTATTACTATGTTGTAACAGCCGTCAATAGTTTTGGTGAAAGTGCATTTTCTGAAGAACAACGCATTTTGATTGCAAATGCACCGCTCGCGCCAACTGGTCTTAACGGAACGTTTGGTGATGGCACTGTTATGCTCACATGGGATCCTGCTGATGGGCGGGGGTTTGAGATCATGAATTATACGGTTTATCGCAAGGGTCCAAGTGATTCCTCATTCACCGTGATTGCATCCGTCAATACCACCAGCTACACTGATACGGGGTTGACAAATGGGGTAACTTACAGATATGTTGTAACGGCAACTTCGATCGTGGGCGAAAGCCCCTATTCAGACATTCTGACAATCACACCTGCTACCATCCCCTCCTCCCCAACAGAGCTGTCTGCAAAACTGTCAAATGACAAAGTGGCTCTTTCGTGGAAGAAGCCCGCTGAAAATGGTGGGTTCCCAGTTCTATACTACAACATCTACAGATCAGTGAACAACGAAGAAAACTTTGTTCTCTTTGATTTCACTTACTCAAAGACATATCTTGACGCAGACATTAACGCTGGAGACACTTATTACTACAAAGTAACCGCTGTAAACAAAGTGGGAGAGAGTGAATTCTCAAATGTTGCAAGCATCTCTCCAGCAAACGCTCCCGATGCGCCAACTGGCCTCAAAGCAACCTTCGAGTATGGAAACGTTATATTGACGTGGAATGAACCAGCGTCAGATGGAGGCAACCCCGTCATCTACTATCGAGTTTATAGAACTTCTGTACAAGGCGGAGTATACATTAAACTTGCAACCACAGAGAACACCACGTTTGTCGACACAAATGTTGAGATTGGTATGACCTATTACTACGCTGTTACCGCAGTCAACAGTGCAGGTGAAAGTGATTATTCTCCAGAAGTATCAATTCAGTTGGTAACACCTCCAGCCAAGCCAACGGATGTGATTGCCCTCGCTGCAGAGGACTTAATCACTATAGCGTGGCTCCCCGGCACAGGGCCGTATTCTCCTGCAATCTATTTTGAGGTGTATCGAGCGGTAAATGATAGCAATGGAGAATTTGCGAAGGTTGCGGAAGTGAACACTACTTACTACATTGATTATGATGTAGAAGTCAATGTTACTTACTATTACTACGTGGTTGCTGTGAATGACTATGGCAAGAGTGAGGCTTCAGCAGTTGTGGAAGCAACACCTGGCCAAGCAACAGTATCTATTCCCGCAGATCTCTTACAACAAAACGTTGAAGGATCACAGTACCCAGAAGAACTTAACCAAGACGTGATTGAGGGAACAGCAGCAGTATTCGGCGTGTTAAGCTCTCTCGGAGCCGTTCTCTGGGTATTAAAGAAGATCTTCTTCATGAAATAAGACGGCGATTAGCCCTCACCCCCCTGTTTTTTCTATCAAAAACTTGGATGGTTTTGTCCTTTAGGGATCATCTCCATTCCATTTCTATTTCTCCAACTTGACCTTAGAAACTTCTTTAGCGTCCACTCCTTACAGAAGGATAAAAAACACTGCAGAAACCTTATGCAAAAAGGAATAGGATTTTCTCTTTCAGTGACAAGCATACGGCGTGTTTTCAAGGGAGAAACGAATGCCAAGCCCATGCAAGAACATACATTTTACCTCCTTAAACGTGATTTTAGGTTTGGAAGGCATTGTGTTCCAAAATTGCTCTCGGCGCAATGATATGATTCTGCTTTGAGCTCTGATAGAAGCCAGTCGATTCCAAAGAAGCGCTAATAAAAGGAAGATAGATTGAAAGATACGCAACAAGACCTGAAAGATGGGTTATTTGCAAAAAGGGGCAGACCATCCAGACTACCCTAATGCGCTCACTATCGACATGCAATATTTCTAACCACTTGGATTCAAAAAAACCCAAGATAGAGATCCTAGCGGGTGAAACATCCTAGTAGTTTAGAAAATTATCATCACAGCAGCTAATAGTAATAATGAGATCGTGTAGATGTGAAAAGTTGTCTTTAGGGCTTTTAGCACTCGTATCCAGATAAGTTGTGTTTCTGGAATCCATATGATCCCAATAGTAGCACAGGCAAACGTAGCAGACCAGATTACGGCCATTAGCGCCTTTTGAGGAACAGAACTAGACAAGCTGACGGGAAGAGCAATAAGAATTGATAAGACGAGCAATAATGATTCCGTGTTCTTTTCCACAACTATAACCCTATTTTCAATCTCCTTGAATGCCTTATTGTGGTCACTTGTCAAGACTTTTGTAGGGAGTTCTCCTTTTAGTGCTGTATATGCATTGCTTGAAAGATAAATCGATCCTACCGCAAAAGGAAACAAGTGGATTATGGAAATGGCATCCCCAAACCATTTGAAAATGTAAAGCAAGATATATGCGTAAATCCATAAGATTAGTGCAAAAGTAAAAATGAAGAATTCAGACCTTACTTGATGAAGTCTATTGGGTTTGATTAAATACCCCTTGACGTATAAATCACTCCTAACAAAATGAGGGGACAGATAAAAGAGAATGGGAGTAACGTAGCCAGTGATTATCATAACGTTCGTTGATAGCCATATAATACAAATCTTCCAGAAATCCTGTGGAGTAATCTCATTATTGAGCAACAAATACGTGCTACCATATAGTGCACCGATAAGGGAAGAAAGCAATACAACAATGAGCAGATAAACCGACATGTCATTCTTATTCTGACTGCCAACGAACAAGTAACCCAATATTAGGACAGAAATAGTCGCACCCAGGGGCAGGATTTTCTCTGCCGGGTGAGAACTGCTACGAAGTATCAAGTTTGATATAATGGGAATGATTGCCAGAAGAAACAAAGAAAAGAAAGGCTTGTTTGTGATTTTGATGCTATCAGAAGAAGATCCTTGGAACGCTGTTTTGAATTTCTTGCTAGAGAGGAAGTACAAGTTTATGTATGACTCGGAGAGATCCCTATATCCGGCAGTTCTTTTCATCAATTCCTCACTAGAAATTGTGATCTCCTTTCGTTGTTTCGAAAAATCTACATTTACATTGAACAGCTTTATTGCTAACAATGGCATCAAGGCTTCAATAACATTGGCCCCGCTCCAAATTATGGCATCAAAAAAACCAAAATTTAGTACAAGTGAAGAGATGAAAGCACCCAATAAGGTCGCAATTACACCCCAAAGACCAAGGTAAAAAACGGAGAGCACAATAATGACTAGGGGCAAGTAAAATGTCGAGACGCCAACGGCGTTTGCAACCGATGCTTCCTTTATTGAGTATATAGAGACGACAGCAATAAAACCTGCCAAAACTATTGCTAGTAACAGCCGTAGGGTTATCGTGTCTGTCGTGATAAAAAGATCAAACTTGCTTTGTTCTGAGCTAATAACACTAGCTTCCAACTCATTTCTTTCTTCCACTTTTGCAGATGACTCTCCTTTTCTTTCGCTCTTCGAGTCTCTTG
>JALTMP010000201.1 GCA_027001645.1 Candidatus Heimdallarchaeota archaeon
GTATGATTTCTTCTAAAAAATCAAGATAAAGCTTTGTGAATTGATCAAGTTTTCCGAGAGAAACGAATTGCATTATCATTGCCTCTAATACAATGAGCCAACTTCGGGATAGCGTGGACAAGAATTCCAAACTAGTTTGATTATATAATTCGGGGAGGTGTAGAATTTCATATTTCCCATTTGAACTCAGCCTTAGTTCTAAGCCCACAACATTTGTGCTCTTCTTTTCAAGCTGCTCTTGTATCACTTCGTTTACAGTACTACTTGAGTACACGTTATAGGCAATTGATAGTGCAGCTTTGATTAACTTTTGAGTTTTGAGAGTTTGACGTTCCCAGTAGGATCGTCTTCGAACAGCTTTCTGACGGTGAAGCCAATCCAAGAGTGAATAAATGCCTTTTCGTTCTTCGCGCGGGAATTCTAAAAGAATCTCCCTAAGCGTGCGAGTACCATCGAGTAGCGAAAACAGAAAGTAGATTTGAGATTCAGTGTTCGCAATTTTTTTTGGCATTTTTTTTCTCTCGGCGGAGCCATCCATAAGAAAACGAACATAGGAGGGCGTTCTAACTAAGATGTCATTAAGCGCAGGTAATGCTGAAAACTCAATGTAGCCGAGTGTCCACCAGTTGAGGAGTATTCTGTGAATGCGGGATTTCTCCACATTAAGGGTTTTTGATATTTTCTCAATGTTTTTTCTAGACCGCAACTCAGTTGCTAGTTGCTTCTCAATGGGTTCAACAGCTTCAATCGGTTTTAAGAGCAAGGGGGTAAGATTATCAGATAACTGTATTAACACATGATCCAATAGTATTTCTCTGAATTTAGAGAAGAGTTGAGGGTCATTTTCAATGGGAACGTCAAAGTCAAGATCGTTATACATGCTCAGAAAGACGCTTGAAATATTGTGAAGAAAGTCTCCCAGGTCTGTGGTTTTATGGGGAACAATTGCTACGAACATGATATTCTCGCGAGATAGAAAAATCACTGTTCTGTCTCCATAATTTATATCAAATGATTTACTGGTTTTATCTACTATGTTACTCGAAAACTGATGAATTGCATTAAAAAACCCCGAGATCAAGACTAAATCCATTTCAACGTCTCGGGGATTAAAATTCTGAGAAAAAATCGGAACACCTGACTGATTGATGACAAAAAAAGAATCTATAGGGACTAGCTGCAATTCACCAACTCCACGCAAAACACTTCTCAGTATTAATTATTACTTCTTTGCTCAAATGATCCAAAAATATTATGTTTACGGAAAGAAACTACTTCCAGTTATGGGGAGATAAAATTAGATTACCAACTCTAGCATACAGAAAAAAGACAACTCGTAGGCTTCCACAGTCTTTCTCTTTATCAATTCTCCTTATCAATTCTTGTTGTGGCCGCCCCAATAAATGGTTCTCTGATAAGGCGAGATCTTGTTTCATTAACTATATCCGCATGAGCGTACCTCAAGTACATGAATGCAGTTATGAGCGAAGCACCTGAAAGGAATAGAGTAATTCCAATCACTACAAAGATCAAGATGAAGTAAGTAGAAACAAGGTTTTGTTCCTCTGGCGGAACTCCATAGTTGAACAAGTCTCTTGCAGCAAGAATCCCTGAAAGACCAAAAACTCGGTCAAGGCGTTGTTTAAACCCGCTTGAAACAAGCTCAATTTCTTTGGTAGTAGAGTCAAATGACTTAAAGCCAGAGTCTCTTAAAACCCAAGTAATGGGGAGATAAAATGAGAGAAAAACAGATGCCAGCAAAGCTCCGAGAAGAATTAGGAACAACACTTGCCCTCTTGCCTCTTCAGCCGGAGTATTACTTGGGAGGAAAAGTACTGAGATAAACCATGCGAAGGTTAGAGCAACACCCGAAGTGCTAATTGCAAGATCAATTCCGCGTGAACGAAAGAATCCTTTGATATTTTCTAAAGATAAAAAAGCAACTTGCTTTTCAACATAGTAATCAAGATTTCCAGTAAGTGTAATTAGAAAGAATTTTGTGAAAAAACCTCTTCTGGAGGGATCGTCTATGTATTGTAATTGATCCAACAGGATCCTCTTTACGAGAATTCGAGTCATCTTTTTCCAAAGCCAGTAGGAAAATGCAATTAGGAGTATCAATAAATAGATCCTTCCAGCTTCAGCAAACCACACAAGGTTCAGGAAAAAGAATATCCCTATCCACTTCAACAGAGTTTTTCTAGATGGCGGTACAACCTCGAAGTGGGCAATACTCTCGGAGGAGGCGGTTTCCATATTAGATTCTAATTCTGGAGAGATCACACTTGGGTTTGAATCTCTGTTGGGGGTGTTTTCTTGATCGGGTAAATTATTGTCAGAATTTTCTTCACTTTCCACGCTAAAGATTAAGCCCAATACGGTAAAAAGGGTTTGGGCTAAAAGAAGCACCTTTTCTCGCTCCAGCCCCATGAAAACAAACGAACGCGTGAATACGAAGCATGCATTCGCTTAGTACCTTGTAGAACAATGTGCGGGGTCGAAAAAACTTGTCTCGAATCAGGTTTCTTCCGGCGGCCATTGTCTTTCCTCTAAAATCGTGCCACATTTGAAACACTTGATGATCTTATTAGTGGGAGAACCATCTTCAGCAAATTCAAATTGAGCCACAATCCCCCTATCGCAGATGAAATCATACTTGTCGAGAGGGCAATGATAATAGGTCTGTTTTTCTTCAACAGAAGGAGGCAATAATCGAATGGGACAGCTTCCGGTTCCTACAGCTTCGATACAGTCACATCGAAGATGTTTAGCAATTATGGCCATGCGCATCTATCAGCTAATACGAATAAAAACAATTCTTCGCAAGCAATTACCCTAGCAACCCTCAATTCTGGGTTAAAAGGAATCAAAGAGGCGAATGAAGGTTTTCAAAAGACGAAAAGTCTATTAGTAGAGCGGATTCCAGAAGAGTGAGAAAAATTCGGGTGACCTAAACCTCTTAATATTTCAAAAGAGACAAACCCATGAGTCCCTTTGGCTTTACCACAGCTCGAGGAATATTTTATGAGACAAGTAATAGATATTGATGGAAACGTCATCAACCCGGACTTATTACCCCGGGTTGCTAAAAAAGAATTAGTAAAATGGTTAGATATTATGATCGCTGTACGCGTTCTTGATGAAAAAGGAATGCGTCTACAAAGACAAGGAAGAATTGGCTTTCATATCCCTACAACAGGACAAGAAGCCCATGTTGGAGCAGCTGCGGCGATTAAAGATACTGACTGGATTTTTCCAGCATATCGAGAACATGGATTGGCAATCTATAGAGGAATACCACTGGCAGACATCATTAATCACCTCTTTGCAAATGAGTTAGACCCGCAGAAAGGCCGAAGATTACCAGGTCTGTTTGGTGATGCAAGAATCAGATTTGTGAACCCTTCTGCTCCTATCGGAACTCAGATTGTTCAAGCAGCAGGCGCGGGATACGCAGCACGTTACAAGAAAGATGGCAACATTTCTATCGTATTCTTTGGTGATGGAGCTACATCTTCAAATGATTTTCATTCTGGCATGAACTTTGGAGCAGTTACAAAAGCCGCCACAGTATTCATCTGTCAAAACAACCAATGGGCGATCTCGGTTCCGCTTAGCAAACAAACGGCAGCCAAACAGTTGGTTGATAAAGCAGCGGGATATGGAATGCCAGGAATTCGGATTGATGGGAATGACATATTTGCTATGTTCACAGCGGTCAAAGAAGCATCAAAAAGAGCTAGAAAGGGAGATGGACCAACATTTATCGAATCGGTAACATATAGGTTAGGCCCTCACACATCTTCAGATGATCCTTCAAAATATAGAGCAGAAAAGGACGTAGAGCTGTGGAGACAAAAAGAACCGATCGGTAGATTCTCCAAATTCTTGATTTCAGAGGGCATTATCGACAAGGATGAACCAGAACGGATTCGCTCGAAGTATGACCAGATCTTCAATGAGTTAATTGCTGAAGCCGACAGCCGATCTGCGCCCCCATTGGAAACAATGTTTGAGGACGTTTTCGAAACTATGCCATGGCACTTAGAAGAACAGCTTCAAGAGGCGCTTAGATTTACAAGGGAGTGACAAAAATGGCAGAATTGACAATTATCGAAGCAGTACGCTTGGCTTTGGATCAAGAAATGGAAAAAGATGAAAACGTCGTCCTCCTTGGAGAAGATATAGGGCCTGACGGAGGAGTCTTTCGAGCAACTCAGGGTCTTTACGAAAAGTATGGTGGAGAACGCGTCTTAGATACCCCCCTAAATGAGAGCGGAATCATAGGTTTCGCAGTTGGGATGGCATTATATGGCCTTCGACCCATTGCAGAGATTCAATTTTCGGACTTTATCTGGCCTGCCATGGATCAGATCGTGTCAGAAGCAGCTAAGTTTCGATATCGAAGCGGCGGGATGTTTACGGTTCCAATGGTGATTAGAACCCCGTATGGTGGAGGAGTAAAAGGAGCGATTTATCACAGTCAATCCCCTGAAGCGTATTTTGCACACACACCGGGATTAAAGATAGTAGTGCCCAGTAATCCCTATGACACAAAGGGTCTTTTGATTAGTGCAATTCGAGATCCCGATCCCGTTTTATTCTTTGAACCCAAACGAATCTATCGAGCATTTAGAGAAGAAGTTCCTGAAGAAGAATACACCGTCCCC
>JALTMP010000202.1 GCA_027001645.1 Candidatus Heimdallarchaeota archaeon
GTCATCATAACGAACGTGATAGCGCTCTTTCATATTGAGACAGAATTGATACATGTCTCTTTGCTTATCTTGGTCTTTCATAGTGAACTCTTCTGCCTATCCCTTATACAAGTTCTTGCTTTCCTAAGAGTTGCTAGAAATGCACGCTGGACGTTTTTCACGGCAATCGTTTTACCAAAGAACTCGGTTAATCTCATCCATGCTATCCTTGGCCTTCGCAACTTGTCTATTCGAACCAGACATTATTGTTCCATCATGGGAAACTGGAGATGAGGCCATAAAGAGCATCATGTAGAAGTCCTTGATGAATTTGCTCGAATCAGAAAGTAGTGCAGTCCATTTTCCTTTGATCTGGTTTCCACCTATTTTTGCCCTGAAAAACGCAGAGCTGAACGGACGGCTCTTTCTTGCGACAAGGTTTCCACACGCCATCATATCTTCTCGAATAATATGACCAAGGACAATATTTTCGTGAAGGCCTAAGGCCCCTAGTTTAGCCCTCTGTTCTTGCGATCCCTGCTCAAAATTAGAAAGGATGAAGATTTTTCGATTCTCCGCTAACGCTTCAATATGGTCGGGATTGATAAGATCTGGGTTTGGAATTGTTAGAAATACAAAAAGAGAGCTGTTAGACTTTGTGATGACTTGATTTTCCATAAAAACAGAGGCGACATCAAGCTTGAATTTTTCAGTTGCTGGTAGTTCCAGGATTCCACTCTTGTCCCTAGACGTATTTGAGACGAGAGATAATGCGGCAGCATTTATGAAATCTTCATTTAGAGTGCCGGAAATTCTCGCAATCCGATGAAAGATAAGTGTGGGGACATCTTGGACTTTCAATTCTTTTGCTTTTGTTTTTCCCTCCTCTGTGGCAATATCAAATATTTCATACTGAAAAACGCCCTTTTCAACCCTTGCTTGGGCTCTTTGCAATATACCTCCGAGTACTTCTTTTGGATAACCATCGCCTTCAACGAAGAGCTGAGCTCTCAAATTTGACATCATGGAAGGAATAAGAAAACATATTGTTAAGAGTATCGCCCTTTACGTTCAAAATTCGAAACAAGCAAGATATTCAATTACTCTTCTTTTGCATTTACTTGATGAGGTTGTTAAGAGGAAACTATTCTTCCAGAAAAGATAGGTCTTCCTCATTTAGCTTCAATTTGGGAATTTTTTCTCTATTGCCGACATCCATCTTCCTAATAACTGCGAAAAGGTCCTCCAACTGTTTGGAAAGTGTTAGGTAGCTCTTGTTTAGTTTTTTTATCTCTTTCTGGACTTTTTCAAGATTTTTCTCAGTTTCATCCAGTCTCATGCTGATAAACATGATTGCTTGATTGATGTTTTGGTCAAATAAGTGAAGAGTTTCCTGAGGTATCTCGCTATCTGGGGACTCCACTATCTTTGTTCCCTTTTCGTCTGATTCATAGAGATCCTTTAGACTGGGATCTTTTTCAAAAATTTTTGGCAGAATAGACTCAGGGATTAGCGTGAGAGAAACTTTATTGAAAAGCAACTCTATGTTTTCTCCAGTTAACGCTGAGGTTTCGATATAAAATGAAGGAACGCCATACTTTTTCTGAATTCTTTTTGTGGCTTCTATTCCTTCTTCTCTTCCGATCACTCTAAATTCTTCTAGGTCAATTTTATTTCCAATGAGAGCCACCGTTCTGATAGTTTCTCCGGCAATTTCAAAGCATTCTTTAAGCCAGTCCTGGGTTTTTTCAAAAGAAGCTCGGTCTGTTGTGTCAAAGACCAATAAAACGACTTGTGTCCCCTTGTAAAAAAGAGGGCGCATGGACTTGAACATGTCATGTCCTGCAAGATCCCATATCTGTAGGTGAATTATAGTGTCTCCCAACTTCACTGATTTCGAAGCGAAATCAGAACCGATAGTAGTTAAGTAACTGCCCCTAAACCCTGCCCCCATGTATCTTTGGCGGATACTTGTTTTGCCAACAAGGGGCTCCCCGACAAGGATTAGTTTTGCCTGGAAACCAGACTTAAAGCTCAAACGATTACCTCCTTTAACAACGAAAGAATTTCTTGGGCTACGGCTTGATTTTCCTCAGATTCTTTCAATCTTTTTCGTAGCATCGAAACTTTTTCTTTTGTAGTTTCTAGTTCTTCACTTAGTCGCCTAATTTCATCATTCTTTGCATCTATATCAAGCCTGATTGTCTTGATCTCATAATCATAAGCCTCGATGAGTTTTTTGTAGTCATTTGCAAGTTCTGTTTTCTCTCTTTCGTATGCTTTTTCGAGTTCTTGCATTCTTGTATTCAACTCTGAGATTTCTGTCCTCAACGCATCGTTGTTTTGTTTTAGGACCTCATTTTCTTTTTTCAGCATTTCAACAAAGTCCTCTCTCGCTTCTCCCGCCTCTGCTTCTTCGAGTTGTTTCTTGGTCTTTTCAAGTTCTCGACGAGCTGCCTCGAGGGCCTTTTCAAGTAGTTGAATTTCTTCTCTTAATTCTTGCTCAAGCGTTTCGTTCACTTTACTCTTGAAGGCCTGAGTTTTGGTTTCTTCTAGCTGAGCGATTGTATGTTGTAGTTTCTTTTGCAAATCATGTATCTGGGTTTCTTGCTTGGCAACAGTTCTCTCGAGGTGTTTTTTTTCATCAACTATTCTCGCAATTGTTCTCTCATACTTTGATCTTATCTCTGTTTCAAGGTCTGCGATCGCCTTGTCAAACTGAACGAGAAGATTGGAGAACTTGGTTGACACCTCGCTTAATTCCCGTTTTAGTTTTCTGTTTTCATCTTCGAGCTTTTGCATTTTTCGCTGGTCCTCTTCTCGCATCCCACGTTGCCTTTTAGCTTGCTCGATTTCTTTTCTCAAGAGCTCCATGTTCTTCTCGGAGTTCTTTAGTTGAGACTGGAGATTTGCAAACATTTCTGCAAAAGAATAGAATAAATCCTTGACGAGGGGGTGGAGAAATTCCCAATATCTCCTAACTCTTGCATCGATCTCCCTGTGTCTCTCAGAAAATGCCATCACATCATAAGCTGGCATTCCTTGGTCTACGGGGTATACAGGCGAATAATTTGCCAGCACGTTCCACAGATTTCTCTTCCTACTCAACCGCGATCTGACCCCTTCTTCCTACTGCTCAAATATCAATTGTTTACCTATATGATTGTTATGTCAGTATGTTTTTATGTCGTTAAAGAATTTGCAGTTGTGGAACAGCAATCATTTTGGGCAAAAATCTGCATTCTCTCCAAGCCAATGTCTACCGAACAGATCGAAAAGCTTCTTGCTTCGTTGCAAGAAAAAACTAGCATAGCAATCATTGATTACGACAAGACCGCCGGAGATCGACACATTGTCGCTTCGATTTGGAACGCTATTCGGCGTGCTAATTTAGCTGATATGAGAGCAAAGACCCTACCCGTCGAGTTCATCCTCTTTGTTAGTGGTGAAACTCAAATCGCGAAAGCTTTGAAAAAGGTAGGAGTTTCACAAGAGACTCGAAAATTAGCAATTATCGATTTTGAAAGCAAAGCAAGCTTAGAAACCTTTCTTAAAGAATTAAAAATTGCAGGGCTTAGTCTAGTAGAAACACGTAATGTGCCACCATGTAACGACGGGGGAAAAACGGAGGATCTTTCAATTGAACGAACAACATTAACAAACGCAAAGTAAATGTTCTTAGAAAATTGGTGGGCCGGGGCGGAATTGAACCGCCGACCTCCACGATGTCAACGTGGCGTCATAGCCCCTAGACCACCGGCCCTAGTGATCCGTTCATATTGTATGCGACTTGTTTCTTTTTTATATTTGTCGCTAGTGTTTCAAATTAGTTCGGATCTCTTCTCTAATGTTGGTCAAATAGTTGTCTGAACATCGGGAAAAGTATTTAGGAAGTTTTTTTCATTGAATAATGAGTGATTTGAATGACGAGTCTAGAACAAGAAGCCTCATCACAGAAAGGCCCATATCGAACGAGGCTGGACGAAATCATTGCTGGAGTATACAAGTTGACCGAAGAAGAGAGACTCCGATTAGATCTCAAACCTAGTGAGATCCCGCCCCTACCCAAAGGAGACGAAGCTCTCAAACCATCCACCAAGGCCGGTTGGCAGACAGAGGCCATAATCCGGGCGATGTTAAATAACCTCCATAATGGTTCTGACTGGGAAACTTTGTTCATCTATGGCGGCTCTGGTAGGGTTGCAAGGAACTGGAAAGCCTTTTTTGAAACAATTGACCTCTTACGAAATTTAGAGAAAAACGAAACTCTCTTCCTGCAAAGCGGAGTTCCCTATGGCAAAACAATAACTCATCCTCTTGCTCCGCGAGTTGTTGTAACCAATAGTATAATCGTCCCCGAATGGACAAAATACTTCAACAACATGGTGGAAGCAGGTCTCACGGTTTACGGACAAATGACTGCCGGATCTTTCTGCTTCATTGGGCTTCAAGGCATCATTCAAGGCACATATGAAACCGTTGCTGCAGCAGTAAAAGCCGCAGAAAAAAGACCAGAATTTCAAAAATTAAGTGATTTTGAAAAGAAGATCGTGGTAACTGCAGGCCTGGGTCTCATGAGCGGAGCTCAGCCACTAGCCATTAAAATGAACAATAAGATTGCCATTATCGCAGAAATCAATCCAAAACAAATTGATCGTCTCTAC
>JALTMP010000203.1 GCA_027001645.1 Candidatus Heimdallarchaeota archaeon
AGCAACAAGCCTCTCAAGCAACCGACGACATGTCAATTCGCATTTTGCAAGGACGTGTTTTCGGGGGCTCCCCTACTATTAATTGGATGACTTGCTTGCGCACTCCTGATCACGTATTGGAAGAATGGGTCCGAGATTTTGAATTAGAGGAATATTCCTCTAAGGCTATGGCTCCTCATTTCGAACATATCGAGAAACGAATGAAAGTCCACACAGTCCCAGATGATGAACATAATCCTCAGAATCGCTTGATTCTTAATGGAGCCAAGGTTTTAGGAATTCATGCTGAAGCTTCTCAGAATAATTCCGACGGATGCATTGGTTGTGGCTACTGTGGCACTGGTTGTTATTACGATGCCAAGCAAGACATGCGCTTGACTTTCTTAGGTGACGCTCTGAGAGGAAACACGACCGTTTATACTGGTGTGAGGGCTGAGAAAATACACTACCATGGTCGAAACGAACAGGTAGTGGTTGGTGTTTCACTTGGCTCTGAGTATGGTGTTTCTTCTCGAATCATTAAGATTTCTTGCCGAAGGGTTGTAGTCGCAGGCAGTGCGATTGGCACACCTATTGTTCTGCAAAAATCTAAGCTTACTAGAAACAAGATCTTGGGTAAATACTTACACTTGCATCCGGTTACCATCGCTGTTGGCCGGTACGATCATTTAATTGATCCATCTTATGGCATTCCTCAGTCTACTTGGAGCGAAGAGTATTGGAATTTGAACGGAGAGGGATATGGTTTCTGGGTAGAAGTCGCACCCGTGCAACCAATTCTTGGTGGGATCAATATGCCCGGAATTGGTGAAGAACGACGAGAAATCATCCGGAATCTTCGACGTCTCGGCGTTATGATTGTCTTGGTAAGGGACGGCGCTGATAAGCAATCAAGTGGAGAAGTGAAGTGGACTCGAGGTCGGAAAAGTATTCGTTACCGATTGAGCCCCACAGATAAAAAGCATCTTCTTATGGGGCTTGAAAACGCTATTGAGCTCCAGTTTGCAGCAGGCGCTAAAGAAGTTTATACACTGCATGCTCAGTTTACGAAACTTTCGTCACCTAATGAAATTCCTCGGATTCGTAATCTGCGGGATGGACCTAATGAATTGCCCCTATTTAGTGCCCATCCAACTGGTACTGCTCGTATGGGAACAGGGCCCTCTTATAGCGTTGTTGGTCCCACTTTAGAAATGCATGATTATCCCGGTGTTTTTATTATGGATGGAAGTGTTTTGCCCACCGCCCCTGGCGTAAATCCAATGATTACTATTCTTGGCGTAGTTTCTAGGGGTTATGAGTTATCGGATAATCTTGGACTATAACTTGAAACTAACATTTGGATTTCAAAAAATCCTACTTCAAGGCAAAAGGTAAAGGAGGAGATGAAGGGGGAATCGTTGATATTGCTACAGCCTTCTTTCTCTATGTACGTTTTGTCTTCGCTATGGTTGTTGCTATGAATATTTGTGTTGGTGCTACTGATTGTATTTGGCCACTTCCTTGTTGCATGACGATTGTTAGCCCGTCTATTGCTCTAAAGTAACTTGAGTAGTTTGCCACATCAACCGAATAGATTCTGTAAAGTGTTCCGTTTCCAACGCTTTGGAAGACGGCCCATCCCGTGCTGTTTGTATCTGCAGAAGCAACACTGTAGGTACTGCTCTGAGCGTAAAGAGTAACCCTTGAATTGGCAATTGGTGCTCCTTGTGGATCAAGTATTTGGACGTAAACATGTCCTCCTCCTATATTTACTCCCGTATAGACTGTTGTGTCATTTGATGGCGTTGTGAACGAAGTAAAGTTGTAGTAATCGAATCCATACCGGTATGCTCTGACGTAATAAGTAGTGTTGTAAACTCCCCATAGGGTTGCCGTTCCAGTCCCATCTGTATAACCATACGAATCATATGTTCCATTTTGTAGAAGGTTTACGTATTGCCCTGCTACTGGTCGATCTGCCCCGTCAACAACCTTCACAGATATGGGGGTTGGTCTCATTTCAATGATTCCCTGAGATCCCGTATTATTGAAGAATTTTGAAACTACCCACGTATAAGCACTATTTTGGGTAGGTCTCATATATGCTCTGGCCTTGTAAATCACATTTAGCGATGCTGTGATTGTGATCTCCCCTTGGTTGTTTGTCGTTCCTCCATAGATCCAATATCCTTCTATGGAATTGAGATAGACGTAGACCCCTTGGGCAAATCCTCCTGTGAATTGGTACACCTTGATTGTTACTGGTTGGGATACTGAAGTAATGTTTACTACTAGTCCTTGTGAGGCGTTAAAGAGGTCGCTTTTAGCGTAGTAACCATTCAAGTATGCTCTCATGTAGTAGGTTCCATTGAGGATTCCTACAAAGGTCGCGATTCCTGATGAGTTGGTTCTTGCCCATCCTGAGTAGCGATTTGCTTCAGTGTAAAGATACACCCATGTGTTCTGGACTGGCTGTCCGTCTCTCGTCACATTCGCATAGATGCGGAATCCTGTTATTGTAACACTTACAGTTGTTCCTTCATATGCCGTGAACACTGCTGACTCTATCCTTCTGCCAAAGTAGGTGAGTACTGCTTGATAGTCGCTTCCGTTTAAGGCGTAAAATGTAACCCAGCCCGTGGCATTTGAGTAGCCGTAGCTCACATAGGTTCCGTTGGATGTGTATAGATACATATAGTAGCCATAGCCTAAGATATCGTTGAGTGGTGTTCCGTTTTCATCTTGTGCTCGAGCGTAAACCCTCACGACATCAAATGTTAGGGATACAACTTGATTGGCTTGTGTGATGTTGAAGGGACTGCTGACTGCGTATCGAGTTCCTAAACCATACACTCGAACTTCATATGGCCCTCCGATCGGTAACGATAGTTGTCGATACCCTGTAGCATTAGTATAACCTCCCCATGTGATGTAGGTGTTCGTTCCTGCTAAGTAGACATAGAAGTATCTGTTCGCGATAGGTGTTCCGTCCTGCGCGAGTAGCCTAATGTAAACAATGTTGGGCTGTAGGGTATAAACGGCATTATTTGTTACTCCTGTTATGAATCCTGTGAGGTAATAGGTTCCAAACCAAGTTCTTGCAAGGTAGTCTGCTCCAGCATAGCCGTTGAATCTTGCTCTTCCCGCTCCATTTGTTGTTGCTGAGGCATAATATAAGGCATAGCCATAATACTTGTCTTGAACGTAGAGATAGACTGCCCTATTGCTAACTGCTTGGCCATTTTCATTAAGAACTCTCACGGTAAATGACGCTCTAGTGAAGGCTGGGAACTGGTATGAATATCCGCTGGTTGCGTTGAAGAGCGTGCTGTTTGCTGTAAGAGAGCCATGGGCTACTGAGATAAAGTATTCTTTTCCAGGGATTCCATATAGGACTCCCCATCCCGTGCTATTGATGCTCCAAGCATAACTTGTCCACCAATCGGTATTCGGGTCAAACAAATAGCCTCTGAAACCGTAAGCTGGCTGACCGGTATTATCAATGACTCTAAAGTAAATTGGGACACCACCTACTGTCATATTTACGATTTTTCCATCGGTTAGATTGAATGGTGGTGATGTGTAGGATGACCATAATCCATTGGAATAATACCATGTTCTGAACACATAGGTGTCATTTGGATTATATGTTACGGGATCCACGAGGAATGTTGCTACCCCCGTATCGTTGGTGTATCCCCAGCCAACATATTGTCCATTGCTCTGTTTCATGAGATATACCCATTGGTTGGGAAGGGGTGATACGGTGTAGTTTCCTCCACCGAGGTCTGTCAGCGCTGTAATGTTTGCGAATATGAGAATGCCTGGGAGAGTAATGTTATAGATCGTCGTATTAACGAAATTAATGGTTGTTTTATAAGTTGAAGTCCAGCTGAGATAGTACGTTAGGCTATAATTGTCTGGTTTTAATCCAAGAAGGTAGCCTATTCCTGATTGATTTGTTCTTCCATATCCCACGTATCTTCCATTTGAATCGTATGCGTAAAAATACAGGTTTGCAACTGGAGTGCCCGAGGTAGAGGTTGCGTTGATATACAGCGTTTTTCCGGGGATGACAATTTCGTACACGTTGCCCGGTACTGTTAGATACGTGTCTGAGACAAAACCAATGGAATATATGCTGATTTTGAATCTTTCTGTTAAGACTCCACCAAATTCTGCGTATCCTGTTGAATTAGTATATCTCGAGGACAGATATGTTGAAGCTGTTCCTTGTACGCCATATAGTGAAATCCACGTGCTTGGGAGTGCGGTTCCTAATTCGTCAGTTATGTGAATCACGATTGGACCAACATCTACATTGATTTGAATGAATTTTTCGGTTTGAATGGAGTACGTTGTTGTTTTTACGGATGCGCCTAGATAGAGTGCTTGGAATTTGTACTCTCCTGAAGTGAGAAAGAACGTTGCGGTTCCGTTTGCATCGGAGAATATCGGTGATCCTGCAACGATTGTTTCATATGCTCTTGTGCCAATTGTTGTTATCTGGATAGCATAAATGGGGACATTTGCCTTGGGGGTGTTTCCAACTGTGAATCTTACGGTTACTTTGTTAATGACTGATGAGAACTTTGCGTGAACGATGGTATCTTCATAAGGTGCTTTGACATTTGCTGGATGTAAGAATG
>JALTMP010000204.1 GCA_027001645.1 Candidatus Heimdallarchaeota archaeon
TCTGTTATTGTGACCACTCCAGCATCAACTTGATAAGATAACCAGCAGAAAAGCAATCAAAAACCTGAAACTGAAGGGCAGAATCTGAAAAACTAAATTTAACCTGCGAAGTATCCATGAGAAGGCTGTTTGGCAAAACATTTATGAGTGATTGTTTCTAGTTTGTATTTGATGAGTGAGGTTGTGTTGAGAAGGAGTGATCTTGAGAATTTCCTGAAAGCAATTTCTAAGGTAAGGGATGAGATTGAAGCAATTCAGGAAGAGCTCGAAATACTGCTGAATGACGATTTCGTGAAAAAAATTGAGGAAGGGTTGAATGACGTAAGAGAAGGAAATATTTACAGCCTGGATGAGTTCAGAAAGGTTGTAAGGGAGTAGAATGGACGTTGCATTTACAAAACGCTTTCTGAGTGATGTTAAAAAGCTTAAAAAAGATTTGATAGCTGAACTTGAAAAGGCTATTGAAAAGATCCTGGAACATCCTCACGCCGGAAAACCCCTGAGGCATTCATTCAAAGGATGCAGATCGGCAAGAGTTGGTAAATTCAGAATAATATGCACAGAGGAAAAGGGCAAAATTGTTTTTGTGGCATTTGAGCACAGAAAAAAGGCATTTTGCCTGTAAACTCTACAATTACTTATGCGGAGGATAAAACCAGTCCCAATGCTTGTTGCATCGGGGGTCATTTGTTCTGCCATTTATCACCTTAGGCACAATAGTTTCGTCGTTCCACGGTCTCCTCACTTCATCTGGATTCTCGTAGTCGTAAAGTCTGCTCACGAAGTAAACCAGCATCGCAGGCTCATTACCGACAACCTTAAACCCATGCCAGTATTGTCCGGGAACTCTCACAATCTGAGGATTTTCACCAGTAGAAACGATCTCAGCAAGCTCCTGGGTTTCCTCATCGTAGGCACAGATTTTGATCGCCCCCTTAACACAGACAAAGTAATCGACCTGTCCCCTTTCATGCCTGTGCCATGCCCTGACGATTCCGGGGTATGTGATTGACAGGTTCGCCTGAACTATCTCATCCTGAAAAATATCACTCCAGTCCTTACGCATTATCTCGGTAAAAAATCCTCTTTCATCTGCAAATCTCTTCAAAGGTTTGATAACTATGCCGGGAAGCATTAGTTCACCTCCTCAGTCCAATAACACAATTTTAATAACGTTTAAAACCTCATCCAGATCTTTCAGGGGATTTCCAGATAGATGTGATGGCTTAATTTTTCCATCTACGTCATGGAAATGGTATGGATATGTTTCTACAGCTACGTGGTGTGGTGCGTTATCCCATCCAATTATTCTCTTGTTCTCTTTTATTAGCGTGTAGCTATATTTTCTAAGCGTTTGGTTATAATATACATCGAGAATGTATCCATGAACTATATAAGCCCTGACCTTCGTCCCCAAAAATTCCACTTTTAATACAATATCGTAACCCAGCAACTTCTTTGCAATTTCTTTAAGAATTTCGGTCATTTTAGCTCCTCTATGAGCCTCTTTAGTTTCTCCACCTCTTCAACGGCATTTCTCCATTCTATACTATCTTCCCAAATTTCATGGTTGTCTAAAGGCACACCCTCTCTCTCAATTTTCCTTTCAAGTTCTTTTAAAGAGCATTTGTATTTTTTCTCGAATTTAGCGATAATTGACTCGTAATATTCAAGCTCACCTAGTAGTTTCTTTAAGATCTCTTCATGAACTTCTTTTCTTATCGAAATCATAATTTCTCCTTCCTCTTAAATATTAAAAACATTTGCTTTTTAAGATACCCTAATCCTTACGCATTATTTCGGTAAAAATCCTCTCTCATCCGCAAACCTCTTCAAGGGTTTGACAACAATACCCGGCAGCACGATCACACCTCCTCAGCACCGATAATCTCTTTAATGACATTCAAAACTTCTTCAAACTTTTCGGATTTAATTCTGCCCACCACAGTATCTCCTCTGCTTGTTGGAGCGATTAAACTTTTGTTCGCTGTAAAAATTCTGTATGGTTTGATTACACTCTCTCTTCTTAGATATCCGAATTCCAGATCTTCATTTTTTAGAGGGACATTGTACTCCAAAAGTCCACTGTCAATTTTCGAAGTAATCTGACATACAATTAAGTCTCTACTTTGACGATTGAAATTATCCGAGGAAATAACCAGAACAGGGCGTTTTTTCTTCGCTGATAGATCAGAGAATGGAAACCAGAGCAAAATTATGGATCTCTGTTTAATATTCATCCCACCATTTGTCTTCTTCACTTTCCCAGTCACTTCTGAGAGTTTCTTCTATTACACGAAGTAGAGCTCTGTCTTCCCTGCTTAACCTTTCTTTCTTTAGAAAGATTTTGGTAAATTCATCAGGGCTTGTACCTGCTAACTGTGCTGCTTGGGTGACGGTTATCCTCCCATCACGGAATAGTTCAATAGCTAATGCTAATCTTGCCTCTCGCTCTTCTATATTCTGTGGAAGTTTTATTGTGACTTCAGACATATCTTCCACCAGTAACATTAATTTTTTAGGAGTTTAAAATCATTTGGGTTATGCCAAAATATTTGAGTGTTACAACCTCTTTCAGAATATCAGTCATTTAAGCTCCTCAATAAGCTCCTAAATAAGCTTCTTCAGTTTTTCTACCTCTTCAACTGGGTTTTTCCACTCTATACCGTCTTCCCAGATTTCATGGTTGTCTAAAGGCATACCTTCTTTCTCGATTCTTCTTTCCAGATCATTCAGTGAGCATCCGTTTTTTTCGAATTTAATTATAATTGCTGTAATATTCAAGCTCGTTGAGAAGTTTCCTCACGATCTCATCGTGGACTTCACGTTTTATTGAATCATAATTTAATTTCCCTCTTCAACTCTTTTAAAGCTTTTTTAAACTCATACGGTTTCTCATCCAAATATTTTACAGCTTTTGATACATCAAGAGACGAATCTTTGGGTCTTTTTGCAGCCCAGTTTATTTCATCCATTTTTGATGGAGTAATCAAGTTCTCGTCTAATCCAAAGACTCTTGCAATTTCTTTAGCAAATTCAAATCTTGAAACCCATGTAGCCCCAGCTAAGTGAAAAACTCCTTTGAGTTTTCTTTCAGCAATCTCCAACAACATCTTAGCAAGATTGGTATTTAGTGTTGGTGTAATGTACTGATCGGTGACGATTCTGACACTTTCCCCCTTCTCAAGCTTGTTAATCAACCACAGGACAAAATTAATCTTACCGCTTGCCGGTTTTGCCCCATATATAACACAGGTTCTGGCAATACTGAAATCTTGACAGTATTTTTCCCCCAACAGTTTTGTATAACCGTAATAATTCACAGGATTCGTCTCATCTTCTTCTCGATACATCCCCCTCTCGCCATCAAAAACATAGTCTGTCGAAACGTACACGAGAAAAGCATTCAGTTTTTTTACAGCCTCCGTCACAGCTTTTGTTCCTTCTGCATTTATTTTGTAAGCAAGATCTTTCTCAACCTCACATTTGTCAACATCTGTTAAGGCCGCAGAATGTATAATTACATCCGGCCTTACCTCACTGATGACTCTAACAACACTATCAGCATCGGCCAGATCAAATTTAACTGCTTTGCCAAATTCCGGCTTTTGGTTGCGGTATCCAGAATAAACATTATATCCTTTCTCAACCGCAAGCTCTGCAACTTTACTTCCAAGCAGACCACTACCGCCTGTAACAAATATCTTCAAGATTACCACCCAGCTTTACCAATTGAGTTTCCATGGTGTGGCATGCAAAACCTTTTCATTAGCCAGAAGTTTCCACCACCACTCATTTTCAAGATACCATCTCACAGTTTCATCAATTCCCTCTTTGAAACTGTGTTCAGGTTTCCAGCTGAGCTCTTCCCTGATTTTTGATGAATCCAGACTGTATCTTATGTCATGTCCCGGTCTGTCCTCAACGAACTCTATCAGCTCGTCACTCTTGCTTATGATCTTAAAAATCTCAGTAACCACCTCTAAGTTTGTTTTCTCCTCCCCGCTTGAAATGTTGTATATCTCCCCCTTTTCTCCCTCCCTCATCACAAGATCAACAGCTCTGCAGTGATCCATAACGTATATCCAGTCTCTGACATTCTGGCCTGTTCCATAAATGGGGACCTTCAGATTCATTGACGCCCTGATGATTGTTTTAGGAATCAGCTTTTCTGGGAACTGATACGGTCCATAGTTGTTCGTGCACCTCGTGATTACTGCATCAATACCATACGTTCTGGCATATGCCAGAACAAACATGTCCGCTGCGGCTTTGCTTGCAGAGTATGGGGAGGAGGGTTTAAGTCTATCCTCTTCCCTGAAAGAACCCTTCACAATATCCCCGTAAACCTCATCCGTCCCTATCTGAACAAGCCTTGCATCTGGATTGTGTTTCCTCAAAGCCTCGAGTATTGTAAATACTCCAACGACATTGCTCTGCAGGAAAGGGTATGGGCCTGAAATGCTCCTGTCCACATGGCTTTCTGCTGCAAAATTTACTACAACATCAACATCCTTCACAAGATCAGACACCAATCTATAATCAGATACATCTCCCTTTACAAATATGTACCGGTCATCTTCCCCAATGTCTTTCAGGTTGTCCGGATTCGACCC